>CAZTIH010000015.1:0-32176 GCA_964613675.1 uncultured Candidatus Competibacteraceae bacterium
CGCCGCACATTTGGCGGAGCGGTTGTATCCGAGTTTGTCGGGCGGGGAACGCCAGCGCGTACAGTTGGCGCGGGTTTTGGCCCAAATTTGGGAGATGCCTAACGCCGCCCTTCTCCTCGACGAACCCCTAAATCACTTGGATTTAGCCCATCAACATCAGATTTTGCGAAGCGTGCGCACCCTGGCTCGACGAGGCGTGACGGTGGTTGTGGTGTTGCACGACCTCAATCTGGCGTTGCACTACGCAGATCAATTGCTGCTCTTGCAAGGCGGGAAGTTGGTAGCGTGGGGGGAACCGCAGACGGTCTGTGCCGCCCCTCAACTGTCTAAAGTTTTTGGGTTGCCCCTCGCGCTCCTCCCTCATCCTCATGGAGGCTACTGGGTGTGGCCCGCACAACCTTTGCCCTCTGAAGAGAATTGCGTCGGTACAAGTGAGCTACCCTGAATATATGTGTGACAAACCCCGCTGTTCAGGGCGGGGAACCCCTTCGTTTAAAGCCAACGTCCCTGTTTTCCATCTACGCCCAGTGAAACCCCTAAAAAGACTTACTTCGTGGTGTTGTAGGCGATTTCGCCGTGCAGATGAACATCTAAGCCCGTCTGTTCTTCTTCATCTTCCACGCGCAGCCCCATCACCACACTAATTATCGTGGCAATAATGATCGTGCCGACGACCGCTACGCCAATCCCAACGCCAACGCCAATGCATTGAGTCACGAGTATGTTAATGCTGCCCCCGTAAAATAGTCCCGTCGCATCCGCATCAACGGCGGGGTTCGCCAAGAATGCCAATAACAACGCACCCCATAGTCCCCCAACGCCGTGAACCCCAAACGCATCTAAAGAGTCGTCATAGCCCAACGCACTTTTGAGTCGAATAGCGAACAAGCACACGACCGAAACCGTCGAACCCAAAATAATTGCTCCAGTCACATCGACAAACCCCGCCGCCGGCGTAATGGCAACCAATCCCGCGACAATCCCCGTGGCAAAGCCCAAAGCGGTTGGTTTCCCGTGGAACGCGCTTTCCAACAAAATCCACACCAATGCTGCCGTCGCGCTTGAAACATGGGTTACAACAAAGGCGTTAACGGCAACCCCATCAGCAGCCAACGCCGATCCCGCATTGAATCCAAACCAGCCAAACCACAAAATTCCCGCCCCAAATAGGGTGAAAGGTAAGTTGTGGGGACGAGGATCTTCGTTATAAGCAATCTTGCGACGACCTAAGATGATCGCGAGCACCAACGCCGAAAAACCCGAGGAAATGTGGACGACCGTCCCGCCAGCAAAGTCTAATTTCCCGATGCTGCCTAAAAAGCCGCCGTCTCCCCACACCATGTAGGCTAAGGGGGCGTACACAAATAAGCTCCACAGTCCCATGAACACCACAAAGCTCGAAAACTTCATCCGTTCGGCGACCCCCCCAGCAATAATCGCCGGTGTAATGATGGCAAACATCATCTGGAAGACCATAAACAGTTGATGGGGAACGGTGCTCGCATAATCCGGGCTGGGATCGAGGCCCACGCCGTTCAACATGATCCAGTTCAACCCGCCAATTACCCCAAGGCCCACATTATTGAAGGCGAGGCTGTACCCCACGACGACCCAAAGCACTGTAATCAGTCCCATCGCGCTAAACACTTTCATAAACATGTTGAGCGCATTTTTGGAACGCACTAATCCCCCATAAAACAGGGCAAGCCCCGGGGTCATGAACATGACTAATGCTGCTGAAGTCAGTAACCAGGCCGTATCTGCTGGATTGATCGCCAACGCTTCTTCGGCGTAAACCAACGGACTGTTCAACAGGCCCGCCACCATTAACCCTAATAACCACATATAATTCATAGGTTTAAGCACCCACATGAAAGGAATAAAAAAAGCAAGCAGTCGAGATTATTGCTTTTAGCAAATGCGATGCCTAGATTACCGTTAGCTTGCAACACCTTGAATGCACATTAAGTTTAGCGACGAACGCTGCCTTGTCTTGGCGCGAAATTGCACTGTTTTTGCACCAAAAAAGATCTTTTATGCACTAAAAAAGTGCAAAACCGAGTGAAAGTGAACCAAAATGGCGCGAATCAAAACATTATTTGCTTGTAACGACTGTGGGGCCCAACACCCCAAATGGCTGGGGCAATGTCCCGACTGTGGGGCGTGGAATAGCCTCGAAGAGTTTGTCCCCCCGCCCGTCGTCCCTAAGCCCAATGCCGCCAATCCCCGTAGTGGGGGATATGCCGGCGTGGCTACTGCAGAAGGGGTTCAATTACTTTCTGAGGTCGTCGCTACCGAAGAACATCGCATCCCCTGCGGCATTCAAGAACTCGATCGCGTTTTGGGGGGAGGACTTGTCATCGGTTCAGTGGTGCTGATCGGAGGTGATCCCGGAATTGGCAAATCGACCTTGCTCTTGCAAACCCTCGCTTGGGTCGGACGTCAGCAACGGGTGTTGTATGTGACCGGTGAAGAATCTCCCCAACAGGTGCGTTTACGGGGACTGCGCTTGGGGGTGGGCGCGGAAGGCGTACGGCTGCTCCCCGAAACCAATATCGACGCCATTCTCCGTGCCGCAGAACAAGAAAAACCCCAAGTGATGGTCATTGATTCGGTTCAAACCATTTTTACGGATCGCTTAACCTCGGCGCCGGGGTCGGTATCGCAGATTCGGGAAAGCGCCGCCCAATTGGTGCGTTACGCCAAACGGAGCCAAACCGCCCTGTTTCTCGTGGGCCATGTGACGAAAGAAGGGGCCATTGCCGGTCCCCGCGTTCTCGAACACATGGTGGATACGGTGCTGTACTTCGAGGGCGATCCAGGGAGCCGTTATCGATTGATGCGGGCCGTGAAAAATCGCTTTGGACCGGTGAACGAATTAGGCATCTTCGCGATGACCGAACGGGGCCTCAAAGAGGTGAACAACCCGTCCGCCATCTTTCTCTCTCGTCACGAAACCCCCGTTGCCGGGAGCGTCATCATGGTCACGCGCGAAGGAACACGACCGTTACTCGTCGAAATTCAAGCCCTTGTTGACAGTAGTCATGGGGGCTATCCGCGCCGCATCACGGTGGGCGTTGAACAAAATCGTCTGGCGATGCTTCTCGCCATCCTTCATCGCCATGGGGGAATCGCCATGTACGACCAAGATGTGTATGTCAATGCGGTGGGGGGCGTTCGGATCAATGAAACCGCTTCGGATCTAGCCGTCCTCATCGCGGCGCTCTCCAGCTATCGCAATCGGTGTGTCCCTCAGGACTTGATCGTGTTTGGGGAAGTCGGGTTAGCCGGGGAAATTCGACCCGTGCCCAATGGCGAGGAACGCCTTAAGGAAGCTGTCAAACACGGTTACCGCCAAGCGATTGTGCCCAAGGGAAATGCCCCGCGAAAAGGCGTCGTGCCTGAACTCGAAATCAGCGCGGTGAGCGGGTTCAGTGAGGTGGTTGATCGCTTGAGTTGAGGGGGGAATAAAATTCATTTCCAATCGCTCCCTGAACCGCCTCAGTTTTCTGGTTCCCAGTGAGGACTCAGCCCCGATTTAATTGCGTTCCTTTAATTTGGCCAAACCCAATTCATTGTCCACCGTCCACCGAGGAACCTTATTTATGTCGCTGATTTGGCTATTACTGTTGGCTGTCATGGGGCTATCCCCCGCGTTCGCCCAAGGCTGGAATCCCCGTGATGTCGAGATTCGCGTGATCGACGATCGTGGCCGACCGTTCCGCGAGATTTACGCCGCCGATTTAAGTCGCGGCAACGACTATCGGGCCTACATCGAAGCGTTACCCCGTCAACGGTATCAAATCGAAGTGCGTAACCACTCCCGTGAGCGGATCGGTCTCGTAATTGCGGTCGATGGCCGTAACATCATTTCGGGGGAAGCGTCGAATTTAACGCCTCGGGAACGCATGTATGTGTTGGAACCCGGCGGACGTGGACGCTATGAAGGCTGGCGGACGGCCCAAAATCGCGTAAACCGCTTCATTTTCACCCAAGCCGACAGTTCTTATGCGGCAGCGTGGGGTGACGAGAGTGCGATGGGCGTGATTGCGGTCGCGGTTTACCCCGAACAGCGGGCGCGTCCTCAACCGCCTTTAGCGGGGATGCCCTCGCTGCGTTCTGCCCCCGCCGCCCCCGGAACCGGGTTTGGCGAATCCGTAGATTCTCCTTCACGCCAAGTCGAGTTTCGCCCCGAGCAGAGGGTGGCTTTGCGTTACTTTTACAAATACGAATGGCGGGAAACATTGTGTGATCGTGGATTATTGGATTGTGGCCGTCGCCCGCGCCAAGAAAACCGTTTTTGGCCAGAGGATTCCGGATTTGCCCCACCCCCTCCTCGTCGGTAACCCCGCATCGAGAAAATTAAACGCCTAAACTTCGGCACTTTCGCCCTGAATCGGGAAGACGGTGCCGATTTTTTTCTGTTAAATCATTGGCAATAACTCGCTTGATCTTGCAGTTGGGGCACAATGCGATGTCACATGCCTTCGACTTGCTCGCTGATCGCCCACTTAGAGAGAACTGTTGTTATGCCCCTGCGCCTGCTCACCATCGACGACGACCCCCACATGGGAAAGCTCACCAGTCGCATCGGTCAACAAATGGAGTACGTCTGCCGCAGTGTGACCGATCCGCGACATGTGCTCGATACGGTGCGCGAATTTGATCCCACGGTGATTTTGCTCGATCTCCAAATGAGCGATGTGGATGGCGTGGAGTGGCTACGGCAGTTGGCGGCCCAATCCTGTCGAGCAAGAATTTGCTTGATGAGCGGGGTCGATCATCGAATTTTGCAGACTGCCAAGCGTTTAGGGGAAGCGTTACAACTCGATATGGGGCCGTTGCTGGCGAAACCCTTTGATCTAGATACCCTGCGAAAATGTCTCGCGCCCATTGCCGCCGAGCAGGCCTTACCTCTCGTCCACGGTCTGTTGCCTAGCCATGTCATTACCCAGGAAGAGTTGCAACGGGCCATCGACCATCGCCAAATGCAGGTGCGCTATCAACCCCAGGTCGCATTGACGACCAATAACATCGTCGGGGTCGAGGCGTTGGCGCGCTGGTTACATCCGCAACAGGTCGTTGTGCCGCCTCAGGCCTTTATCAGTTTGGCCGAGTCCACGGGGCTTATTCATCCACTGACCGATCTGTTGTTGCACCAAATTTGTGCGGACATGGTGCATTGGCCAAAGGCGATGAATCACTTACAGATGTCCGTCAACCTCTCGGCGCGGCTCCTCAATGACATCACCTTGCCCGACCGCTTAGCTCATGTGATTACGGGGTATGGTTTGCCGATTCATCGTTTCACTTGGGAAATTACCGAAACTTGGGCCGTGAATCCGGGGCCAACGAGCTTGGACATCCTAACGCGCTTGCGGATTAAGGGGTTTCAGCTCTCGATTGACGACTTAGGCACCGGGCATTCCTCCCTCGAACAGCTCTACGCGCTGCCCTACAGCGAACTCAAAATCGACCGTCAGTTTATTGATGCGTGTGTTCGGAATGGCGAGGCGGCGTTGATTGTGCAGTCGATTATTCAGTTGGGGAGCGGTTTAGGGATTAGTGTAGTCGCGGAGGGAATCGAAGATGCCGAGACCTACCATTTCTTGCGCCGCTGGCGAGGACTCGTCGGACAGGGCTATCACATCAGTAAACCGCTGATGAATGCGGATTGGTTGACTTGGTTTGACCACTATGAGGTTTCGGCAACGGGTTGGCCTAAAATCCCCTAATCGTGATCGCGCGACCTAGAACCCCATAGAACTAACCGCCAATTTCGTCCTATATGGACGCGAGCGGCTCTTTCGATAGCGATACGGCGTTTTACTTAACTAATTGCATTTTTTGTTGGGTGCACGCTCGAAAAATTTGACCGACCCTATTCCTAATAAAAATAAATTGCCCGTTATTTCCCCAAAACGGGAGATGAGGAGATTAATGCCATGACCGCCAAAGTCATTCCTTTTCGTCGCCGAACCCCCTATGCACACGGCAGTCACGCCCTGCAATTGCCCCCGCCACCTGATCGCGCTGTCTTGGCATGGCGCTGGGCTGTCGCTCACGAAGCGGCCATTATTCGCTTGATGCAACCGCTCACCCTCGACGGGCCACCGCATCGAGGCCGCCTGCTTTTGGCTGCACTTTATTTTCAGGGCAGGGAATTCGAGGGCGGTTTACGCTTGGCAACGACCACTGAATTGCTCTGGTTGGCTCAACGAGATCACAATCCCCAAGGGCTGAGACAGGCCGTAGCTAAACTCGAATTTTGTGGTACACCGCAGCGACAAGCCCAGTTATGGGCGGCCTGGAATCCCTTACGCAACGGCGATCTCGCTTGGCTATCGTTGAGATTGCCTCTGGAGTGGGCGTTGATTGTGGGGGAAGTTCCGATTGAAACCCGCCAGCGGATTTTTCAAGGGTTGTGGGCCTATTCCCAAGGGCTTGATTCTTGGACGACACCATTACCGTTTCCGTGGCAGAGCGCCTTGTCTTGCTGGCTTCCCAGATTGGAATCCCATTGATAGAGGTGCGCAAATTGGACTCTAAACTGATGATTATCACCGAGTCCGCTCTAGTTCAACCCACACGCACCACTTCGACGGGATCGTGGTCGATTCCTCGAACACCCGCAGCCAACGCGCACAATCCCCTTGCATAAACGCTTTTTTTTGCGAACGATTCCCGTCACGATGGGCTGCCCTTTCAATCCATTCCCCTCATGCCTTACGAACGTTATCGCCAAGATCTCAAACGCTCGGATTTTGTTCACGATCCTGCCCAAGAAGCCGCTATCAAGCGCCTTCAACACATTTACGATCAACTGGTCACCCCCCCCAAGCCATCGAACCAAAATTGGTTTCAACGCCTCGTGCGACCCCAACCGTCGCTTCCGCCGATTAAGGGATTGTATCTTTGGGGGGGCGTGGGTCGGGGAAAAACTTATCTAGTGGATGCCTTTTTCGACGCGTTGCCGTTCCCCGAGAAAAAGCGACTCCACTTTCATCGGTTTATGCAGAAAGTCCACGCAGCACTCAAGCATCTCCCCCAACAACCCGACCCGCTAGAACAAGTCGCCCAACGGTTTGCCGAGCAGGCGCGGGTGATCTGTTTGGACGAATTTTTCGTGACCGACATTACGGATGCGATGATTTTGGCAAAACTGCTGGAGGGCCTATTTGCGCGACGGGTGGTGTTTGTCGCGACCTCCAATCTCGTCCCCGATCTGCTGTACCAGGATGGCCTTCAACGGGCGCGGTTCTTGCCGGCCATCGAACTCATCAAACGGCACATGGAGGTGTTCAATTTGGACGGCGGAACCGATTACCGATTGCGTTACCTCGAAAAAGCGGAAATCTACCACTTTCCCCTGGATCCCCGTGCCGAACAAATCCTGGAGGAGAGTTTTGCGATCTTGGCCCCCGAGCCAGGTGCTTTGGGTGAGGCATTGGAGATTGAGGGGCGGCTTATCCCTACAAGACGGTTAGCGGACAGCGTGGCGTGGTTTGATTTCTCGGCGCTGTGTGATGGGCCGCGAAGTGCCGCAGATTACATCGAAATCGCTCGGTGTTTTCATACGGTATTGCTCTCGAATATCCCGATTTTGGACACCACAATGGATAACCAAGCCCGCCGTTTCCTGACCTTGATCGACGAGTTTTACGACCGCAATGTCAAACTCATCGTCACCGCCGCCGCCGAGATTCATGGGCTGTATCAGGGCGAAAAGTTGCGGTTTGAGTACGCACGGGTCGTGAGTCGGTTGCAGGAGATGCAGAGCCACGAGTATTTGAGCCGTCGGCATCTGGCTTAACGGGCTTGTGGGAAACGCAAGTGGCTTGTCGGCGAAAGCGTCGCGTTGTCGAATGCGCCCATCGCGACCGCCGAAGAGACAATAATGCGCCTTATTTTAGTCAGTGGACTGGCGGGATCGGGCAAAAGTACGGCCCTAGATACCCTTGAAGACCTCGATTTTTACTGCGTCGATAATCTACCGGTCACTTTGCTGCTGCCGTTTATCGACACCATTTCGCAACGACAACTGACCCAAGCCGCCATTGGGTTGGACACCCGTCGTCTTCCCGAGGAACTCCCGTTATTAACGGCGATGTTGGGGGCGCTTAAACCGCGGGGACTTCTGGTAGAACTGGTCTTTTTGACGGCCCGCGATGAGGTCATTTTGCAGCGTTACAGTGAAACGCGTCGTCCCCATCCGTTGGGCGAACAGGTCAACAGTCTCGCCGACGCCATTCGCTTGGAACGTTCGCGTTTAAGTGGCTTGGCGGAAATTGCGGATCTCGTCATCGACACGAGTCAGAATAATGTTCACGAATTACGCAATTTGATTAGGTTGCGGCTGCCGTCCCATCCCTGTGACCGTGCGCAACTCGCTTTACAGTTTGAGTCTTTTGCTTATAAACACGGGGTTCCAGCCGACGCCGATTTTGTTTTCGATGTTCGCTGTTTACCTAACCCCCACTGGGTGCCGCGCCTACGGGGGTTAACGGGGCGAGATGCTCCAGTGATTGCTTTTTTAGAGGAACACGATCTGGTGTTACAAATGCGCGACGAACTCAATCAGTTTCTTCAACGATGGGTGAACGCTTTTGCCCAATCCGACCGCAGTTACTTGACGGTTGCCATTGGCTGCACCGGGGGACAGCACCGATCAGTGTTTATCGTCGAACAACTTGCGCAATTATTTGCCGATCATTATGCCCATGTCACGGTGCGCCATCGCGAATTGGCTACCCCTCACGGGCCTGCGTTGGGAAAAGACTTGTGATTCGCCGCCCCGTCCTCATCAGCAACAAGTTGGGGTTACACGCCCGTGCAAGTGCCAAACTCGTACAGACCGCCGCCCAATTTGCCGCCCAAATCCAATTGGTTCGAGACAAAAAACGGGTCAATGCCAAGGGGATTTTGGATGTGATGATGCTCGCCGCCAGTCAAGGAACAGAGCTGTGGTTAGAAGTGGACGGCGAAGACGAAGAACTCGCTGCCCTCGCCATTGAAGACCTCATCAATCGCAAGTTCGACGAAGGCGAATGAAATCTCGATCCTCAGTAGATTCTTCGGCGATTGCGCTAACCAACACGGTGGCGTGGGGCGGATGGTGGTCGGGGGCAAAATGGGTACCCTCCCCCCATTGGGATCAGCGGCCGTCGGGAATGACCGTCGAGCTGTTCGTCATCCACAACATCAGTCTGCCGCCCGGTCAATTTGGCGGTACGGCCATCGACGCGTTATTTCTCGGTTGCCTCGACCCCCACGCCCATGCGTATTTTCAAGAGATCGCTGGCTTACGGGTGTCGGCCCATTTCGTCATTCGGCGCACGGGGGAACTGGTGCAATTCGTGGGAACGGATCGACGGGCGTGGCACGCGGGCGCTTCGTCGTGGAACGGGCGAGGGGCCTGTAATGACTTTTCCCTCGGCATCGAACTGGAAGGCGTCGATGATCGGCCCTACGAACCCGTTCAGTACACCCAACTTATCCAGCTCATTCGCCGATTGCGGGGCCGTTATCCCGTGCCGTTAGGGCACATCGTCGGTCACGAACACATTGCCCCTCATCGAAAAACCGATCCTGGTCCCGCCTTCGATTGGGCCTTTTTGCGGGCAACGCTTGAGGAATAACTCCCAAGGGGTTAACGCGATTCGTGGAATATGTCGGGAAACTCGAATTGAAACCCGCGTTGCCAAAGGGCGATTTCAGGAAAATCCGAACGAAGTTGTATTTGCCAGCCGCCGCGCAGTGAGAACAGAAACTATTTGTACTCAATACGCTCAGGTTTGGCGGGTACTGTCACCCTGTAATTTCAAAAAGCGCACTTAATGAATCTTCTCTCCCTTATTCCATTAGGACTGTTAACCCCTTGGGTCGCATTAGCCCATGTGGCGTGGTTTTCGCCTGACTCGGAAAATCCCGGTCAATTCGTCGTGTTATTCGGTCACGGCGAGGAACTCGAAAGCTATCCCCCAGAAAAATTAAAGGCTGTCGCGGCTTTTTCGGCCAGTGGTGAACCGCTCGAACTGCCCCGTACGGACGGTGAACACCAAGTGTTTGTCACCCCATTACCCGAAACCGCCGCCATGACCCTTCACTTCGACAATGGCATTTGGAGTCGTGCCGAGGGGCGACCCAGCGTGAATGTGCCGATGAACGAAAATCCCGGCGCAACTCGCGGCGTGTGGGCGGTGAAGTACCACAAAGCGATTCTCAACTGGGGGGAAATCGCCACCATACCGTTAGGTCAACCTTATGAACTCGTTGCAGTCGATGGGACACTGCCGCGTGCCGAGGAACCGCTGACCTTACAAGTGTTGATTGAAGGCCAACCCACCGCAGGGATTCGGGTAGGGTTAAGTGAAGACGATAAAGGCGTGTTATCCGATGAACAGGGCCTTGTGACGCTCACGCCCGTTGAAGGACCCAACCTATTTTGGTCGGGACAACGTACCCCCATCGAAGATCACCCGGCTTATACCCAGATCAGCATCGAATATGTGTTTTCATTTGAAGCGCTACCTTAGCGAAGATCACGCCAAACTTTGATCTACATCAATCAGTTACGACTCCCACGGGCTAAAAACAGCACAGCTTTTGCATATTACGGAGCGCTGTCGCTGTTTAAACTCATAAAACTTGATAAATCAGATCACTGGGGAGTTGATTGATGGCTACTTTGCCCACTTTTTACGATGTCATCCGACAACAAGGGATTTCGCGTCGGAGCTTCGCGAAATTCTGCTCGTTGACCGCCGCCTCGTTGGGGCTAGGACCCGCCTTTGCGGACCGTATCGCGCACGCCATGGAAACGAAACCCCGTATTCCCGTGTTGTGGCTCCATGGTTTGGAATGTACCTGTTGTTCGGAATCCTTCATCCGTTCGGGCCACCCTCTCGTGAAAGATGTGGTGTTGTCGATGTTGAGCCTCGATTACACCGACACCCTCATGGCCGCCGCCGGTCACCAAGCCGAAGCCATCCTCGAAGAAATTAAACGGGACTACAAAGGCAATTATATCGTTGCGGTGGAGGGCAATCCGCCCCTCAATGAAGACGGCATGTTTTGTATCAATAGCGGGCGGCCGTTCGTGGAAAAACTCGTAGAGACCTGTGCGGACGCGAAAGCGGTCATTGCGTGGGGATCCTGTGCCTCATGGGGGTGTGTACAAGCCGCGAAACCCAATCCCACCCGCGCCACCCCCATCGACAAGGTGGTTCACGGCAAACCCATCATCAAAGTGCCCGGCTGTCCCCCGATTGCGGAAGTGATGACGGGCGTGGTGGCGTACATGTTGACCTTCGATCGGCTACCGAGCTTGGATCGCCAGGGCCGTCCCCAGATGTTTTACAGTCAACGAATTCACGACAAATGCTATCGTCGGCCCCACTTCGATGCGGGACAGTTCGCCGAACGCTTTGATGATGACGGTGCTCGCAAAGGGTATTGTCTCTACAAACTCGGCTGTCGTGGGCCAACTACCTACAATGCCTGTTCGACGGTTCGTTGGAACGGCGGTGTGTCATTTCCGATTCAGTCAGGACACGGGTGTATCGGCTGTTCAGAAGATAATTTCTGGGATAACGGACCGTTTTACGACCGATTGGCCAAGGTGGGCGGGTTTGGCATTGAACAGAATGCCGACCAAATTGGGATGACCGCCGCCACCGTGATTGGGTTAGGCATTGCGGCCCATGCGGGGGTGTCGGCGTTGAGCCAGTTGCGCGTCAAGCCCCCGGCGGCCCAAAACATCGAATTATCCGCCGATGAGATTTGGGCGATGAACCAACATCGTCTCGATCAACAGAAAAAATCGACCCAACCGACCCCTTAACCCTCGGAGCAGAGATTTATGGCTATCCAAACGCCAAATGGGTTTGTTTTAGACAATAGCGGACAGCGGGTGGTCGTTGATCCGGTGACCCGCATTGAGGGCCACATGCGCGTTGAAGTGAACCTCGATGCCAACCACGTGATTCGCAACGCCGTGTCCACAGGCACCATGTGGCGCGGGTTAGAAGTCATTTTACAGGGGCGTGACCCGCGAGATGCGTGGGCGTTTGCGCAACGGATTTGTGGGGTGTGCACCGGCACCCATGCGTTGACCTCGGTGCGTTCCGTGGAAGACTGTTTGGGGATCCAGATTCCCGAGAACGCCAACACCATTCGGAACATGATGCAGCTTTGTCTGTACGTTCACGACCACATTGTCCACTTCTATCACCTTCACGCCCTGGATTGGGTCGATGTGGTGTCGGCGCTGAGTGCAGACCCCAAGGCAACCTCTGAATTGGCCCAAAGCATTTCCGCTTGGCCGATGTCGTCGCCGGGATACTTTCGCGATTTGCAGAATCGGCTGAAAAAATTTGTGGAATCGGGACAACTGGGGTTGTTCAAGAACGGTTATTGGGGGCATCCAGCGTACAAACTCCCGCCAGAAGCCAATTTAATGGCCGTCGCGCATTATCTGGAAGCGCTCGATTTCCAAAAAGAGATCGTCAAAATTCACACGGTATTTGGTGGAAAAAATCCCCATCCCAACTGGCTCGTCGGGGGGGTGCCCTGCCCCATTAATCTGGACGGCGAAGGGGCCGCCAGCGCCATCAATATCGAACGACTCCATCTGGTCAGTTCCATCATTGAGCAGTCGATTGCCTTCACCGAACAGGTGTATTTGCCGGATTTAATTGCCATTGCAGGGTTTTACAAGGATTGGTTGTATGGCGGTGGGTTGGCGTCCCAATCGCTGTTGAGCTACGGCGACATCCCCGATCGGGCCAATGACTACTCAAGTCGTAGCCTACGTTTACCGCGGGGGGCCATCATCAACGGCAATCTCAATGAAGTTCACGAAGTCGATTTGCGAGAACCTTCGGAAATTCAAGAGTTTGTGAACCATTCTTGGTACAAGTACGCTGATGAATCGAAGGGCTTGCATCCCTGGGACGGGATCACGGAAGCAAACTTTGTGCTGGGCAAAAACTTCAAGGGCACCAAAACTCACATTCACGAATTAGACGAAAGCGCTAAATACTCGTGGATCAAATCTCCCCGTTGGCGCGGTCATGCCATGGAAGTGGGGCCGTTGGCGCGGTATGTCATCGGTTATGTGCAAAACAACCCCGAGTTTAAGGAACCCGTCGAAAAACTCTTAAGCACTCTGGAGATTCCGTTAACCGCCCTGTTTTCCACTTTAGGGCGGACGGCGGCGCGGGGGTTGGAGGCACAGTGGGCAGCCCACGAACTCAAGCGTTTCTACAATAAGCTCATCACCAATATCAAAATCGGCGATACCAACACGGCAAATACGGAAAACTGGTCGCCGGATACCTGGCCGAAATCCACGAAAGGGGTAGGGTTTACGGAAGCCCCTCGGGGGGCGTTAGGACACTGGATGCGAATTGAGAACGGTAAAATCGCGTCGTACCAGTGCATCGTACCGACGACGTGGAACGCCGGTCCTCGGGATGTCCAAGGCAATATCGGTGCATACGAGGCCGCTTTGTTGGAGACGCCCATGGCTAAGCCCGACGAACCGCTCGAAATCTTGCGGACATTGCATAGTTTTGATCCCTGTTTAGCGTGCTCAACCCACGTATTCGATGGCGTTGGGGCGGAAGTTGCCCATGTCAAGGTGCGGTGATCGTCCATGAAAACGCCAGAAGATCATGTGTTTGATCCCTACACCGAAGTTGTTGATCCCCATGGAGAACAACAGGTCGCGGTGTATGTTTACGAGGCCCCGGTTCGCTTGTGGCACTGGGTCAATGCGCTGTGCATCGTCGTGTTGTGCATCACGGGCTATCTCATTGGTCAACCGCCTCCCAGCCTAAGCGGCGACACCTCCGAACAGTTCCTCTTTGGCACCATTCGGTTTCTACACTTTGCCTTTGGACAGGTACTGGTGGTGTCGTTTATAGGGCGGGTGTACTGGGCGTTTGCGGGCAACCACCATGCGCGTCAGATGTTCATTTTACCCTTCTGGAATCGCCAGTGGTGGGAAGAAATTTTGTTTGAATTGCGCTGGTACTTTTTTCTGGAACCCAAACCCAAAAAATATATTGGTCACAATCCCTTAGCGCAATTTGCCATGTTCACGGTCTTTTTATTGCCAATGCTGGTGATTATGGCGACTGGGTTGGCGCTTTACTCCGAGGGCCTAGGCACGGGCAGTTGGTTATACGGCGTATTTGGCTGGGTATTTCTGGTGGCGGGCGATTCGTTCACGGTTCACACGATTCATCGTTTAACCATGTGGGTGATTATTCTGTTCGCGATGGTTCACATCTACGCCGCCATTCGCGAAGACATCATGAGTCGGCAAAGTCTCGTTTCCACGATGATTTCCGGTTGGCGGATGTTCCGTAACTGATATGCAGATTTTGATTTTAGGGGTAGGTAACTTGTTGTGGGCGGACGAAGGGTTTGGGGTACGGTGTGCTGAAACCCTCGTCCAGCGGTATCGGTGGCCGGAAACGGTGACGATTTTAGATGGGGGGACCCAAGGCATTTATCTATTGCCCTATCTGCAAGCGGCCAGTCATCTCCTAATTTTGGATGCCGCCGACTTTGGGAAACCGCCGGGCACACTGTTGGTGGCACGAGACAATGCGCTACCGGCGTACTGGAACCGCGAACAGTTGAGTTTGCATCAGATGGGGATGAATGATCTGTTGGCCTGTGCCCAATTAACGGGGCAAGTTCCCCAACACATCACCTTAATTGGCGTACAACCCGTGGTATTAGATGATTTTGGGGGCAGTTTAAGCGACCCGATTCGTCAACAAATCGAACCTGCATTGACCTTAGCGTTAGCCGAACTCTCGAACTGGAAGGTTAATCCGCTCGTGTCTGAAGGGTCTCGATCACTGGTCGCGGCGGGGCTGACGATGGCGCGTTATGAAACGGAACGACCTTCGTCCGCTATGGCATGTCGTTATGGTGATGCGCGGTTTTTAGGCGATAAACCCGATCATGGCTCACAGCGTGATCGGGAATCGCAACTTTAACGCGGCTCGAAATGGGGGGATTTTCTTGGCGCATTTGAGCTTGAGAAAATCTCCATTCATTCCCCTGCCGTACTGATGAGAGAATTTTTATGTGTGTTGGTATTCCCTTGTGTGTTTTGGCGGTTGAAGATCAAACGGCGCTGGGGCGTAACGCGGAAAATCAGTTGCGTTATGTCAACTTGGCCCTGTTAGACCACGCGGTAGAAGTGGGAGATTGGATACTCGTTCACGGTGACACCGCTTTGTATTCACTCACCCCCGAAGAAGCCGCCCACATTTCAGACGCTTTACAAGCCGTGGCGTTGGCTGCACGGGGTGAACCTTTTGAACATCTTTTACGCGACCTTATCGACCGAGAGCCCCAACTACCGCCTCATTTGCGAACCTAGTTGGGGGTTGGACGACGACATTCCCGTTCACTGCCGCATAAGTGAAAAGGCAACCCCTGAGGCCGCCTTTTTTAACCTAGCCACGCGCTTTACTTCACGACCACCTGTGCTGTTTCCCCGCGTGCAAACTGGTCAGGGCGATACATATCCTCTACATACGGGGCCGGTAACTGAAAATCTCCCCGTGTCACCGCCCGCACCAAGTAAGCCACCGAAAAATTGGGTTGCTCACGCGACAAGTTAACCGCCGCGACAAACCGATCATCGCGTCCCTCCGCAAACTCAACCCAACTGCGTTTCCCTAACCAAGCGTAGGTGGGGTCTTGCACAAGTTGGCTGTTCTCGATCTCGAATCCCGCCGGTAACAAATCCACAATCAACGCTTCATGACGTTGCCCGGTGGTAGCGGCCCCCTTGAGTTGGACGACCAGTAAATCGTTTTGCGATACGGTGTCGAGGGCAATGGGCGTCCCGTCGCGCTGGAAAAACGCCCGTTCCACCACAAAACCATGACTTTCCGCCGGTTGATCCACTACCGGTACGCCGCTCTCCGTCAACGCCAACCAAACCGCCGAATCTCCTTGATTGGCGAGCGAAATTCCCTCGACTAGACGTTCATGATTGGCATCGAGTTGATATTGCCCAATATCCGTAATCGCCTGGCCATTCACGACTAAATTCAACGGTTTTGCCCCCCGATTCATCGCCTTAGCTGCCCGCAACAACCACGCTTGTTCCTGGGTATTCGTGAAGCGTTGGCCCTGGTAATGCTGAATGAGACGGTCGATTAACGGGGGAAGCTCGTCTTCAAGTGCGACAGATAACCCCGATGGGTGCGTTTGGGCGTCCAATAACAGGGCCGTCACCGCCGCCAGATCCCGTAACTCCGAGGCATAAGCCCCCCCCGCCACCGCATCAGCACCATAAATGTTCCCCCCTTTAAGACGATCCACCGCCTGTGCAAACGCTAATTGCGAACGGGCCGTGTCGTTGTACAGCGCGAGGGCCATCCCCAGTTGCGCCGCGCCTAAAGGGGTGAGTTTTTCTCCGTGAACGTCGAATAGATAACGTAGGTCCCCGGCAAAAATGCGGTTGGCCTTCGCCAACACCAGTGCTGCAAAGGCCCGTTGTGGCATGGAGTCAATCGAAAAATCTTGAGAACGCTGACGCCCGTCCACAAACTTAAGCGCTCGGGTTAACGCCTCATCGGGAACGAAGTAGCCCGCAAGCTTTGCTTCCCACAAAAAATCTGTGGTGTAGATGTTGAGCCAGTCGCTGGCCTGGGTTTCCGTATTCCACAGCCCAAAGTCGCCTTCAAATCGCTGCATGGCCAGCAGGCGCCCAATGGCGTTTTGTACCCGCATCGCGAGTTTTGGATCGGTGTTTTGTGACGACGGCAAGCCCGTTTGCGTTGACATCAAGGGCGGCGTCTCTAGCGTTAACCCCACCAGTAACGGCAACGCCCGACTCACCGTCTGTTCCAAACAGCCATAGGGATAGCGGTCGAGCTGTTGTAACAACTGCCCGATATTCAGCGGCGGTCGCATCGCTACGGAAAGCTGCACAAGCCCCGTGCCCGATAAAAAAGTCCGCAACGGTTCTGGCCCCAGTTCCAACGATCCATTTGCCGCCAGTTGACGTACGCGCCGTCGAGTAGTGATGGGTTGAGTCGGACGAACCGAGAGGGTTTGCGTGCGCTGTAAATCCAGATCCGGCCCGGTCACTCGCAAAATCAATTCCCCTGACCCCACCGCCGTCGCCACAATGGGCACCGTTTCCAATCGCCGCCGATCATCGCGGGTTAATTGCGTACTCGATGTCGCTCCCGTCGCTAAACGAATGGCCCCACGGGTTTCCCAAGTTGCGGTGTAGTCCCCCATCGGTTCCCCAAGATTATCCAATTGCAAGGTCAAATCGGCTCGGTCGTTCGGGGCCATAAAACGCGGCGTGTACAGCTTAGCGATCACCGGATCCCGTACCTTTACCGCCTGTTCCACGTGACCCAAGCGCGTTGGACTCCACGCTACGGCCATGAATCGCAGTTCCCCGTTGAAGTCGGGCAACGCCAGTTCGACTGTACCTCGCCCCTGTTCGTCCAAGGTGATTGGGCCGCTAAACAACGCTACAGTCTGCACCGTACTTTCGCCGACCGGATTGAGATTGCGACTGGCCGCATCCCCGCCAAACCGCAACCGTCCCTCCCGTCCCTCGGGTCGAATCAGCAGCCCGTACAGATCGCGCCAATCGACTCCTAAACGCCGTTTCGCGAAGTAATGCGACGTGGGATTCGGGGTTTTGAAGTCGGTGATTTGCAAAATGCCCTCGTCCACAGCAGCGACGGTGAGAGATAGCGGTTCCTGTGAGGGGTTGTCCACCGTGATTGGCACCAAAACGGTCTGGCGCGGTAACCACGCTTCAGGCAAATCGAGCTGTACATTTAGGGTGCGCGGGGCTGTATCAAAGGCGAGCCAGGTTAACCCGATGGCCCGATTTGGCCCCTGCGTATCATCGGCAGGTCGATAAGCCACCGCCGTGACATACACCCCCGGTCCCCAATTCGCGTCCACGGGGAGAGTGAGCGTCAGGCCGTCCGTGCCAAGGGTATGCGTCTCTTGATGCCACAGCCGATTCGAGAGCACCGTCACCAAGACTTCTCCCGCAAAAGGCGCTTTAACAAACAGTTGCGCTGTCTCTCCCGCCCCATAATGGGGTTGATCGAGGGTGACTTGGAGCTGATCGGGCCGCTCATCCGTCGCGGGGACCGTAGTCCAGCCCACCCGAAACCGCACACTGGTGGCCGCCTCCGAGATTGGATCAAACACCTCCGCCCGATAGTACCCCCAGTCCAAAGGCGGAATCTCAATCACCGTCGGCGACGATGCCGAGAGCGCCTTCGACGCCACGACTAAAGGTGCACTATCCCGAATCAGGGTTTCGTAGCCCCAGGTGCCTTGCCGTTGGAACCAAATGTACTGGTAGTCCTCGCGGTAGAGCTGGTAACGAACCGCGTCGAGCGACAGGGGCTGTCCCTGTTCATCGAGGGCAATCACCTCTAATTGACCGCTTTGCTGTAACCCAAGCTGTTCGCCAAACCGAGACTTCACGCCTAAATGCGTGTTGCGAAGGCCATAGGGTAGGGTTTTTGTCATGTGAACGGGTCGTCCGCCCGGCTCAAACACGCCCACCCGTATCGTTGCGGCGAGGGGCAGGGAAATGTCGGGGGTTTCGTCGAGCAACACTTCTAGTTGGGCGTTTCCTTCGTGATCCGTCGCGGTGAGGTCGAGTTCGCCGCGAATCGTGTCAAATGACTCCTCCACCAACCCAAATTGATAGGTGCTTAAATCGCCAAAGGGGTGATGTTCCAGATGACGGAAGGGATTGGTCACGGCGCGCAATTCCCATTTCGCTTCGGCGTTGAGATGGGCGGCGGGGGCCCCGTACAAAAAGGCGCTATTCACCGCTACGGTCGCCGGTTGATGGGGATAAAGTAGGGGGTTGGCGGTATCGAGGGTCACTTTGATTTGTTGGGGCACAAAGTCCTCGACCTGAAAAGCGACGCGACCGATTTCGGGCAAGGTCGGGTCGATAAACGCCCGCACGCTGTAGCTCCCCAGTCGCGCATTGGGCGGCAACGACATGGGAACCGTATAAGCGCCCTGTAACGCCGCTTGCGGACTCAACGACCAACTTTGCATCACGGTATCGTCGCCCCGCACCAGTTGCAGAACCAACGGCGATTCCACCGCATTAGCCTGTGGATCTCGCAATAAAGCGGTCAATTGAACGGTTTCGCCTGGTCGATAGATCCCCCGTTCGGTGTACAGATAGGCATCGACGGCAGACGGCGCTTCTCGTCCGATCACCCCGCGGTCGCTGAAATCAAAGGCGGGTCGCGACAGATCGAGAAACACAAAATCTACCCCTTGGGACTGACCTCGCAAGGCAGCACTAACGGCTTGAGACTCCCCGGCGTAGGCCAACAGCATCCGCGCCTGTTGACTGTCCAGACCGCGCAACACTCCCGGATCTAATCGTGCATAGCCCTGTTGATCGGTTTCGAGGTCTTGTAGCACGGCGTTGTTGCGTGCCAGCAGTCGCAAGGTGGCGGGTACGGGGCGACCGGTCTCCAAACTGCGCACAAATACATGAAGCCCATCCTGTCCATGAATCGTGGTCAATCCCAAATCGGAGACGACGAGCCATTGGGTTGCGTGGTCAATCCAATCTTTGTCTTCGCGTAGGGCATCGCGCGCAGTGACGATGTACAGCCCCGTTTGCAGCGACGTGATGAGTTCACCGAGGGGAACCAATGTGGTGGTTTCTTGATTGGGCACGGAATCAATGGATAACCGCGCCGTGGCGACCCGCGTGCCGTGATTCTTGACGATTTCGCGGATACGGTAGTTATCGAGCACCGTCCAGTAATCCACATTCAACGCGTTGAGAAAATTGCGGTCGTTAATTTGCAACACTTCGATTTGCGCTTGGGTGACGTTCACCGAAACCAGAGGTAAGCCCTGACGGCCTTGGCGCGGTAACACGATGCCGTTGCCCTTGAACGCCAAGGTGAGCGGACGATTTTCCACATCAAATGCAAAGTTCACGGTTTGCGCGAGGGTATGCGCGTTTTGGCTGGGAAGGCCCTCAAGCACGGTGATTTGGTAGCGGGTCGCAAAGTCCACGCCCTCAATGCACAACCGCTCGTCACGGGCCGTAAAGCTAAAGCCCGTATTGGGTTCGACGCGGACATAATCCGCGAGTTGGAGATCACGGCGTTTCGATACGGTTTCGCTAAAGGTCAAACAAATTTCGGGCCGACTCGTGTCCGTGTAGACTTGACTTTGCACGAAGCGAAAGGCTCGCGTGGCCTTTAATTGGGCGTAACGTTGGGCGAGGGTCTCAGTTGTGTGACGCTTCAACGCTTGTTCCCAAATTTTCAGGGTTTCGTCGGGTTGGTCATCGACAAATAACTCCCCTAGCAATGCAAGCGCTTCCTGTTGACGCTCGGGGTCAGGAGCTTTTCGGAAGGCCAGGAACGCGGCTTGTCGTGACCGTTCGCGGGTTTCTTGAGTGCGAGGAACGAGGTTGTTCCATGCGTTTGCCAGCCGTAACCAGCGGTGGGCCGAATTGGGATCCAGTGCCAAAGCCCGTTGATAGCGATCGACCGCATCGGACCACCGCCCTTGATCGACGGCTTGTTGAGCCTGTCGCAGAAGCGGGGTAGGGGAGCCACTGCCGGGGATCGCACGAACGATTTGCTCGTACTGTTGGGCAGCGGTTTGGAGCGAGTAATTTTGGTACGCGAGGGCGGAGTTTAGGGACGCAAACGCTAGCAATACCCCGCCAAATAGCCTCAGCCCGCACTTGGGGAGCCGGAAGAAGTACGCGAAAAAACACAGGACAGATGACACCGTAATTTCCTTGAGCCGAGAAGGGGCCTCAAGTTTGTCACTTTTGCCGCGCCAACGGCACCGCATCTGAGGGGAAATAATGCGCACGCCACTGCCAAAGTATGGGATTCACCCAGGCGCTATGAGGCACCGCTACGGTGGGATCGCGGGACAGTTGGTGAACGAAGGCATAATTGGCGGTGTAGAACAGGTTGAGCCGTTCGAGCTGTTGTTGAAAACGGGACCACGTTTGACAGCTTCGGAGTGCGAGGAGATGGCGGCTTTCGGGCGATTCAGGGGGACCGAGTAACGCTCGTCGTTCCAAAGGCAGCGCGTGGGGGACTTGCGATAACCGTTGAAATTGCTGTAGCCGCTTCCACGCCGCTTTGAACCAATGGTGATCGTCGCGTTGAGGGTGTTTGTCGAGATAAATCCGTTCACAGCGAAAGTGCAATCCCAAAAAAACATTGTAAAGACACCGATTGAAGTACCAATCCACGGGAGAAAATCGCGTGTGACGGGCGAGCCACTGGGGGATCGGTGAGGGCGGAATCCCAAAGTAACTGCGGTAAAACGAAGTGGGTTGACCGGCATGGAAGAGGAGGGGGAATGCGTGGCGATGATGACGCTTTTTGAGATTGAACTGTCGGGCCGCACAGACCCCATTCTCCACCGTGGTCTCCCCCCCCTTGGACCAAGGCTGTAGATGATCGACCCAGTCGATGTCCCAAAACGGGGTAGTGCCATAGTCGAGTAACCAGAGATTTTTTCCCGAATAGCTACACACCCCCCCGTCCCGCACAAAAATATGCGCCTTTTGTGCATCCGTGAACTCTTGGCGGGGACGGGATTTCATGATGGCCCTATTTCCCTTTTAACGGGCGTTATAGAGATCAATCACGTTGTTGTCGTTTTCTAACTGACGCTGTTGTTTAGCCGACTCGTTGCGGGTGTCTGCTAACTGCTGCAAGTAACTTGCATTGATGTTCCCCGTCACGTATTCGCCCGAAAAACACGAATTCTCGAACTGTTTAAGCTGGCGGTTTCCACGCCGAACGGCTTCCTCCAAATCGTCTAAATCCTGGTAAATCAACCAATCGGCGTCGATAGCTTCGGCGATTTCCTGTTCGTTGCGACCAAACCCAATGAGTTCGTTCACGGATGGAATGTCGATGCCATACACATTGGGAAACCGAATAGGGGGTGCAGCCGAGGCAAAGTATACCCGCCGCGCCCCCGCTTCCCGCGCCATCTGCACGATTTGTTGACTCGTCGTTCCCCGCACAATGGAATCGTCCACGAGCAACACATTTTTGTCTTGAAATTCAAGGGGCATGGGGTTGAGCTTTTGCCGTACGGAGGATGATCTTTGGGTTTGACCGGGCATGATGAAGGTTCGGGCGATGTAGCGATTTTTGATGAATCCCTCTCGGTACGGCACCCCCAAGCGGTTCGCCAACTGCAACGCCGACGAACGACTCGACTCGGGAACGGGAATCACGACGTCAATATCGTGTTCGCGCCATGTACGACGGATTTTGTCGGCCAACAGCTCGCCCATCCGCAAACGGGCCTTGTGAACCGATACATTGTCGATAATCGAATCGGGCCGCGCAAAATACACAAACTCGAAAATGCAGGGCGTATGCGAACAGGCCGGCGCACATATGCGGCTGTGAATCGTCCCGTCCGTTTCGATGCACAACGCTTCTCCCGGCGCCACATCCCGTAACCGTTCAAATCCCAGGGCATCGAGCGCGACCGACTCCGAGGCAATCAAATAGGACCGCCCCGAGTCATTTGTGCGCTGCCCATACACCAATGGGCGAATCCCGTGAGGATCGCGAAAGGCCAATAACCCGTAACCAGCAATCATTACTACTGCGGCATAGGCTCCTTGAACCCGTCGATGCAACGCTGCTACGGCCTCAAATAAGGTGTCAGCGGTCAGTTGCAGATCACAGCGGCTATGAATCTCTTGCGCCAACACATTCAACAAAACTTCGGAATCAGAATCGGTGTTGATGTGACGGCGATCCGTGCGGAATAACTCTTCCTTAAGGGCCGCCGCGTTGGTGAGATTACCGTTATGGGCGAGGGCCAGGCCAAAGGGTGAGTTCACATAAAACGGCTGCGACTCACTGGCGCCGTCTGTGCCTGCTGTGGGGTAACGTACATGGCCAATGCCCCAGGTACCGGGCAACCGCAACATGTGGCGGGTACGGAAGACATCGCGCACCAACCCCCGATCTTTTCGCAAATAAAACCGCTGCTGATGACAAGTGACCATCCCCGCCGCGTCTTGACCGCGATGTTGCAGCACCGTCAACGCATCGAATAACGGCTGATTGGCCTGTTGTTGCCCCAAAAAACCGACAATCCCACACATCTCGTGCTATCCCTCCTCAGTGAGTGGAGCGGCGAACGGGTCTTCGTCTTCCTCAGAGGGCGCGTCTTCCAAAAGGTCTTCCTCCAAACGGCCCTGTTCGTTAATTGCTTCATCAGTCATCGACGGCGCGGGGGCATCAGTTGCGGGGACAAAAAATTGCTGTGCCACATCTGAAGGCATCAACGCAACGAGTTGTTTTGCCAATAATTCGAGATACGGCGTGGTTTGGGCGGTTTTCCACTGCTCGGTTTGCGTTAACGGGGTGAGTCCCGCCACCAACACCAGGGCGACCATCAATGTAGATCCTCTCGCAATTCCAAAAAGCATTCCTAACAAGCTGTCCGTGACACTAATCCCCGTTCGTCGCACAAAGTAACTAATGATGAAGCTCACTAATCCCCCGGCGATGAGGGTCACGAGGAACAGTCCCCCACCGGCAATAAAGGTTCGTGCGGCGGGCGCGTCGATGTGGGGGGTCAAGAGGACGGTGGCGGGTTCCACAAATAGCAGGGTCACCACAAAAGCCGCGACCCAACTGGCTAAATCGAGAATTTCGCGAATAAATCCCCGAAATAATCCCAACAAAGCCGAGATAACGATGATGACCACCGTGAGGGTATCTACCCAAGGCGTGTTAATTAAGAAAGCGGGAAGCACTGAAGCAAGATCGAAGTCCATGGGGTCGTCTCATGGTAAGGGAGAGGGGAAATGCGGTGAGGGTTGTGTGGGGAGATAGTACGGATTTGGCGTGAACGGCGGACTATCGTGTGGCATTGGCCCCATTGAGGGTACTGCGAACGGGAGATTTTCTCAGCGGTTTTGCACTGCAATACGCCGTAACCGTGGAGAACATGACCGCGTCCAGTCTCATCACGCCGTAACCGTGGAGAACATGACCGCGTCCAGTCTCGTTACGCCGTAACCGTGGAGAACATGACTCGCTTTAACCTCCCAAAGGCACTACCCGTCCCGCAATCCCCGTTTGCCCCTGTAAACGCTGCCGTAACCGTTCACTATCATTGCGGCTGATGTGGGGGCCGACTCGTAAGCGGTACATCGTGCGCCCTTGCACATTGACGGGAATCACGGTGGCGGCATGGCCCTGTTGCTGGAGGTTCGCCCGTAATTGTTCGGCATGGGCACGGGTCGGTTGGGGAAGCAGTTCCACCGCCCACAAACTACTCGCCTGGCTAGGCGGTTGACGGCTCATCAATTGGATTGGCGGCGTGCTTGGAGTGGGATTGGTAGGACGGGGATTTGACGATCGCGCAATGGGTTCAGACGGCGGACGGACTTCCGACACCTGCGGCGTTTCCGGGCGACGGGGCGGTGTAGCAGGTGCAGCAGCGACTTCACGACGCGGTTCAGTGGGCCGTGTGGCAGGCGTTTCCGGGCGACGGGGCGGTGTAGCAGGTGCAGCAGCGACTTCACGACGCGGTTCAGTGGGCCGTGTGGCAGGCGTTTCTGGGCGACGGGGCGGTGTAGCAGGTGCAGCAGCGACTTCACGACGCGGTTCGGTGGGCCGTGCGGCGGGCGTTTCCGGGCGACGGGTTGCGGCGCTCACTTCCTGACGCGGGCGTGGCATGGGGATTGGCACAGTGACCGCCGCCACCGTATTGGCGGCAGCAGGTGCAGTTGCCGCAGTCGTCTCGCGCCGTGGGCGAGGCGTGGGTAACGGGACAACCGTGTTCGAGGCCGGCGGGGGAGTGGTCGCGTCATCGGGCACGAGATCGTCGAGAACCGCTAACTCGGGCGTCTCTAGCTCGACGACAGGGGGAGGTAAATCCTCCACGCGTGCAATTGGGCCTTCGGTCACCACAGACGCCGAACGGGGCGCCGCTAAAGTCAAGGCAAGTCCGCCATTTTGGGTCCGTTGAACCGTTGCCCCACCTGTACCGGACATCGCATTTGTGGGGGGGGTGAAGGAAGCTAATGCCGATGTGGCGGGATTAATGGTGTCGTTGGGGGAGGAGAACGCTTCAGTGCTTGGATTCGTTGGCGGAAGGATAATGGGCAGAACCGAAATCAAACCGACAAACAGCACAGCCGTTCCCAGTAAACGTTGAATGAGTAAAGATTGATTATCCACGGTGAGTCTCCAAGGCCGCCCAAAGTTGGGCAACAATAGCGAATGACCCTGTCACAACGATGCGGTCTCCCACCTGAATGTGGGGCCAAATAGCGTCACAGGCGCATTGAACGTCATCGCTTAACCCCGCCACGGGCAACGCTAACCCGTTCAATCCCTGTTGCAAGGCGGCAGCAGACCGTCCCCGAGGGCCGTCTAATCCCCCTAACCAAAACTGGTCGATGGCGGGGGCGAGCTGTACGGCGAAATCGGCGGCATTTTTGTCCGCTAACATGCCAAACAACGCCCAGGTGCGTCCGCGACAGGGCCGCTGTTGCAACGCCAACGCCAATGCCGATCCCCCGGCGGGATTGTGCGCCACATCGAAAATCCATTCGCATTCTTGACCCCTCACGAGGTGCGTCACGACCTGGAATCGTCCGGGGAGATGTGCCTCCATCAACCCGCGTTCCAAGGACAATTGCGTTAGCGATAGGGGTAACTGGGTCAACGCCATCAACGCCCCAGCCGCGTTGTGCAACTGAAAATGGCCCAACAACCGTTTGGGCAAAGGTAAATCCCATTGTTGGGTCGCACTTTTCCACGACCACCCTGTGGGCGTTCGGGTCACGGTGAAATCGCGGTCATAACGGTGTAAGTGACTCTGCGATGCCGCCAATAACAGCGATTCTGGCGGATCTAGGTCACCACAAATCGCCGGACAGTGCGGGCGAAAAATTGCACCTTTCTCGCGTCCCACGGCCTCCCGCGTCGAACCCAACCACTCGCAATGATCCAAAGCGACGGTGGTGACAATGGCGATGTCGCTGTCCACCAAATTGACCGCATCAAGACGGCCGCCTAACCCAATCTCCAGAATCGCCACCTCAAGGGATTGTTGTTGGAGATGCCACAGCGCCGCCAAGGTTTGAAACTCAAACGCGGTTAACGGCACCGCCTCGCGTACCCCTTCCACCGCCTCAAATGCACGACACCACGCCGCCTCACTGACGGGCACATTCCCCACCTGTAATCGCTCGGTGAAGTGAAACAGATGCGGGGAGGTGTAACACCCCACCCGTTTCCCCAACGCCTGTAACCACCCGTGTAAAAAGGCCACCGTGGACCCTTTTCCATTGGTTCCGCCCACCGTGATGATGTGGGAAGCCACTTTTCGTCCCGCTAACAGACGTTCGTAAACGGGGCGGGGACGGTCGAGATTGAGATCAATCAGGGCCGGCGACAGCGTGGTGCTGTAGTCCAACCAAGTGGAGAGGTCGCGGGGAAGCATATCGTTACCTAAGCGCCAACAGGCGAGGGTTGATGGGTGAGCAAGGCGATTAGGTGGGCAATTTTAGGCCGCATTTCCCGTCGATCGACGATGAAGTCAATCGCGCCATGTTCGAGGAGAAATTCGCTTCGTTGAAACCCCTCTGGGAGCTTTTCACGGACGGTTTGTTCGATCACGCGGGGGCCAGCAAATCCAATTAATGCTTTGGGTTCAGCGAGGTTGAGATCCCCCAACATGGCTAAACTTGCCGAAACGCCCCCCATCGTGGGGTCGGTCATCACGGAGAGGTAGGGCAATTTGGCTTGGTTTAACAGGGTGATAGCTGCACTGGTCTTCGCCATCTGCATCAACGAGACCAATGCCTCTTGCATCCGAGCGCCACCACTCGCCGTAAAACAGACAAACGCCGTACGCCGTTCGAGGGCGTGTTTTACGCCACGGACAAAGCGTTCCCCTACCACGGATCCCATCGACCCCCCCATAAAATTAAACTCAAACGCGCAGGCCACCACGGCAATGCCACAGACCGTCCCCCCCATCACCACCAACGCATCTCGTTCACCACTTTCCTTTTGTGCTTGGGTGAGGCGGTCCCGATAGCGTTTGCTGTCCCGAAAGCGGAGAAAATCTTGGGGTTCGACGTCTAGGGCGATTTCGTTGCGACCGGATTTGTCCAGAAATAAATCTAGGCGTTGACGCGCCCCCAATCGCATGTGATGTCCACATTTGGGGCATACAAATAAATTGCGTTCGAGTTCAGCGTGATACAGCACCTGACCACAGGCTTCGCATTTGTGCCACACCCCCTCGGGAACCCGTTTTTGTTTGGATTCGGTGCGAATGGAGGGCACTAATTTTTCAAACCAACTCATCGAATTAATGGACTCCTCGGGCTGCCTGCCTTACGGCTTGGGCAAAAGCAGATAATTTTGCGTGATCTTTGATGCCTTTAGTGGTCCCCTCCACACCACTGCTCACATCCACGGCATAAGGGCGCAAGCGTTGAATAGCCTCAGCCACATTTTGGGGATGCAGCCCCCCGGCCAAAATCAAGGGTTTATCGCATTGCGTGGGCCACAACGACCAATCGAAGGTCTCGCCCGTTCCCCCCATCTCCCCCAATCCATGGCTGTCGCAAAGCAACGCCTGTGCCGAGGCATAGGTTCGGGCCGCAATGTGAACAGGCATCTCGCGAATGGGAATGGCTTTTAGGTAGGGGCGATCAAACGCCTCGCAAAACGACGGCGGTTCGTTGCCGTGGAATTGCAGGAGATCAAGGGCAACCTGTTCGAGGGTGTAACGAATAAAGTCCGCGTCCGCATCGACGAAAAGCCCCACCGCCGCAACGAAGGGCGGCAGATGACGACAAAACGCTTGAGCCTGCTCCACAGCAAGGTAACGGGCACTTTGGGGGTGAAACACAAAGCCGACCGCATCGGCCCCCACGGCCACCGCCGCCTGTAAATCGGTGAGTTGAGTGATACCGCAAATCTTAAGACGAGTGCGCATTACGTTGAGTCTGTCCTTCGGCGTGAATGTAAAGGTGGGGTAAGCGTTTTTGCGTGTTGAGCGTAAGGGAAATCGTTCTCATGAGGGTGACTTCCCACGTCATTCAAGGCCCAGATTATCAATCAATCGCGCTGCATCGAGCCGTGCCGCTGCAAAAATCCGATTCCCCGACCGTTGCGTCGGAATCCCTAAATCGTGGGCACGACGGATCGCCACATATTCGGGGTGAAAGCCGTTCAGCGACAGCGTTGCAATGGCCTCTCCCTCGATCTGTTCCCGTTGCATCCCCTGTTGCCACGCGGTCGCGGCGTCGCACAACGTTCGGTAGAGCAAGGGCGCCAGAGCACGTTGATCCGCCGTCAAATAACGGTTACGGGAACTCAACGCCAACCCATCAGATTCACGTATCGTCGGTAACCCAATAATTTCAATCGGAAAATTCAAATCGGCGGTCAGTTGACGAATCACCAACAACTGTTGCCAATCCTTCTCGCCAAATAGGGCGATTTGCGGGAGAACTAAGTTAAAGAGCTTAGTCACCACCAGGGCAACTCCCCCAAAATGGCTCGGTCGATGGACACCGCAGAGCTGATCCGTCAGGGGGGACGCGACATGGACCGTCGTCAGTGCAGATGGGGGGTACATCTCCGCAAGAGGGGGGGCAAATACCGCATCCGCCCCCAACGTCTCGACTAAACGGCAATCGTCATCGAGGGTACGGGGGTAATTTTCAAAATCTTCCTGGGGACCAAATTGGGTAGGGTTGACAAAAATCGACACCACCACCCGTTGGGCCCGTTCTCGCGCCGCCGTCACCAACGCGCCGTGGCCACGGTGGAGATTGCCTAGCGTAGGGACAAGCGCCACGGTTTCTTGCGCACCCCGCCAGGCGGAAGTGAGTTTGCGTAATTCAGCTATCTGGGTCACGAGTTGCACAGCCATTCTCCACACAAAAGGGCCAAAACCCCATCAATGCCGTTCAAGTCGGAACCTTTCTCTGTTCCGCGCAAAGGGGGCCAAACCCCCAGGGCCAATCGCCCATCAATGCTGTTCAAATCGGAAATGTCCCCTGTTTGACCGCCGCGACATAGGCTCGCAACGCCCCCAATAGGCTGTCCTGGCCCGTGAGGAAATTTCGTGCAAAGGGGGGAAGCCGTTCACTTACCCCCAATACATCGTGTAACACCAACACCTGTGCGTCACAGTGCGGCCCCGCCCCAATGCCAATGACCGGAATCTCCACGCGTTGCGTAATCGTCGTCGCCAAGTCGCTGGGCACATTCTCCAATAAAATCAAATCACTGCCGGCGGCTTCGAGTTGACCTGCGGCCTCCACCATCGCCGCTGCCGACGCCTCATCCTTCCCCTGTACCCCATAGCCGCCTAGCTTCAACACGGTTTGGGGTCGCAATCCCAAGTGCGCACAGACTGGAATCCCCTGTTGGGTCAGCGCTCGGACGAGAGGCACTAAATTGATGTCCCCTTCCAGTTTCACCATCTGGCCCAGTCCCTCCTGCAACAGGCGGGCGGCGTTGCGCAAGGTGGTGGTGACGTTCGGATAGGCCATAAAGGGGAGGTCGATCATCCGCAACGCATAACGGCTTCCTCGGGCCACGGCGCGGGCGTGATACACCATATCGTCCATCGTGACGGGCACCGTGTTGGCGTGCCCTTGAATCACCATGCCGAGGCTGTCCCCCACCAAAATTACCTCCACTTCCGCTTCATCGAGAAGACGGGCAAATGAGGCATCGTAGGCGGTCAGCACGGCAAATTTTTCGCCCTTCTGTTTTAAGCGTTGCAAGGTTTTTACAGTGACGGCCTTACGGATCGACATGACTCACCTTCACTCATCGTTTTTGGGGAATCCCTTGGGGGGCGCTTGTCTCGGTCGGCGGCGGGTCCGACTCGCAGGACGCGAACCGACCGACGGTAGCGGAGAGGACAGCTCATTATCTTGAAGATCGGGGTTTGCAGATTCGGGCAATTGGAGATGTCCCCACCAGTTGGCTAAGTCCTCCAACGCCGGATCCACCTGTGCCCGTAACACCAGAAAATCATACGCCGCCCGAAAAATCGGTAGGCTCACAAGCCGTTGAGGATGTTTGCCGTTGCGCTGATGGAATCGCGGTTGCGCGTACCAAATCTCCTGAAGCAACAGGCTAAACCGCTTGGGTAACGCAACCTGTTGAGATTGCTGATTGAGGACGCGATGGGCCGCCCGATGTTCTGCATCAAAGGGCAACATGCCCTTGGCCAATAAGCGTTGACATTCCTCGATGTAGGGGGGCCACAACAGCCCCGCAAATAAAAAGGCGGGACTCACTGGCTTGTCCTGTGCCACGCGGAGATCGGTGTTTTCCAGAATTTTGCGCAACAAGGTGCGGTACGTTCGACCCGACTCCCGATTCAAACAGGCGTGGGTGGCGGGAAAGAGCACCTCAAATAACCCGTACAGCCGCAACCACTCAAAGCTCGTGACGCCATGTCCCGACATAAATAACTTGAGCGTTTCGTCGAATAGGCGGGCGGCGGGAACATCGCGCAGTAAATGTCCTAACCGATGGATGGGTTGTTCGGTCACGGCGTCGATGCGAAACCCCAACTTCGCCGCAAACCGCACGGCCCGTAACATGCGCACTGGATCTTCGCGGTAACGCACTTCTGGATCGCCAATCATCCGCAAAACGCCTGCCTGTAAATCGGCCATGCCGTGGGCGTAATCGAGAACGCTACAATTCGCAATGTCGTAGTACAGCGCATTCACCGTGAAATCGCGGCGTTGGGCGTCTTGGTCGATGTTGCCATACACGTTGTCGTCCAAAATGCGCCCTTGGGGCGTGGTCAGGGGAACGGCGGTGCGGCGGGGAGGCGGCGGCTCATCCCCGTCGGTTTCGACCTCGGGTAGGAAACGACTGGCCCGAAAGGTCGCGACTTCGATGATTTCAGGCCCAAATTGGATGTGGGCTAAACGGAAACGCCGTCCAATTAAGCGACAGTTGCGGAAGAGCTTGTAAATCGCTTCCGGATGGGCATCGGTACAGACATCAAAGTCCTTGGGGCGACGGCCCAGCAGCAGATCCCGTACCCCACCGCCCACCAAACACGCCCGATACCCCGCTTCGTGGAGGCGATTGAGGACGCGGAGCGCATTGGGACTAACATCGCGGCGCGAAAGATTGTGTTGTTCTCGCGGGATGATGTGCGGGGAGGCGGCGGTCGCAACATAAGAAATCCGACTCGTGGGATGATCAATTTCACTTTCTGGAGTTGACGCGGACGGTGCGCCCTTCATCAGAAAATGGGGTGGCTTAGGAAGCGTCATGCTCACCTCTGGGTTGGTTTTAGAGACCCGTCCCTGGGCGGTTAACAAGATCCAGTATGACCGAAACCGCCAACCCCGCGCTCCGACGGGGCAAACGCTTCCACGAATTGCCAGTCCACGCGAACGATTGGGACAATCACGAGTTGAGCGATGCGGTCCCCCATCGAAATCGTGTACGGGGTGGTGCTGCGGTTCCAACAGGATACGCGCAGTTCACCTTGATACCCACTATCAATCACGCCAGTGCCGTTCCCCAAAATGAGGCCGTGTTGATGGCCTAAGCCCGAACGGGGGAGCACTAATCCTACTACCCCTGGCTCGGCTAAGTGGATGGCCAAGCCTGTCGAAATTAACGCGACTTCATTGGGGGCCAAGCAGCGGGGTTCATCGAGACAGGCCCGTAAATCGAGCCCGGCGTCTCCCGATTTTGCGTAAGTGGGCCAGGCGATGTCTTGGCCAACGCGGGGGTCGATACGGCGGATTTGAACGGATAACCGGGGGGCCGAAAGCGCGGATTCAGTCATGGGGATACTGGGGAGGTGAAGGGGGGAAGTGAAGACGGAGGCAAAACCTAGAAGTTAGCGAACCGTCGGGTTCACGCCGCGATTTTCAAGGGAATGCTGCATGTAATTCAAGGTAGGATGTGCTGAGACGACAGTGAAGCGCATCACCTTATCTGGGGAGGTTCTTCGTGCGCACCGATGCGCTTCGTACCTCAGCGCATCCTACGAGGGGGGTAAAATGAGGGGCTAAAAAAAATCGCGTCGAGGCTTCGCCTCGACAGAAAAAAGGGAAAAA
>CAZTIH010000016.1:0-10803 GCA_964613675.1 uncultured Candidatus Competibacteraceae bacterium
GGACGCGGCGGCTCCTCGACAACCTGGTGCAAAACGCCCTGCGCCACGGCAAACCACCGGTGCGCATCACGGCCCACATCACGGCGACGGCGTGGGTTGTGCGAGTGTGGGACCAGGGAGACGGCATTGCGTCGGCAGATTTGGCGGCCCGTCTCCAGCCGTTTAATAGCGGCACGCGGGCGGGAACTGGCTTGGGATTGGCGATTGCGGCGCGATTGGCGGCCCAACAAGGGGCTGAACTGCGCTTCGTACACCCGAAAACCGGGGGTTTTGCCGTCGAAGTGCATTTTCCCTTATACAAGCCCAGTTAATTGGCAGAGATTTTACCTCCTCATATCCGCGTCGATGGGCGCGTATGGGGGTTCCTACAATGTGAGCCACAAAAAAGCGGCTCTTCAGCCGCCATTGCTCCAAATAACTTGCCACATTTTGGAGAAACTACCTCGATAGCATTTTTGTCGTCGTTTCCGAGACAGCTTCAATCATGTGTTTCTGTATCTCCTGCAAATCTTCCTCCGTCAATCGCAACTTCTTCAAGCTCCCCTCGGACAGCAATACAGTGTCTTCGTCGGTATCAGGACCTAAACCGATATTGTGCGCGGCGTAATCTGCAACATGGATAATTTGCGCGAGAGGGTGGGCGTCTTCATGATCGGGCTGATGGTGATAACGCACTGCATTTACCTGGTCGACGGGCATTTCCCAATGCGCACAAAAGCTCGCACCCATATCCGCGTGATCCAGCCCCAACAAATCCTGTTCAGCCATACACAAATCGCGACCTTGCAACGAGGTAGGCCATTTCACGCCCCGCGCCAAAATATAGGGATCGAGAATCATCTTGCCGACATCGTGCAACACCCCAGCCGTGAAAGCATCTTCCACACAAGCTGGCATTCGCGAAGCTGCAATCATCCGTGCCCCAAACGCGACCCCCAACGCATGGCGATAAAGCACATCTGGACTTAGATCGTAAGCACCCAAACGCTTCAACATGAGCCGCTCCATGCTGATAATGACGACCAGCGACAGAAGCGCCTGCATCCCCACCGAAACACAGGCTTGCTGAATACAATTCACGGGGGTACCCCGACGGTAGTACGCCGAATTAGCTAGGTGTAATACGCGAACGGTTAATGCTGAATCTGTCTCAAGAACCGCCGCCAAGTCCGACAGATTAGAACGGGGCGAGCTTGCAACTAGGCGCGCTTTAGAGAGCACACCCGGTACTGGTGGGAGGCTTTGCTTAGAACTTAAAACATCTTGGCGAAGATCTTCACCCATTAAATCCATTGGGTTGAGGGCGGCTTGAGGCATAACTGAATAGCTCCACAGAATGTACTGTTTATTTAGGCAACAAATAGCATCGTTGTTATCAGATTGTCGATAAAATCTTTAGTCGATCCCTAGCATTTGTGCAAATCATCACACTTCACTCACAAGAACTTTACAACCTAAATTCCTTGCGGTGGCGCAACAATACGGGGTTGATTACTCTTAACCCTGCGATTTTTCCCGCTAGAGCGACGCGCTATGACTCACAATGCCCCCCGAATGTACATCGAACTGATGATCGTGGAACTACAGTTGCCAGGTTGTTTCTCCCTCAAAGAGAAACGCCAACGTTTAGGTGGTTTGCGGGAACGATTTGGCAAGCAAGCGAACGTGTCGGTTTGCGAAAGCGGCTACCAGGACCTGCACCAAAAAGCCCAGTGGTCTTTTGTCGCGGTTTCGCTGGATCCGACCATTAACGACACGGCACTGAAACGCATTGAGCAGCACTTGAGCAGCGAGGTAGATGCCATAATTTCATCGGTATTTCGCGAAAAACTGTAGCTAAATCAGCGATTTAGAAGTGCTCACTAAACAAAGACGCTAGCTCCATCATTAAAGTCACGGAAAATTGCTCGGGTTCGTGGATCGTCACGGCCCGTTGGTAATAGCTACCGACTTCGTGACCAATACCTACCGCCGCCAACTGCACCAGCCCCCGTTTTTCAATCTCACCAATCACTTGCCGAAGATGCGCATCGAGGAAGTGGGCGGGATTGACGGCGAGGGTGGCATCATCTACCGGCGCGCCATCTGAAATAACCATCAGAATGCGTCGTTGCTCTGGTCGGGCTAACAACCGTTGATAGGCCCAACTGAGGGCTTCCCCGTCGATGTTTTGCTTTAACAACCCCTCTTGCAGCATTAAACCGAGATTTTTCCGCGTACGCCGCCACGGTTGATCCGCCGATTTGTAAATAATGTGCAATAAGTCGTTGAGCCGCCCGGGCAATAAAGGCTTCCCCGCCCGCAACCACGCTTCACGACTTTCACCGCCTTTCCAAGCCTTCGTCGTAAATCCAAGCACTTCCACCGCAACACCACACCGTTCGAGGGTGCGGGCTAAAATATCGCTGGTCATTGCCGCCACCGAAATTGGCCATCCCCGCATCGAACCCGAATTGTCGATGAGCAACGTCACGACGGTATCGCGAAATTTCATCGACTGTTCGCGCTTAAAACTCAATGGCATCAATGGGTTAATCACGATTTGGGGTAACCGTTGCACATCCAAATACCCCTCTTCCACGTCGAATTCCCAAGCACGTTGCTGTTGTGCCATGAGATGGCGTTGTAGCCGATGCGCTAAACGACCAATCAACCCCTGTAAATGGCTCAGCCGTTGATCTAGCAAGGCTCTTAATCGACTCAACTCGCTGGGGTCACACAAATCGCTCGCATCGGCAATGCTGTCATAGGCATTCGTAAAATTTTTATATAAATCCGCTGGTTGGGCTGCAAAACTTCGCCGTTCCCCTCGCCCCGCCTCTTCGCTTCCCCCTAAATTTTCATCCGTTTCTGCTTCAGATAAGCCTCCCTCAGCCGCCGTGGGACCGACCTGTTCATCCCCCTCCCCGGTCGCAATCTCAGGCGGGGGATTCTCGCCTTCATCCCCGGTGTGGGGCGCATTTTCCGTGTCTTCGTCATCGTTTTCGGGCGCCGCTTCATCGTCGTTGGCATCGGCGGGCGCTAACCAATTCATCGCCTGCAACAAGGCTTTGGCGTGTTTTGCAAAGGCGGCCTGATCATGTAAGTGACTGGCGAGATTGGCAATTTGTACGCGGTGTTCGTCGCAAAACTCTCCCCATACCGATAAAGCAGGCTCCGCTTCCGACGGCACGGGTGCGATGAGGGCGTCAAAACCGAGGAGCCGTAACGCGTCGAGTTTGAGCACTTGGGTCTGTTGCGTCACGCGGTGAAATCCCTGCCGCACCGACCGTTTCGCCAAACTGGCCTGCAAATTCGTGGCAATTCCACAAAACTCCCGCACGCCCAACGCTTCACAACGGAGTTGCTCTAAAACTTCAAATGCTGCCCGACCCGGACCCTCGGTTGGTGCGCGTTTCTGATGCGTTTGAGGGCTGTGAAACCGTTGACGCAACGCCATTGCGTCGGCCATTCCGCGCCACGGGCCAACTTCTTGAAACTCAATCGGGCCATCGGCGGGCAACCGCAACTCCACCGGCGCTGATTCGTGGGAACGACGCGCCAATGCCCGCGCTGCATTTTCAACGGCGTGGCGGAATGACCCATTTTTGGGGGACTGATCAAAGGGAGATTTCATAATCAAATCAACTGGTTATTAACCTTGTTTGAGGTGCTTTAAGGTTCTTCGCCAAGCCGTACCCGTTCGGCTATATGCGCCAAGGCACTGGGCAAATCGGCAACAGTATCAACTATCTCGTGCGCGCCGGCGGCGATTAGGCGTTGCATTCCTAACTCACGTCGCGACTGCTGTTCTGAGGGCGAAAGCTGTTGCCATTCCGCGAAAGTTAAGCCGACTTGGTTGCCTGAAATCACGACTCCTACTGTCCACATCCCTGCATTCAACCCTTCTTCGATACCGGCAATGGTGTCATCGACCTTTACACAGAGCTTTACCGAACTTGCCCCCAATGCGATGACATTTTGAAGCGCCATCCACGGTCCCGGACGGCCCCCAGCTTGAAGGTCGTCCCCAGCCACCACTTGTTGCGGGGTGATGCCGTAGGCGGCGGCGGCCGTCAATAATTTGTCCATTACAATGCGGGGGTAACCCGAGCAAGAGCCGGTACGCAAACCGCTCTCGTGCAGATGTGCCAAAAGTTTGGCGGCTCCTGCAATCGGCTGTGAATATTGAGTGACCGTCGCGAGCTGCAAGGGCATAAAACGCCGATAAATTTCGTCCACATCCAGATCGGTCATTTCACGATGATATTGCCGTTCCCACTTTTCGATGACGGTGGCTAATCGGCCCATAGCTGCAATGTGATCGCGTTTTGACATCCCCATAAAGGGTCTCGCTTCGTCTGCCGTTACGGGCACGCCCAGTTCTCCAAACGCATCAATGAGCACTTGAATTGGCGCAACGGAGCCAAAATCGACTAGCGTACCGGCCCAATCAAAAATCACGGCCTCTAACGGCTCATAATTCATCGTAAAAACCTCATTAGAAAAACGAAATGGAATAAACAATTAGGGTCAACGAGATTTCTGGTGCTTTGCCATAACAATTTCCGTTATCAACATGGCGGCATATTCTGCACGGTGATAAAAATCGTGCTGTTGACCATAGACGATACCGCATTGACGCCAGATTTCTCGGTGATTCGGCAATTTTAGGATCATTTCATCAATCGCTTGTGACAGTGCAGTCCGCCGAAAAGGGGATGCCAATACTTTACCCATACGACTCCTGAGCACGTGAAAAGCGAACCCACAATGATCGACGGTAATGACGGGTAAGCCAGAGACAATAGCTTCCAGGATAACATTACCGGTATTTTCGCGCCGCGCTGGATGAATGAGCAAATCGGCAGTCGCCATCCACTGTGAAACATCATTGCGAACACCGAGAAAATCCACGGACAAGTTCAAAAATCTGGCCATATACCGATAAATACTGGTTTTCCCTTGCCCTATGACAACCAAATGCGCTCCTTGTTGACAATGAGATAGGGCATATAATACGCGATCCAACCCTTTAGTATGGAAACCCGATCCTACGAAGAGCAGAAGCGGTTTTTCCTGAGAAACGCCTATTTCTTGCCGATAATCTTGGCATATCGACCTATTGACGGGAATAAATGGACGGATTCCCGGCGGAATTACTTGAAACCGATGGTCAGCCGTGCCGTAACATTGTTGGAAAGGTCGAGCCGCTTGGGGATGCAGTGTCAAAATATTGGCGTTACTATGGGCGAATACGGCGGCTTCTCGTGCCACGCGATGACGATACCTTGGCGTCCAGCGATACCACTCCCCGTAACGTGCCCTTGCCTGAGCCTGAAAACACACGTCGGCTGCGTAAAACACATCGAGTCCTGTCATCGGCATAAATCCTATAATCCCTTCAAAATCAGGAAAATAAGGCAAAACATGCTCGGCTAACTGATCGTCGCGACCGTGATTTGTCCAAGCGCGATTGGGAAACTCGCGAACGACGAGACCCACTGGAAATTCTCCAATCCATTGGCGCGTCAAAATAGTGACTTCATGACCGCGTTGCATAAGCGCCATCGCTATCCGTAAGGCTTGGATTTGTAGGCCCCCATGGGGAAAATAACGATTTAGAATTAAGGCTAAGCGCATGAAAGTTCTACTAATCAAGTCGTCTTCGATGGGAGATGTACTACACGCCATGCCCGCAGTGACGGAGGCCCATCGCTATTGTCCTGCATTACAGGTCGATTGGGTGGTGGAAACGGCATTTGCCTCGTTAGTACACCGTCACCGTCACATTCACAGCGTGATTTCAGTTAATTTGCGCCGTTGGCGAAAGCAAGGATGGTCAGCCCGCCATGAAATTGGCGAGTTTTACCGAAGATTACGGCAAAATTCGTATGATTGGGTGCTCGATAGCCAGGGACTCGTCAAAAGTGCGACACTTGCTCTGCTAGCGCGGGGAAAACGGGCGGGATTCGATCGACAATCTGTGCGCGAATGGCCAGCTTCATTGGTGTACAGCCAGAAAATTGGCGTTCCTAAATCCTTACATGCCCTCCAAAGACAGCGATTATTGTGGGCGCAATTACTTGGCTACTCTCTTGCCGACACGGCTCAACTAGATTACGGACTCCTTAATTCAACAGCCAATAAATCGTTAAAAAACAATGACTTATGGCTACTTCATGGCACTACTTGGGCGAGCAAATTATGGCCTCTAGCTCACTGGCAAAAACTCGCGGTTTTGGCGGTTGAAGCGGGCTGGCAGGTTCATATTCCCTCGGGCAACGAATCTGAACGCGACTTTGCCCAAAAAATCGCCAATGGTTTGACGAATGTTACGCTGTACCCCTCCCTCGGACTCGACGAATTGTTGACCAAACTCACTTGTGCTCGTGCTGTTGTAGGCGTTGATAGCGGGCTTTTGCATTTAGCGGCGGCACTCGATCGTCCTGCAATCGGTCTTTATGGGCCAACTGACGCGGATTTGACGGGAAGCATGAGTATTTACCACCGTCATCTAAGCGTCAATTTTCCGTGTGCCCCGTGTTTTTTGCGCCATTGCCCGTTGGAACACCAGCCTCCTTGCTGGAAAACCGTCACGCCTGAACAGGTCTGGTTGTCATTAAACAAGTTGATTCATTTACCGACGTAATAAAGTCTGAAAACTAAAGGTAAAAATATGACTTTCATCCGCATCGTGAAACTGTTCATCGACGATTTTCCATTCATTTTGGTTTAATGCAGGAAAATAAGCATCTCCCATTAACTCAGCCTCTATTTTCGTGAGATAAATACAATCCGCTAAAGGTAACCCTTGGGCATAAATTTGTGCCCCACCACCAATCATAATTTCACTCCCCGATTTCGCTAACTTGATTGCGGCATCGAGGCTTTGCGCAATGGTGATTTGTGGCCATTCAATGGCTTGTTGAGTCACGACAATTAGACGGCGTCCTGCCAATGGGCGCCCAATGGACTCATAGGTTTTTCGTCCTAAAATCAAATCTTTACCTAAAGTAAGTTGTTTGAACCGCTTTAGATCGTCGGGTAAATGCCAAGGCAACTGATTGGCTCGTCCAATAACCCGATTTTTGGCCATCGCGACAATTAATGAAATCATTTATTGACGACTACAAGCGATTTGAATGAATGGGGATTCGGTTTCGGTATCTACGCGAATCGCCGTTAATTGGTTGCCCCAAACACATCCTGAATCTAGGGCAATCACATTTGCTTCTCGATAGCATCCCAATGCAGCCCAGTGACCGAAAATAATGCGCGTGTCGAGGGATTTTCGCTGCGGAAATCGGAACCAGGGAATGAGATGTTCTGGGCACTCTTGTAGCGTTTTTTTGAAGCCAAAATCCAGCTTTCCAGAAAAATGACAGCACCGCACTCGCGTGAAAAAATTGACGATGACCCGCAACCGTTCTCGCCCCGTCAGATGATCACGCCAATAATCTGACTTATCGCCAAATAGGTCTTGTAAGAATGTCTTGTAATCGTCACTTCGCAATGCTGCGTGAACTTCATTTGCTAAATCAATCGCTTGCGAGATGCTCCACTGTGGTGCAAGGCCCGCATGAACGAGTGCTGTATTCAACGACGAATCGTAGTGAATCAAAGGTTGTTGGCGTAGCCAATTCAACAATTCTTCGCGGTCAGGGGCCGCCAAAACGGGTTCCAAATTATCCTTATTGTTTTTCTCTTGCCGCACTAATCCGACACCCGCTAATAATAGCGTAATATCGTGATTTCCTAATACACAAATAACCGCCTTATCAAGCTGCTTAATTGCGCGTAAACAGGCTAATGAATTAGGTCCTCGATTAACTAAATCTCCCACTAACCATAAGCGATCATTTAAGGGATCAAATTTGAGTTTATCTAGGAGTCGGCAAAAGGGATCATAACACCCTTGCAAATCACCTATTGCATAAATCGCCATACTAATGCAGTACCCTGGGAGGACTTAATACGAACGGTGGGATAGGGGCATCAAACGCGGTCCCATCATCAGCCACCATTTGATAACTTCCCGTCATGCTTCCCAGAGAAGTTTTCAAAATTGCGCCGCTTTGATAACGGAAATTTTCCCCCGGCAACAAATGCGGCTGTTCTCCTACGACTCCCTCGCCTCGCACTTCCTCAACATGGCCATCGCCATCGGTAATAATCCAATGGCGAGAAAGTAATTTAACGCCAATCGTTCCCACATTCGTCATTGTTACGGTGTAAGCGAACATAAATCGTTGATTTTGCTTATCGGATTCGTTTGCACGATATTCGGCAGTGACTTCAATCTGAATGTCGTATTTAGGAGGACTTGACATTTAGGAGGGCTCCTGGGTTGAAAAAATACTCTGGCTCAATGCCACAAATTGACTAGGCGATAGCGTTTCAGGTCTTGCATTAGCATCAATTTGGGCCTGTTCAAAAGCGGCAGGAGACGCCAAGGTCCCCAGCGCATTACGTAATGTTTTACGCCGTTGGTTAAATGCGATCTCGACCAATTTAGCGAATTGCACCGAATGTGTTGTGGGGAATAAAGAGGTCGCGAGCGGCGTTAATCGAACGACGGCTGAATCCACTTTGGGCATCGGAGAAAAGGCAGTAGGTGGCACATCAAATAGCGCATCAACTCGACATTTTAATTGCACCATAATTGACAACCTACCGTAATTCTTATTATTCGGAGATGCGGCTAAACGATTAACCACTTCTTTTTGCAACATGAAGTGCATATCGCTAATAAATGGCAGTTGTTCGAGCAAATGAAATAGCAAAGGCGTTGAAATGTTATAGGGCAAATTTCCCACAATTCGTAGCTTGTCATTTACCTCATTCAGCCCCCCAGCTAATGCCCGCAAATCACAGTTGAGCGCATCGCAGTTCAGTAATTGCAAATCCCCGTAATGCGCTGCTTGACGTTGTAGCGTCAAAATCAAGTCGCGGTCGATTTCCAAAGCCGTCAATTTACCCACGCACTTAAGTAAAGCAAAGGTCAGTGCCCCACGCCCCGGCCCAATTTCAACTAAACGATCTGTTGAGCGAGGAGAGATCGTCTGAATAAGCCGTTGAATGACCTGTTCATCGCGTAAAAAATGTTGCCCAAAGCGCTTTTTTGCCGTCACAACCGCAAATCCACGGAAGCTTCAGCACGCAAACGGCGCAACCATAGCTCCCACGCCTCCTCAATTCGTTGACGACGCAACATCTCTTGCACCACTTCTCGCGAGGGTAAATCTCTGCGCGGATCAGAAGTCAAATAATTGTCGTTAGGGTTAACGACGGTTTCTTGGCGAATCTCGACAAGTTTGACGAAATGAAATCCACTAGGACTTTCAATGACTTGACTAGATTGTCCTGGTTGAAGCGTTGGCACCACATTGGCGAATACCATCGGCACTTGATCCACCGAACGCCATCCCAAATCGCCCCCATCAAGGGCCTGCGCTGCATCCGAGTAAGCCGCCGACAGCGCCGCAAAATCCTCACCGCGCTGCAAACGACTCGCAACCTCCTCCGCTTTCCGCCGCACCGCCTGTGTAGTGGCTAAATCCGCGTTTTCGGGCAACGAAACGAGAATGTGCGCTAAGCGATATAGCAACTGTGCGCTTGAACGAGATGCCCCATTGTTTCCCTCCACGCTCAACCGATTTCCTCCACTTCGCGCCGCCAGCCAAGTATTAACTTCTTGTTCTGAAACAACAATTTCGCGATCAATTAACCGTTGCCGCAAACGCGCCATGCGAATTTCGCGGCGAACCTGTTCGCGGAATTCCTCAAATGCTTCACCACTTTGTGCCACCTGTTCGCGCAACTGCCCTAGCGTCAAGCCATTTTGCGCTGCAATTTCCTCGATTTGCTGAGCAACCGTTACGTCATTCACCACAATTCGTTGCTCATCCGCCGCCCGATCCTGTAGCAATTCCATAATCAATCGTTCTAAAACCTGCCTTTCGAGAATCGCTTCTGAGGGCAACGGGGTGTTATTTCGTCGTAGTCGCGCTTTTACGGATACGAGGTGCGCGGCCAATTCTCGATGCGTGATGACATCGTTGTTCACGACAGCGGCTATTTGGTCAAGCACATTGGCTTGTAAATTTACGTCCGTCGCTGGCCCAAAGCGCAGTTCTCCTTTCACAATGGGCATCCAAGTTAAGCTGTTGAATAATAATAAAATCAAGTAGCTTCGCATAACTTAAAACTCTCTCGATACCGGTTGATAGCCTAAAATGGCGTCTTGCAAAATGCGATCAATGCGATTTCCTATCCCCGCGAGTCCTTTTAATTCGAGCTCCAAATAAATCTCATTGCGGGCATCTGCATCTTGTGGTTTTTCTCTAAATCGACGCCCCACCATTCGCAACGCCCAACAGCAATCTTGATACTCAAATCCTGCCAAAGTATCGACACTCCGTTCTTGCGCCAGCGAGTAATTTAAACGCGCAACCAGTCGCCATTGCGGACTCAACGGCCATGCTCCCGAAAAATCTAATTGCTCTAATCGACGACTTTCAATGTCATCCCGATCTCTAGGGGCTGCATAATAAGCAGCATTTAATAACCGTTGATTATCGGGTTGATAACGCACATTAAAAGTTCGGCGCGGAAACGCACTGTCACGCATATTCCAATAAACCGTCGATAAAAATGTCAATGTCGGATTGGGCGAAAATACGATCTCTGTAATTAAATCCGAACTCCCATCTTTTTCTGGGACACGATCAAATTAATGCGGCCGTCATTTGTGTCCCGGCCAAATTTACGCCCCACCAACGACAATTGACGGCCCAAGCCTTTACACTCGCCGGCTTGCAA
>CAZTIH010000016.1:10813-17096 GCA_964613675.1 uncultured Candidatus Competibacteraceae bacterium
ACGATCCGTTAAAAAAACCCGTCGATTTGCAAAATATTGAATCTGCCCCGCACTAATTCGGAACTGCTCACGACCATCAATGGGATTAATTAAACGGCTTGTCAAAGCTAGGGTCACTTGGTTTGCATCCCCTACCCGATCCGCTCCCGTGAACCGATTTTCGGCAAATAATAGCGCGTAATTGGCATCGAGTTTAGTCGTGTCAAATAGGGGTAAACGCCGCTGATTTTTGTACGGGACATAAAGGTAAAATAGCCGCGGTTCAAGGGTTTGCAACACAGAACCTAAGCCCCAAAATTCGGCATTTCGCTCAAAAATTAAGCCCGTATCGACACTCGCCGTCGGTAAAGTGCGCGCCGTATTGCCTTGATCGCGTTGCGTCGCTGTAAATCCGTGGAGATCGTAAAAAGTATGGCGAAGCCCTGCCCGAGGGGTGAAAAATCCGTAGGGTGCAACAAACGGCAATTCCACACTCGGATGCATATCGAGCCGCAATCCCCGCGTTAATTCGGAATGGTCAAAATACACTAATTCATGACGCATTCGAATGCCCGCATTTAACAAATTAAAGCGCCCATCAAATAAAACCTGTGGCACGCGATCATAGGGCCGTTCTCGGTCACGGAATAAAACGCGATCAATGGTTTGAAAACTTTGAAAGCGCCCTAAAAGATTCCAATTCCCACCATCGTAACGCGCATCAAAACGCCTTTCTAACGCCACTGGATTGACTAATTGAAATGCCGTCCCTAAATCATCCACATAATTATCATCTGAGACATAACGAAATACAGCATCAGTATAAAAATTGGGGAAAAAACGACTGCGATGATTAAAATAAATCGAGCCACGACTTCGGTCTTGTAATCGGTCATTTGGTAGATATTCGATTTCTATTTCACCCTGTTGTTTTTCACGCAAAAATCGAAACTCCGCACTTGCCATTCCTCCCCGTTTGGAAATATAGCGTGGGGTAATTGTGGCATCGTAATTGGGCGCAATATTCCAGTAATACGGTAGCCGTAAATCCAGGCCATTTGCATTGCTGTACCCTATGCGCGGCGTGAGAAAACCCGATTCGCGACGGTCATCTAAAGGAAACGATAAATAGGGCGTGTACAAAATCGGCACTTGCTTAATTGAAATCGTGACATTACGCGCCTTGCCTCGTCCAGACGCTTCGTCGAGTTCGAGATTTTCCGCCGCCAACTGCCAAAATTCGTTGCTACGCTCACAGGTCGAGTAGGTCACCTGCCCAAAAACACTTCGGCGATTGGCAGAATCTATTTCGGCCCGCGCCGCCTCCCCTTGGGCACGACTGCCACTCGCAAAATAACGCACTTCCGCTAACTCCCCCGTTCGATCCCCCACATCGACCGCCGCCCGCGCCGCCTGTAACACATATTCGCGATCCGCAAATAAAACCTCGCCTTCCGCCGTCAAAATGTCCGTCTGTCGATCGAGACGCGCCCGCTGTGCCGTGATCCGTTGGTCATTCTGAAAAAATGTCACTTCTCCCACCAATTCTGCCGACAAATCATCGGCCTTTCCTTCAAGGGCGCTGATCTGAATCGCCGCACCGACGGGATTGGGCGCGGTGACCAGTGCCGCCGCCAACGGATCAATCGGACAAATGCCCAACGCATCGGGATGGGAAAACGGCGTGGCCATCGCCCATGGCGTTACAAGTAGTAAAACCCAACGAAGCATATCAAGTACCTAATTATCGCAACTCAACGGCATCATAGGGTGCAGTGCGAGATTTGCTGAATACGGTCGTGATCGACTTCAACGCGCAATCAACAACCGATAAGCAATCTGTCCCGCGTATTTTTCTCGATAAACGCGCCAATTTTCGGGCAACGTCGGGGAAAAATTCCGTTCAGATTCAACATATACACAAGCATTAGAGACCAGCCACCCTGCATCCAGTCGCGCTAAGCAATCCGAAAGATAATTTTGGCGAAAGGGCGGATCCAACCACACAATGTCAAAGGGCGTGGGCGGTTGCTGAAGATAATCGAGAAAATCGCCCCGTATCACGACGCCCTGAGCTTGCAGACGATCCAGATTTTGTTGCAATTGCAAACTTGCTTGAGGGTGCTGTTCCACAAATGTGACGGTTTTTGCCCCCCGCGACAGTGCCTCGATCCCCAACGCCCCACTTCCCGCAAACCCATCCAACCCCCGACTTCCCTCGATAAAGGGCATTAACCAGTTGAAAAGCGTTTCGCGCAACCGATCTGGCGTGGGCCGCAACCCCGCTAAGGGCGGAAATGGGAGCTTTCGCCCTCGCCATTGACCGCCAATAATTCGCAATTGATTCATCGGTTTCCCCTTTCAAACAACACGACAACTCACTAAATTTTAAAGAGAAAAATCATGACGACCTCGCTTTTTGGCCGCCTTAAGACAGGTCTCGCCCGTACGCGACAAACCCTTTGGAGTGGCTTTGGATTATTCGCCAAACGCAAAATCGACAGTGATCTATTCGATGAACTAGAAGCGGCATTATTGGTTGCAGATGTCGGCATGGAAACAACCGATTTCTTGTTAACTCAACTTAAAACCACTGTTAAACGCCAACAATTGACTGACGGCAGCGCTCTACTCAACGCGCTTAAAGAGTCGATGATCGATGTCCTTAAACCCTGTGAAACGCCCTTAAACCTTGATTGCAAACCTTTTTTTATCCTAGTGATTGGGGTCAATGGGGCGGGAAAAACCACTACGATTGGAAAGCTCGCCGCCCAATATCAGCAACAAAACAAGCAAGTACTTCTCGCCGCCGGTGATACCTTTCGCGCTGCCGCCGTCGAACAACTCAAAACCTGGTCAGAACGAGCCAATGTTCCGCTTATTGCCCAATCCACGGGTGCAGATGCGGCTGCCCTCATTTTCGATGCGTTCCAAGCCGCTAAATCTCGACAAGTCGATGTATTAATTGCCGATACGGCCGGGCGACTACAGAACAAAGCACATCTGATGGAGGAATTGAAGAAAATTAAGCGCGTGGTTCAGAAGTTGGACACGGCAGCCCCTCACGAGGTGTTATTGGTGCTCGATGGCAGCAGTGGCCAAAACGCTTTGATACAAGCGAAATTATTTCACGAAGCCCTGGGCGTGACGGGCCTCATCATTACCAAACTCGATGGCACTGCCAAAGGCGGTATCGCCCTTGCGCTGGCCAAGCAGATGGCGTTACCCATTCGATTTGTCGGCGTGGGCGAGGGCATTGAGGATTTACAACCCTTTAATCGTCAAGCATTCGTCGATGCCTTATTCGATAGCCCGACTGAATAATAATGTAAACGCCCTTTTTACGCCGCCGGAGTATCGTTTTTATTTTTAATGTGAACGCCCATAGGGGTCGCGTGCAATGACTTATTGGTATTGGCCGACCAAACGGCGACAATGGCCTCAACGTACCGAGTATTGGATTCGCTGGCCCGCACAAAAACCCCCTCCGCTTGAGGTGGGTGACCATCTTGCGGTCTATCATTTAACCAGCGATCACTGGTTAGGGTTATGGCAAGTCATCGAACCTTGGCGACAGGTAAAAAGCGAATTTCGTTTATTAATCAATAAATTACTACATTTACCTCACGGCAATTTAGGCCCGACTTGGCGCGAAGTCGTCCCCGAACCACATTGCCCTTCCCCTCAACCCGAACCCCTCTCGATGCCCTTAGTCACGGCGTTGTGGCCCGCTTTACTCGATGCCCAATCGCAACCTAGCGTGCGGGAAAATGGACGGTTACGTCCCCTCAATACCTTAATTCCATCGCCCACCATGCAGGCGCGTCATTTACACGACGAAATTCAAATGTATTTGCTAAAATGGGGCGGCCAATTAGGGTTAAAAGTGCATGTCGCTCGCAATGATCGACAGCTCTATCAAAGTCGGCAATTCGCGTTGCAGACCCCTCAAACGATTGACGAATTACCGCAACCTTTCGATCCGATTAGCCGACGAATCATCGAACACATCGACATCCTTTGGTTACAGGAGAACGCGCTCATCGCTGCTTTTGAAATCGAATGTACGACTACCGTTTACTCGGGTCTCTTGCGGCTCACCGATTTGTGTGCCGTTCAACCCCATTTGCATACCCCGTTATACCTGGTCGCGCCCCAACGACGATTGGCCAAAATTAGCCGCGAACTCCATCGCCCTACCTTCAATTTACTCGTCCCACCGTTGGCTCAACGCTGTCGATTTCTTCCCTGGGAGACCTTGCAGAAACGACTTCCCGAATTAGAAGGCGTAGCTGCCTATCTCAAGCCCCATTTTCTCGACCAATTCACCTTTCCCCTGGATCATCCCTCTTCGAGTTCGACTGATCCTTCTTCGCGACCTTAACGCCGCCCTTCCCAAATAACTCTATTAAAGCTGATTTTATGTCTGATTCCTTCAATCGTTCCCACGCCAAAGTGGGCGTTTATGTCGATGCGACCAATATCTCGCGCAACGGCGGCCAACGTATGCAGTACAACATCTTGCGCGAACTCGCCTGTCGCGACCAAGCCGAAGCGCTACGCCTCAACATTTATCTTTCCTACGATGAAGAGCGTGCCGAAACCAACCCCGCGTACCGTGAAAAAGCCCGCGGTTATCAAGCGGCATTACGGGAAATTGGTTACAAAGTGATTGAAAAACGGATTCGCTGGTTTATCGACGAGGCGGGCAATCGCATCGGAAAAGCCAACGCCGATTTAGACATGGCCGTTGATGTCCTCCTGCAATCTGAGAATCTGGATCGCGTGTTACTGGTGACGGGGGATGGCGATTTTGTCCAAGTCGTGCGGGCACTTCAGAACAAAGGCTGCCGTGTAGAAGTATTGGCTTTCGATAATGTGTCTGAAGAGCTACGTCGAGAGGCGGATTTATTTTTGTCGGGCTATCTGATGCCCAATCTGCTCCCCACTCGCGGTGAAGAAACCAGCCCGACGAATTGGGGGGAAGTGGGCAGTCGCGTTCGGGGATATTGCTATCACCATGATGATCATAAAAGTTTTGGATTTATGCGTTATCTCGCCCGCCTATCGCCTTATCTGTGGAAAACCGATTCGCGGGATGAAAACTCGCCCTTTCGCACCGCGTTTTTCCACGATTCCAGTCTGCCCGATGGCTTTAACATTATGAAACTGCCGTCACGCCATCATCTTTTCGAGTTCACTCTGTCCGAACCTAATGGCAAACAACCTGTCGCCGTGGACATCGTGCAGGTCCATCCGAACCCGAATTAAATGCGTATTTGAGGATTGTAGAACATGCCGTTACACCTTCTGCTATTACTTTTTTTCTGTTGTCCGCTACTGAGTTTTGCGCTCTCGGCACCTTTGCCTTTAGCCCCCGAACCGATTCACCGTTCCCTCGACCAAACCATTTCGGGGCTGTTGAACCACTATCATTACCGTCGCGAACACCTCAACAATGAAATGTCTCGCCAAGCGTTTCAGAACTATTTAGACGCCCTAGACCCAATTCGTGGACATTTTTTACGGGCAGAAGTCGATGAATTTCGCCGTCGTTACGCTGACACCCTCGACGAAAATCTACGGTCAGGCGACTTAGGACCGACTTTCGAGATTTACAATCGCTTTCAACAACGGCTCTTTGAACGAACCCAATTTGCGATCGAGCGTTTGCAGCAACCTTTTGATTTTACTGTCAATGAATCGCTTGAACTCGACCGTCGAGAGGCACCGTGGCCCGCGACCCTACAAGAGAAAAACGACTTTTGGCGGCGACGTCTGAAAAACGAAACGCTGGTTCTGATGATGGCCGGGAAAACCCAAGCCGAAGCCCGCGAAGCCTTGACTAAACGCTACGAAGGGCGTTGGCGACGTGCCCTACAGAACACCGCTGAAGATGCCTTTCAATTGTACATGAATGCGATTGCCCAAAGTTTTGATCCTCACACCGCTTACTTCAGCCCACGCAATACCGAAAACTTCAACATTCAGATGCGCCTTTCTCTAGAGGGCATCGGAACCGTATTGCGGATGGATGAGGAGATGGTGACGGTTGTGCGTTTGGTGCAGGGCGGCCCAGCCTCGGCAAGTGGTCAATTGCAGCCCAATGACTGGATTGTCGGCGTCGGGGCCAAGGACAATGCGATTGAGGACATCGTGGGATGGCGTCTCGATGATGTGGTCGATTTAATCCGTGGTCCCCGAGGGACTCAAGTCTTTCTCAAAATCCTCCCTGCCGATGCACGCGGCACCCCCCGCATTATTTCCCTCATTCGAGATCGCATTAAACTCGAAGAACAGGCTG
>CAZTIH010000016.1:17106-32127 GCA_964613675.1 uncultured Candidatus Competibacteraceae bacterium
CAAAGTCGTGTCGAGACCCTCAAGGTGGGCCGTAATACACTTAAAGTTGGCATTATCAACTTACCGACATTTTACAGCGATTTTTCGGCGGCACAGCGGGGCGATGGCGACTACCGCAGTACCACAAGAGATGTGCGTCACCTCATCGAAGGGTTGCAAGAACAAAACATCGACGCGCTCCTCATGGATTTGCGTGGAAATGGGGGCGGTTCGCTCCAAGAAGCGGTTGATTTAACGGGACTATTTATTACCGAAGGCCCGGTGGTACAGGTACGTAATCATCGTGGCAATGTGGAAGTCGAACGCGATACTGACCCGACGGTAGCGTATGAAGGACCTCTGGTCGTCATGGTGGATCGGTTTAGTGCGTCCGCCTCGGAGATTTTTGCAGCCGCAATTCAGGATTACGGACGCGGCGTCGTGATTGGTTCTCCTACTTTCGGGAAGGGCACAGTTCAAACGCTACTCGATTTGAATCGTTTTATGCCTCGGGAAGCGGGTCGGTTGGGGCAAATTAAGCTAACGGTCGCCAAATTTTATCGAATCAGCGGTGGCAGTACTCAGCATCGCGGTGTGTTGCCCAACATCGAGCTGCCCTCTGCTTTTGGCGCGGATGAAGTGGGAGAAAGTGCCCAAAGAACTGCCTTGCCGTGGGATGAAATTCGTCCCCTGCAACATGTCACCAACACATTACTACGGGGTTTGTTACCCGAATTGCGCCATCGTCATGAACAGCGGCTGTCCGAAGAACCTGCCCTCCAGCTTTGGCAACAACAAGTCAATTTACTGCGCAAATCGCGGCGCGAATCGCGGACTTCGTTAAACCTTGCCGTGCGGGAAGCAGAACGCCAACAAGTCGAAAGTCGGGCACGGGCACAGGAAAACCAATGGCGAGCGCGGCAGGGAATGGCTCCCCTGGGCGATCACGAACCTCTTCCCGTCCGCGATGAGGAAGACCGTAACCGCCCAGATCCTCTTGGAGATGAAGCCGTTCGTATCACCGCCGATTTAGCGGATTTACTGCGCGATCGTCGCAACGCCTTGGTCATCCGTTAATTCCTTAACTCACTGAATTTTATAAAAAATGATCCCCGCCTTCGCCATCAACGGAGACGGGGATTTTGATAGGTGAATTACCGAAGTAACGAAATACCCTTGAGTAAATTCAACGCCTCGTACAACGGAAAATCGTTTTGCGCTAACTCTGTCGTGCTATCCACATCGCTTTGGGAATCGGGCATTCCTTCCGCGTCATCTTCCCCTTTTTCCTCTAAACCGTTGCGCAGATGGGCGGGTAAATCCGCTTCCCGCACTTCGGCGGCTAAACGCTCTTCCCGCGTCACGCGAATGGAAGCTAACCGAATGTCGGGCTGAATCCCCTCGGCTTGAATCGAACGCCCTTGCGGCGTGAAATAACGTGCGGTAGTCAATTTAATCGCCGAACCGTTCGCTAACGGTAAAATCGTTTGTACAGACCCTTTCCCAAAGGTCGTTTCCCCCATAATGATGGCGCGGCGATGATCTTGCAGTGCCCCCGCCACGATCTCCGAAGCGGACGCCGATCCCCGATTGACCAACACGACGAGGGGCGCACCGTCCAAAAGATCGCCGGGATTTGCGTTGAAATTTTGTCTTTCCTCGGGATTTCGGCCGGCGGTGTACACCAGCAATTCTTGACTATCAATAAACGCATTCGAGACCCCAACCGCCGCACTCAACACGCCCCCGGGATTGTTGCGCAAATCCAGCACCACCCCACGCAACCCCGTTTCCCCCATAGATTCGCGTAACGAACTGATTTCGCTGATTAAATCCTGCGTGGTACGGGGTTGAAATTGGCTGATGCGCACATAACCGAACCCTGGCGCCAAAATGCGACTGCGCACGCTTCGCACCTGAATCACGGCCCGCATCAATGTAAATGTTAGGGGTTGATCTTCTCCTTCGCGCAACACCGTCAACGTTACCGCAGTATCGGGCTGGCCGCGCATCCGCGTGACCGCATCGTTAAGCGACATCCCCTTTACCGGCGTGTCATCAATGCGCGTAATTAAATCCCCTGTGCGAATCCCCGCCCGTGCCGCTGGCGTGTCGTCGATGGGCGCCACCACGCGAATCAGGCCATCTTCCATGTTGACCTCAATCCCCAAGCCCCCAAACTCTCCCGTAGTACCTTCCTGTAACTCTCTGAATTCATTGGCATCCAGAAAAGAGGAATGGGGATCGAGATTGGATAACAACCCGCGAATGGCGTCCGTTAACAGACGGCGTTCGTCCACTGACTCCACATAATCTCGCTGCACGCGATCCAACACATCGCTTAAGGTCCGCAACTCTTCTAACGGTAGCTCCGCAGCCTGAAGCGGCGCCAAACTCAGTGCTAAGGCGCTTAATACACTGTAAAAACAAGGTTTTAGGGTCATAACCGCTCCTCGCGGGATCACAACATAAAGCTCATTATCATACGCGGGCACGCAGCGACGCTGTGGTGGTGACACATTGCGATTGCGGCTATGTTTTGCCGCCTTTTCTGAGGCGCGATCACGATGGTGGAATTTCTCGATTTTGCTGCACGGCACTGGTACTTGTTTGCAGCGCTATTTGTCATTGTTGGGCTGTGGGTGGGAACCGAGGTAAGCCACGCCACCAGCGACATCAAAAGTTTGAATCCGCAAGCGGCATTGCGATGTGTCAATGCGGATGACGGGCTGTTTCTCGATATTCGTCAGCCCGATGAACTCAAAAATGGCTTTATTCAGAACGCTATGAACCTCCCTTTGGGCGAACTTCCCCAGCGGCTTAAAGAAATCCAGCGTTACAAAGAAAAAAGCGTGGTGGTGTACTGCAATACGGGTAGTCGCGCCGACCGCGCTGCAAAACAACTTAAGGCCGAGGGATTTAAGGTCGTTCACACCTTGTCAGGAGGATTTCCCGCATGGGCCAGTGAAAATTTACCTATCCGTCGCAAAAAATAGCGCACAATTTCACGTGTCCATGCGTTTTCCAATTTCATTGCCATAGGCACCTTTTCTCATGCCCAACATTTTGATGTACGCCTCAAGCTGGTGTCCCTACTGCCTTCGTGCAAAGGCGCTATTCGATAAGAAAAAAGTTAACTATCAATGGATTAGTGTAGATGGCCAACGCGAAGTCCGCGAACAAATGACCGAACGCACCGGGCGCACTTCCGTTCCCCAAATCTTCATTGATGACCGTCATATCGGGGGATGTGACGAGTTGTACGCCCTCGAAAAACAGGGTGAACTCGATCGGTTACTCTTTCCCGCCTCTCCTTCCAACTCCTCTAATTAGTAGGTTAATTTTTATGAGCGAAACGCCCCAATTTGCCCTTCAAAAGCTGTACATCAAGGATTCTTCCTTTGAGTCGCCCAATGTCCCCGACATGTTCACGATCACCCCGCGACCAGAGGTCAACTTGCAAGTCCAAACCAACGTCAAGCCCTGGCGAGATTCTGTAGAAGTCTGCTTGAAAATGACGGTGACGGTGAAAGTCGATAATCAAGTGGCTTATGTCGTGGAGTTGGAACAAGCGGGTCTATTCGTCGTAAAGGGTTATGAAGGCGAAAGTGAAACGCAGATGTTAGAAGTGATCTGCCCCGAAATTCTGTACCCCTACGCCCGAGAAAGCATTGACGCCCTCATCGTACGCGGCGGCTTTCCGGCACTGATGTTGCACCCCATCGACTTCCGCACGATTTATCAACAGCGGCGCCAACAGCCCGCCGAAAATGCCCCTGCGAATGTAGAGGTATCCGCCCCAGATCAGACGACGCTTAATTAACCTCGATTACGACGCATTCAATGCCGGATTCGATAGCTGTTTTGGGGGCAGGCGCGTGGGGAACGGCCTTGGCGTTGGCCTGCCATCGGCGCGGTCATCGGGTGACATTGTGGGGGCATAACGACAATGAAATTCGTTCCCTCACGGTACATCGGGAAAATCGGCGTTATTTGCCGACCATTCCGTTGCCGCCCGATCTCCTCGCCACCGCTGATTTGAACGCCGCGTTAATTGACGCCGACGCGGTGTTGATCGTGGTGCCAAGTCACGCATTTGCAACGGTTTTTAAGCAGTTACCCACCGCGCTATGCCTTCATCGGGACATCGCGTGGGCGACAAAAGGGTTACACGATGGCCAGTTGCTTCACGAATGGGTGACTCAACAATTTCCCACCTTACGGCCTGCGGTGATTTCCGGCCCAAGTTTTGCGCGGGAAGTCGCGCTTAATCTCCCCACTGCATTGACGGTAGCCTCTTTGGAAGCCCCCCATAGTTGGCGTTGGGTAGAGCGGCTTCACGGGGACCACTTGCGGGTTTACGCGAGTGCGGATGTCGTCGGGGTACAGCTCGGAGGCGCCATGAAAAACGCCCTCGCCATCGCCGTAGGCATTTCCGATGGACTGGGATTTGGGGCCAATGCACGGGCGGCCCTCATCACACGGGGCGTCGCTGAAATGACGCGCTTGGGCTTGGCGTTGGGCGGCCAAGCGGAAACTTTTATGGGACTGACGGGATTAGGCGATGTCGTGTTGACCTGTACGGATGACCAATCGCGTAACCGTCGTTTTGGGTTAGCAATTGGGAGAGGGGAGCCACTTACCGTTGCCGAACATCAAATTGGACTCGTAGAAGGGCGTTTAGCGACCCCTGCGCTGTTGCAACTGGGCCAGCGATTGGGTGTGGACTTGCCCGTGATCGCGCAGGTTGCGGCGGTATTCGCTGGACAACCCCTTGAGCAAGCCGTGACCCAACTGTTGGCGCGGATGCCTAAATCCGATCACCCGCTGTACGCATCGGCGCCGTAATTAATTTATTTTTCAAGAAGTTACAACATCATCCCGCCATTTTCTTCGTCGTCTTGAATCGACAAATCAATGAGCGGGGCTGATTTTTTGGGAGGGGCATTGGCACCACTGTTTTTGTTAAAATCAAAGTCGCTTCCCCCCCGCTCTCCTCGACCGCCAGGCCCCCCAGGACCGCCTGAATTCGCCGTAGCTGCCGAGGCATTCCCCCCCATATCCGAATCGTGAAGTCGAATTTTAAGCGCCACGTTATTGCGCGAGTCGGCATTTTTAATCGCTTCGTCCCGCGAAATTTTGCCCGCGACATATAGATCAAACAAGGCATCGTCGAAGGTTTTCATGCCGCCTTCGGTGGATTGCTCCATCGCTTCCTTAATCGTGTCGATTTTGCCTTTCTGAATGAGATCTGCAATGTAGGGCGAGTTTAACAATACCTCGACTGCTGGAACGCGCCCCCCTTCATGGGTACGAATCAAGCGTTGTGACACGATTGCCCGTAAATTCAACGATAAATCCATCAGCAACTGATCGCGGGCGTGTTCAGGGAAAAAGTTCACAATCCGCTCTAATGCCCCGTTTGCGTTGTTGGCGTGAAGGGTAGAAAGGGCTAAATGGCCGGTTTCTGCGAATTGCAGCGCATATTTCATCACTTCCTTTGCCCGCACCTCCCCGATCAAAATCACATCCGGAGCCTGTCGCATAGCACTACGCAACGAGTTTTCATAACTATGCGTATCCATGCCAATTTCGCGTTGACCCACCACGGATTTTTTGTGGGGGTGGGTAAATTCGATGGGATCTTCAATGGTCAAGATGTGGCCGGGCGTGGTGGCGTTGCGATGGTCGATCATGGCCGCCAAAGTCGTTGATTTACCCGAACCCGTCGCACCGACCACCATAATTAATCCGCGTTTTTCCATAATTAGGTTCTTCAAAACCACGGGTAAACCCAACATTTCGACGCTGGGAATTTCGCCTTTGATATAGCGAACTACCAGCGACACTTCTCCCCGTTGCTTGTAAACATTGGCCCGAAATCGCCCTACGCCTTTTAACGGAATCGCAAAATTGAGTTCAAATTCGTGTTCAAATTCCTTGATTTGATCGTCCTTCATAATCGAGTACGCGATGGTGCGTACTTGGCCCGGCTCCAGGACTTTTGTGCCCACCGGTCGCACAATCCCGCTAATTTTGATGCTGACGGGGGCACCTACATATAAAAATAAATCTGAAGCGTCTTTATCGACCATCAGACGCAAGTAAGGGGCAATGTCCATCAAAATCTCCGCAGAAGTTAGTGAACCACTCGATTTAACCCGTTGAGAGCCGCCACTCGGTAGGCTTCGGCCATCGTTGGATAATTGAACGTGGTGTTGATGAAGTAATCCACCGTGTTATGACCGCTGGGTTGCGCCATGATCGCCTGTCCAATATGGACGATCTCTGCCGCTTGGTCGCCAAAACAGTGAATCCCCAAAATTTCAAGCGTTTCGCGGTGGAACAGCAGTTTCAGCATCCCCACGGTCTGTCCCGTAATCTGCGCCCGCGCTAGGTTCTTAAATGACGCATGCCCCACTTCATAGGGGATATTTTCTTTGGTTAACTCCGCCTCTGTCCGCCCCACCGAACTAATTTCGGGCGACGTGTAAATCCCGGTTGGAATGTCCTTAACCAGTCGATGATCGCAGTGGTTGTAAATCAAGTGAGTGGCGGCAAAACGCCCTTGATCGTAGGCCGCGCTGGCTAGGCTGGGATAACCGATTATGTCGCCCGCTGCGTAAATGTGCGAAATTTTGGTCTGATAATTCTCGTTGACTTCGAGTTGCCCCCGACCATTAGGCGTCAACCCCAATGTTTCTAGGCCCATATTCTGGGAGTTGCCCGTTCTCCCGTTGGCCCACAAAAAGATGTCGGCTTTAATTTTTTTCCCCGACTTGAGATGCAACACGATGCCGTGCTCTTGGGTTTCCACGGTTTCGTAACTTTCATTATGGCGAATCATCACGCCTTGGTCGCGAAGGTGGTAGCTCAAAGCATCCGAAATCTCGTCATCCAAAAACGACAGCAAGCGATCCCGATTGTTGATGAGATCGACCTTACACCCCATCTGCCGAAACATGCTGGCGTACTCACACCCAATCACCCCCGCGCCGTAAATAATGATCGACGCCGGCGTAAACGACATGCTCAACAGCGTATCGCTATCAAAAATAAACGGATGATTAAAATCCACATCCCGAGGGCGATAGGGACGGGAACCAGTCGCGATGACAAAATTATCCGCGTGCAACCGTTGGGGACGGGGATGGATGGGGTTTTCAATCTCCACCGTATGCTCATCGAGAAACCGCGCCTGCCCCCGATACACCGAGACATGATTGCGATCGTACAAATCTTGACGCATGGCTGTTTGACGAGAGATGACCGTTTCTGCCGTCCGCAACAAATCGGGAAAGGTAAACCGCGCGGGTTTGTCCATCAGACTGCGAAATAACGGGTTACGGTTGAATTCCAGCATGGATGAAATCGCAAATCGCAAGGCTTTTGAAGGAATTGTGCCCCAATGGGTACACCCCCCGCCCACTTGCGCATACTTCTCTACGACCGCGACGGTTTTCCCTGATTTAACCGATTTCATCGCCGCGCCCTCGCCTCCGGGACCCGTACCAATAATAATAATGTCGTAATTTTTCTCGCTCAAAGCTGCTTCCTCCGCGTGAGTTAAACAGTGTCGTGGTGGTAAGGCGACGCGCACCCGCCGCCTGTGCACCTATGGTAACAGAACGATTCTGGTAGGCCGCCCCCATCCCTAGGTTCCACAATGTTCACCTCAATGTGTCCTGTCTTGACATAAAAACCTGTGTCAAATTCTGTTAGCTGAACTTTTTGGAGAAACTGACTTGAGCATTCCCCGTCGGCCTTCGGGCTTTTGGACTCACCTAGCAGCCCATCTCATTCTTTCGGGAATCAGTGCCGGGCTTTTAGGGCTAGTGGCGTTGTGGTTGTACACCGACCATCTCATCACGACACACAGCATTAAACAGCGACTGGAAAATCCGTGGTCGCTGCCGGCGCGGGTTTATGCCCGTCCTCTTGAACTTTTCGTGGGAGCTGAGGTACTGCCAGACCAGTTCGCTAGTGAACTTAAATTGCTGCAATACCAAGAAACCCCCCATCTAACGCTTCCCGGGAGCTTTCGTCGGGAAAACGATCAATTCGACATCCTGACTCGACGGTTTACCTTTTGGGACGGCCGCGAACCCGCTCGACGTCTACGGGTTGCATTTGCTGACAATAAGGTCAGCGAACTGACGGCCTTAGATGGAACCGAGTTAGCGGCGCTCTGGCGTTTGGAACCGATAGAAATTGCGGCAATTTATCCCGACCACCTCGAAGATCGCATTTTGGTACGTCGCCAAGACATGCCCCCCGCCCTCATCGACGCCCTATTGGCAATGGAAGACCAAGCCTTTTTTCGCCATTTTGGGGTCAATCCTCGAGGGATCGCTCGGGCGGCGGTCGCGAATTATCAAGCCGGGCGCGCGGTACAGGGAGGAAGTACAATCACTCAACAGCTCGTCAAAAACCTGTTTCTCTCCAACGAACGCAGTTTTCGTCGGAAATTGGATGAAATGCTGCTGGCGCTGTACATCGACGCATTTTTCCCCAAAGAAGACATTCTCGATGCCTATCTGAACGAGGTGTACTTGGGGCAAGACGGTAGTCGTGCAATTCATGGATTTGGGCTGGCAAGTCGTTTTTACTTCAATCGAGACATCGAATTTTTGGGGATGCACCAAATCGCATTACTAGTAGCGATGGTACGAGGCCCGATTCAATACAACCCCCGTCGTGACCCCCAAGAGGCGTTGGGCCGTCGCAATTTAGTACTCGATGTGATGGTGGAGCAGAATCTATTGAGTTCCCAAAATGCGCGTGAACTCAAAGCGTTACCCCTCGATGTGATTCAAGAAATTCCCCGACAGCAAACGCTCTACCCTGCGTTTGTCGATTTAGTGAAACGTCAGTTACGTTCTGCGTATCAAGATTCGGAGTGGGGAATTGATGGTTTGAAAATTTTCTCCACGCTCGATCCGCGCATTCAGGCCCAAGTCGAAGAATCCGTCCTGAACGCGCTGGCAGAGGTCGAAAAAAATCGCGGCTTACGGGCAAACTCTTTACAAACCGCTGCAATTTTGTCTCGTCCAGATACTGGCGAGGTCGTCGCCATCATCGGGGATCGAGAAGTCCGACGGGTTGGATTCAATCGCGCTTTGGACGCACGCCGTTCACCTGGTTCATTGCTCAAACCCGTCATTTATCTGGCAGCGTTGGAGCGTCCCGACGAGTACACCCTCACAACGCGCATTTCTGATGGCCCAATGCGATGGGGCCGTTGGTCGCCTCAAAACGCAGATCGTCGCTTTGGGGGGCCAACGCCGCTGATAGATGCGTTGGCGCGGTCGCGGAACTTGACCGCCGTGCGAGTAGGACGAGAATTGGGTCTCGATAGCGTGATTAACATGATGAACCGCTTGGGCGTGGATCGACCTTTCCGAGCTTTTCCGGCGCTCTTGCTGGGCGGAACCTATACAACGCCGATTGAAATTGCCCAGCTCTACACGACGATGGCGAGCGGGGGTTTTAAGGCCCCGTTACGTACGATTGTCGAGGTGACCGGCCCGGATGGCGAACCGCTCGAACGCAGTAATTTCGAGACCCGTCTTCAAATGGCGACTTCATCGGGGGCCGCTTTTCTGATTACGCGGGCCATGCAACGCACCTTTGAACGAGGAACGGCGCGGTCGGCCTACCGCTATTTTGGTGACCAGCTTCGTGCAGCGGGTAAAACCGGTACGACGAGTGATTATCGAGACAGTTGGTTTGCGGGATACACGGGCAGTTTTGTGGGGGTGATCTGGGTTGGCCGCGACGACAACCGTCCCACCCGTTTAAGCGGGGCAAATGGCGGATTGCCGTTATGGATGGCCATGATGCGCCCGTTAAAACACGAATCATTGGATCGCCCTCCACCGCCCGACATCGAAATGGTGAATCGCTGCGGTACGCAGTGGCCTTACCTCATCGGTTCAACAACACGCGCCATGGCGGGCTGCATCTAAATTGGAGAAATTAACCGTGAAATCAACTACTTATTTTATTTTGGGACTCACCTTTTTGAGTGGCTGTACCCTTGCTCCGACGCCACAGGGGGGCGCCCCGGTAGTCAATCGCAATCCCGTACCTCGATTTGATCCAAACCCACTCGCGTCACGAACGCCTCCTCAACGTCAACAACCTGTGCAACCGCGTCCTCAGCCGAGTCGCCCACCCGCAGTCGCGACCCGTCCCCCGAGCCCACCGCAAGACATTACGGAAGCCATTCCCTTAGCGCCCTTACCGCCTTTGGAACCGCGTAGTCGTGTAGATGCAGCGGTGGTACCACGTTTTGAAGGCCCGAGCACACCCGATCCCTTTGGGGCACCTTTAGCGGGTCAACCCGATCCCTTTGGGGCACCTTTAGCGGGTCAACCCGATCCCTTTGAAACGCCTATAGCGACGGCTCCCTCACCCCGAATGACCATACCTCAGCCGCCGACTACACCGCCCGATCCCTTTGAAACGCCGATAGCAACAGCCCCGCCGCCGCCCCGAATGGCCGTACCTCAGCCGCCGACCACGGACAATGTTTCGTTGAGTCGTGACGACGCAAGTCCGGCACTCAATGCCTTACTCGACGAAGCTGAACAGGCCATTGGCAACAATCAACTCGATCGGGCGGCAGCAGCGTTGGAACGAGCCATGCGGATTGAGCCACGGAATGCGAGTTTATGGCACGATTTAGGGCAAATTCGGTTAGTGCAACGGCGTTATGATGAAGCGGAGCTTTTAGCCACTAAATCGAACACACTGGCTGGCGGGAATACGGCTTTACAGGAGCGCAATTGGCGGATGATCGCTCAGGCACGACGGGCAAGTGGTGATGAAATGGGCGCACGAGATGCGGAACGGCAAGCGGCTTTTTGAACCCGTCTTCACCTAGGTTTTTGGAAAGGCCCACCCCCGGTCAATTCCACATCGACGGGCACGGTATCGAGCAACTCGCGCATACGTTGGGCGAGTTCGCCGATGTCGTAGGGTTTTCGGAGTATGGGCACGCCCAAACCATCGGTTTGCCACGAAATGTCTTCTTGGGTAAATCCCGTCGTCAGTAAAACGCGCACTTCAGGCCGACAAACCCGCACCCAATCCGCCAATTGTCGCCCACTCATCCCTCCTGGCATCACGATGTCGCTAAACACCACTTCGATTTGACTATCCTGGGATAACAGACTCATCGCCTCAATCGCGTTGCTGGCCTGCAATACCTGATACCCCAACTGTTCTAGCGCCCGCACCGCAACGCGCCGCACCGTTTCTTTGTCTTCTACAACTAAGATACATTCCTGTCCCCGCAACAATCGCGGTGAAGTTTCGGCCTGCGGAACGCCACTCTCTGACTCCCCAACCTGTTCAGCAGCCGGCAAATAAAGCTCAATTCGGGTGCCTTTATGCAACTGACTGGTCAAGCGCAACGCGCCTCCCGATTGCTCGGCAAAGGCGTAGGCGGAGCTCAAGCCTAACCCCGACCCTTTTCCGCCTTTTGTCGAGAAAAATGGATCACAAGCATGGGTCAATACTTCGGGACTCATCCCTACTCCAGTATCGACGACCGCCAAGCAAATGTAATGACCAACTGCCAAACGGGGATCGGCGGCATGTTCGGCCTTAGTAATGGAAACGAGTTGAATGTCAAAAAGTAAGGAACCTCCGTGAGGCATGGCATGGTTAGCATTGATAGATAGATTGAGGAGGGTATTTTCCAGTAAACTCATGTCCCCCCACAGCGCTAATCCTTCACCACACCGCCAGCGAACCTCAATATTTTCCGGTAAGGTTCTTCTGACCATTCGGGTAAATCGTTCGAGAAAAGGAATAAGATCGAGTCGTTCGCGACGAATAGGTTGTTTACGGGCAAAAGTAAGGAGACGGCGTGTAAGCTCTACGCCATCCTGACCAGCGGAACGCGCCTCCTCAATAAGCGTTTGAAGTTCCGTATTATTGGGAATATCCCCGATTTCCAGCTCCAACAAGGCGAGATTTCCCAAAATAACGGTTAGCAAATTATTGAAATCGTGGGCAATCCCGCCGCTCAACTGTCCAACCGTTTCGAGTTTTTGTTGCTGAACCTTGCGGGATTCCTGTTCTAAACGGTCGTGAATGTTGCGAAAAACAACCACGGCTCCCAACTGCACATGGTCTCGCACCATCGGGTAAGCGCGGTATTCCACGGGAAATGTCGTCCCGTCTTTGCGATAAAAATGGGCGTGATCCTGACGGCGGGGCATGACAAGTTTTGAGGTAGGGCCATCGTCTAGCAGTTTTTCCTGTGGTGACTCAGCAAATAGCCCCCCTAACACGAGAATGTCCATCAGTTGCCCAGCCAGTTCATCCGCATTGTCGTAGCCCAATAGCCGTGCTGCCGCTGGGTTGCAAAACGAACATCGGCCATCTGAATCCACGCCGTACAACCCATCCTCAATGCTCGACAAAATTAAACGTTGTTTTGCATCAATGAGTTGCAGACGATCATGGCTTTGAGAAACTTCATCCAAAGCCCGAGACAAATCATTAGTGCGTTGCGCGACGAGGGATTCGAGTTCATCGCTGAGTTGTTGCGACCGTCGGAGCTGCAAAAACGAGATTGCCAACAGCAACAAAGTACACATCACCCCCATAATTAGCGTGAATTGGGCTTGGTGATATAAAGCAATATCGCGAGTTTGTCTGTCCTGGGCAGCCTTCCCGAAATGGGCGATGGCTTCCGTCGTCAGATGTCGCCAAATTTGCTCCAAACTCGAAAAGTTCTCGTGAATTTCCGTAATCGATCTCGTCTGTCCCGCGATGAGATCTTTTAGCTGCATTTCAAGCAATTCAAGCTTCTGAGCCGCCAGATCAAGTCGCTCTACGGTACTGGGGACGGTGCGAAGTTGAATCCCCACGGATCCGTTCTGCCGCAACATGTCAACCACCGCGATCAAACCATCAAAACGGTGCATAACCTCTTGCCCAAGATGCGGGGTCGGATCCTGTTCAAACCGATAGGTAGCTAGACGCAACCGCAATGTGTCGGTCTGCAAACGTTGTGCATACCAGTTCGGACTTGGCAACGCATTGTCTTGAACCTGTTCGTGGAGTTGCCATAGGGTGGACAGCAGGGTGATCGCCATAACCACTGAAATAGCCCCCAATACCCAACGCGCACCGTCGTAACATAACAATCGCCATAGCGCTTGGATTTCTAGGTGCTTGAAAAAAGCCATAATGCGACTCTCAAGGGGAGGTACGGGCAGGGATGGGAAGCGCAATGACATTATTCCACGACAATTTCACAGGTTTGCCAGACCGAGCGAGCATAATACAAGTCCACATGAAGGCTTGGAAAATCAGTCCAAGGGTAAACCACCCACAACGGCCCCAGCTCACGCCCACTCAGCCATTTCTCTTGGCGTTTAAGGGCTAAAATAATCGGGTAGTTATTCAAATCAGTTTTTGGAATAAATATGCTGTAATCGTTAAAGGCTTTAACCCAAATACGTTCCCCAATAACGACATTTAGACCGTCGAGCAAACTCTTGAGTGTAGGCCCACTAAATCGCTGAATTCCCTCCGTCCACGGGGTATCGGTATTCAACACATGTTGTGGAAATTCGGTGGCTAACTGCTCGCGTTCGAGACGGCGCACGATTTCTCCCCCTTGACGCACAGTGAGTTGGTAGGGCGTTTCGCATCCCCACCCCAAGCTGCCCACCGCCAAAACCCCCAGTATTACTCCTAAAAGCCAGTTAAACATTCGAGATTCCTCCTTCAGAAATCCGTTTTAGAGCTGTTGAGACGACGCACTTGACGGTTGTAATCGTTGATAAAGCGACAGCACTTTTTGGACATACGCTTGGGTTTCCGGATAGGGCGGGATGCCGTTAAATCGCTGGACAGCCCCCTCCCCCGCATTATAACCCGCGAGGACAAGTGACCAATCACCGTTAAAGCGCCGATTTAACCACCGCAAATACGCCATACCTCCACGCAAATTTTGTTCGACATCCCAAGGGTCATTGACGCCAAATCGCGTAGCTGTATCGGGGATCAGTTGCATCAAGCCTTGGGCATTTTTGGGGGACAACGCATCGACGCGAAAATTCGATTCGATCTGAATTAATGCTAACACTAATTGGGGATCTAATCCGTAAATGGGCGCTAATTCAATGACCTTGGCACGAATGTGTGCGGGCGCAACTTGTACCGCTACTCGCGTTCTAGCCACGGTTGGCGCGGGTTGCGGGCGTGGAGTGGGGAGGGGAATAACTTGTGTGCCTGTGGGACAATTCGCCCGTGCTACAGGACGAACCCCACGCAATGCCCGTAACGCAGCGGTCGCATGGGGATGTCCTCGCCGCTCGGCCATCGCAAACCAAGTCGCGGCCTGTGGGGGCTGGCGTTGGGGGGGCGACATCAACCATTGCCCCATTTCATACTGCGCCGGTGCATAGCCTCGCAAAGCAGCGGTACACAACAATTGCCAAGCCCTTTGGCGATCTCGCTCGACGCCATTACCCGAACGGTAATGTTTTGCCCATTCGGTTTGGGTTGTTGGATTACTGCTAAACAGCAATTCTTGCCAATCGGGCGGCGCGGCGGTTGCCATTGACATTCCCATCACCCCCACAAAAACACTAAAAAATAGCTTCATCACCGCTCACTCGTAGATAGTTAACGCATCCCGATTTCGGGGAATTCCGAACCAACCAGGATCCAACATTCACCATGCAAACTGCGCTTGTCGTCGATGCGGTCTGTGATTTGCCCCCGGATTATTGCCGAAGCCAATCGCTCTTTACGCTGCCCGTGACCCTACTTACCGAACATGACCAGTTCGACGATACCCGTGAATTGGAATTTACGCGGGTATTTTACGAACAGTTTCTGGAAAACAGCGATATTCCCTTGGGAAGCATGTCGTGGGACGGTACCCGTTTAGGGGCGTGGTTACTTCAGAACTGCGTGACGAAAGCCGATCGCGTGGTGATGTTGACGGTTTCCCAAACTTACAGCGACCTTTTCGCGAACGCTAAACAAACGGTGCAGATGGTGCGCAGC
>CAZTIH010000017.1:0-22312 GCA_964613675.1 uncultured Candidatus Competibacteraceae bacterium
ACTGTCCCCCGTGCGGTTTCTGAAAATTGCGGTGATGCCTCAAGAGAGGTCAGTGCTTCACCAGCGTATTGCTGAACGCTTTGTGCGTATGGTCGAAAACGGTTTCCTTGCAGAAGTCCAGACGCTGCGCGAATGCTATGATTTATCTTCGGATTTACCTTCGATGAAGGCGGTAGGATACCGACAGGCTTGGCAATTTTTGGAGGGCGAACTGTCCCATAAAGCCTTTATTGAAAAGGGAATTGCCGCAACGCGACAATTGGCAAAACGTCAAATCACTTGGCTTCGCTCATTTAACGATTTGATTTGGTTAGAAAGTTTAAGCACGCAACTTGTCAACCAAGCCTGTCACGCCTTGAAAGGTCATGGTGTAGCGCTTGGCTGATGGGTAAACTTTGCGTGCCTGTTTCTTGCCATAATTAATTGCCTACAAACGCCGCCCAGCGAACATACATAAATAAGGAGAACTAAAAATGGCAAAAGGCCATTCCTTACAAGAACCTTTTCTGAATGCGTTACGTAAAGAACGCATTCCCGTCTCGATTTACCTAGTAAACGGAATTAAGTTGCAAGGCCAAATCGAATCGTTCGACCAATTCGTCGTGCTTCTGAAAAATAGCGTGAGCCAAATGATCTATAAACACGCCATCTCGACCATTGTGCCAACTCGGAATGTACGTCTGCATCTTGGAGAGGATGGTCACGCTATCGAAGAGGATGAGACCGCAGAGGCAGATACCGCCCGTGCAGCTGCGTTGGTTCGCGAGGTGCCCACACGGAGCTAGCCATTTTGTCTGCTTTATCTCTCAAACAGACCGCTGATCGGGCGGTCATCGTCCATCTCGATATGGGCGATTCTTCTGATGACAGCTATCTTGCCGAATTTCGAGAACTCGTCCGCTCTACAGGCGTTGAAATCGCTTCATTGCTCACGGGCAGTCGCGAAGTCCCCGATTCACGGACCTTTGCAGGCCGCGGAAAGGTCGCTGAAATCGCCGAGGCGGTAGAACTTCACAAAGCCGATGTCGTGGTATTCGATCACGAACTGTCGCCAAGCCAAGAACGCAATTTAGAAAAAGCCGTGAAATGTCGTGTGATTGGACGATCTCGACTCATTCTCGACATTTTCGCCCAACGCGCCCGCAGTTCGGAAGGAAAATTACAAGTCGAACTCGCCCAACTGACCCATCTATCGACGCGCCTCGTGCGAGGTTGGACCCACTTAGAACGTCAACGCGGCGGTATCGGCTTGCGAGGCCCGGGGGAAACCCAGCTTGAAACTGACCGTCGTTTAATTGGCAAACGCATTGCGATGTTGAAACGCCAGTTACTTAAAGTTCGGCAACAGGGTGACCTCAATCGGGCGGCGCGGCGCAAAGCGGAGGTTCCAACGGTCGCTATCGTGGGGTACACCAATGCAGGAAAATCGACATTATTCAACGCGTTAACACAAAGCCAGGTATATGCCGCCGATCAATTATTCGCGACCCTCGACCCCACGTTACGGCGGCTTACATTGCCCAGCATTGGAGGGATCGTGTTGGCGGATACGGTCGGTTTCATTCGACGCTTGCCCCACGAACTGGTCGCCGCCTTCCGTGCAACGCTGCAAGAAACCCGCGAATCGACTATTCTGCTCAAGGTAATTGATGCAAGTGACCCGCTTGCAGATGAACATCGTACCCAAGTAGATGCCGTATTAACCGAACTCGATGCGCACACGCTGCCCTTTATCGAGGTCTGCAATAAAATCGACCGACTTGATCTTCCTCCTCGTATTGACCGCGATGCCGCTCAACGGCCTCTGCGGGTCTGGTTGTCAGCACATCACGCTATTGGGCTTGATTTATTGCAACAAGCGCTAGGTGAACGACTTGCAGGCGAAGATTTAGTCACGGCAACGATTCATTTGCCGCCTGAAGCGGGCCGTTTGCGGGCATGGCTGTTTAGTCACGGCGCAGTGGTTTCGGAAAAGGTGAACCCGCAAGGTGGCTGGTTTATCGAATTGCGCACCACCTCTGCCCAATTGCAGCGCTTTTATGGGCGTACTGATTGGTCTCCTCATTGGCTACAACAGAGTGATTTCGTCAATCGCTCGGAGAGTAAACAACATGGCTTGGAATGAACCCGGCGGCCCCAATCGCGACCGCGATCCGTGGAACAACAATCGCGACCAAGGGCCTCCAGATTTAGATGAAGTGATTAAAAGACTAACCGCGCAATTTAGCCGACTGTTTGGCAAGGGCGGTGGCGGCGGGCGTGGGGATGACGGAACCCCCATGAATATCAACCTGTTCGCTCTACTTATTCCCGTTGGGATTGTCGCGGTGCTATGGCTAATGTCAGGCATTTATACGGTGGAAGCCGGTAAACGGGGCATTGTGACTCGCTTTGGGCATTACACCCAAACGACGATGCCTGGTCTGAACTACCATCTACCGTTTCCCATAGAGCGCGTCGAGATGGTTGACGTAGAACAACGTCGTGCCATCGAAATTGGTTACCGAACTGGTGGGCAGGGCGTTACGCGATCAGTGCCTCGGGAAGCGTTGATGCTCACACAAGACGAAAATATCGTGGATATTCGCGTTTCGGTGCAGTATCAGGTAAGCGATCCCGTAAAGTTTCTGTTCCGAATTCGCGATCCCGAAGAGACGTTGAGACAGGTCACCGAGAGCGCAACCCGCGAAAAAATCGGGAAGCTTTCTATGGATTTCGTACTAACAGAAGGTCGTAGTCAAATCGTTCAAGACATCCGAGCTTTGTCCCAGGATCTGTTAGATAGTTACTCTTCCGGTATCATCGTTACCAATGTCAATCTGCAAGATGCTCAACCTCCAGAAGAGGTGCAAGACGCTTTTGCAGATGCCATTAAAGCGCGTGAAGACGAACAGCGGCTGATTAACGAAGCCGAAGCGTATGTCAATGAGATTCTCCCTCGCGCCCGAGGAGAAGCCGCTCGTCTGCTGCAAGAAGCGCAAGCGTATCGCGATCAGGTGATTGCACGGGCAGAAGGGGAAGCCTCGCGTTTTACGCAGATTCTTATGCAATACAACCTCGCACCTGCCATTTTGAGAGATCGTCTGTACCTAGAAACTATGGAGACGGTGCTCTCGAATACTTCTAAAGTTCTGTTAGACATCGAAGGCAGTAACAACATTCTGTATCTACCGATTGATGGTCTGAATCGGGGGAATAGTTCGTTACCCCGTTCAGTGGATCGCACTCCGCCCCCGCCCCCCACTGCGTCGATGCCGTTTGCGGGTAGCAACCCGGACCGTTCTCGCAATGTTAACCGCTCTCGGGAGATGCCCTAATGCGTATTTCACCTAGTCTTATCGGAATTCTGCTCGTCGCTTTTGGCATTCTGTTATCGGCTTCTCTATTTACAGTTGACGAACGGCAGAGAGCCTTACTTTTCCAGTTTGGTGAGATTGTCGGTGAACCCTATGGACCGGGTATTCATCTGAAGCTTCCTTTCATCAATGCGATTCGTCGCTTTGATGTACGGTTACAGACTCTCGATACTGAACCCGAACGGTTTCTGACCGCCGAGAAAAAGAATCTGATGGTAGATGCTTTCATTCGGTGGCGACCAGCGGATTTAGGAAGGTACTTCACCTCGGTACGGGGAGACATTGCCAGTGCAAATCTTCGTTTAGATCAGTTACTTAAAGACGGCTTGCGGGGCGAATTTTCACGCCGTACCGTACAAGAAGTCGTTTCGGGTGAGCGGACGCAGATCATGGCGTTGATTACCGATACCATGCGAACTGAGGCCAACAACTTAGGAATCGAAGTCGTTGATGTGCGCATCAAGCGCATCGAACTGCCCACAGAAGTCAGTGCTTCAGTGTTCCAACGGATGCGAGCAGAACGGGCGCGGGTGGCCCGAGATTTCCGTTCACGGGGAGCAGAAGCCGCAGAACGCATTCAAGCCGATGCCGATCGCCAACGTACTGTGCTTTTAGCGGAGGCATTCCGCGATTCAGAAACGATGCGAGGGGCAGGAGATGCGAGAGCAGCAGAGCTTTATGCCGAAGCCTATAGTGCTGATGCTGACTTTTTCCGACTTTACAGAAGTCTGTTAGCCTATCGCACTAGTTTTGAACGCAATGATGGTTCCATGTTGGTGTTGCAACCTAATTCAGATTTCTTCCGTTATTTTCGGGAGGCCTCACCCGAACCCCGAACGGTCGTCGTCCAAAATGCGCCGCGTCCGACAGCGAACGACTCTACCTCTGTGGCATTGACTGCGGATAACGAAGAAGCGGTTTTAGAATCTACGCCTGCGGTCGTCCAACGCGAAGTCTCGGCTCCGATTCTTCCGCCATCACCCTAAAAGTCCCGTTAATCAGTGATGGTTGATTGGCACGATTTAATCGGTGCAATTGGTTTGCTCCTCATCATTGAGGGGCTGCCGTTTTTTTTAGCGCCGCAACTCGCTAAAATCGCGATTGTTGATCTATTAAATTATTCTCTTAACACCCTACGCATCTTCGGCATCTGTTTGATTTTGTTTGGGTTATTTTCTCTCCACTTCCTCCGCTAGCCGATGAATGCAGAACGCTGGTTATTACCCGATGGTATCGAAGCGCTTCTACCGCCTCTCGCATGGCGGCTAGAACGCTTGCGCCGTCGCTTGCTCGACTTATTTTACCAATGTGGTTACGACTTGGTGATTCCGCCCATGCTCGAACACGAAGCTGCGTTGCGTATTGGGACGGGGCATGATCTTGAATTAGATATGTTCAAAGTCACTGATCCGCAAACAGGACGTCCCCTAGGGATTCGCCCCGACATCACGCCCCAAGTCGCACGCATTGATGCCCATTTTTTGAAAAATCAATCGGTCAGCCGACTATGCTATTTGGGGTCAGCACTGCGTACGCAAAGTGATGGTTTAGGAGGATCGCGCAATCCCTTTCAGATTGGGGCGGAAATTTTCGGCCACCCCCACTGGCAAAGTGATTTAGAGATTATCTGTCTATTGATCGATTGTCTGGAAATGACTGGCATTCGGGAGATCCACCTAGATCTAGGTCACGGGGCCATTTTCCCCACTCTAATTGCCGCTTTATCGCTCGATGAAAATCTCGAAACCGACATTTTCGACGCCTTACAGCGCAAAGATCGCACGACGCTCACCGAGTTACTTCAGACATCGCCCCCCAATGTAATAGAGTCGCTATTATTGCTTACAGAACTTCATGGTGCGCCGAAAATTCTCGAACGCGCCCGTGAGCAACTTCCGAAGACCGAGGAAATCACCACTGCACTCGACGAATTAAACCACTGTGTGCAGGCGATTCATGCACGGTATCCGACGGTGACGGTCGGTGTCGATTTGGCTGAACTGCGCGGTTATCGCTATCACACGGGCTTGCTATTTTCGGCCTATGGATCGGAGTTAGGGCGCGAACTTGCGCGGGGAGGCCGTTACGACAATTTGGCCCAATCCATCGGCCACTCTCGTCCTGCGACTGGATTCAGTGCTGATCTGAAGATGTTGGCGGCACAGTCACTTGAAGATGCCTTACCCACCTCGGCTATTGCAGCGCCTTGGCCTGGCGATGATGCCGCGTTGTTTGCGCGGATCAGACAGTTGCGCAACCAAGGTGAACGAGTTCTGTGCCAACTTCCGAATGCGCCCTTGCCCGTTGCAGATCGTCGGTTGGTGCTGACCCCTTCTGGATGGGTAGTCGTTTCATCAAATGCGCAAAATCACTTGTAAACCTCAATTCACCGATAGTTTAAAACAACAGCAGAATATTCGAGAGAAGGGTTATGGCAAAAAATGTAGTCGTTATCGGTTCTCAATGGGGAGATGAAGGGAAAGGCAAGATTGTCGATCTGCTAACCGACCAAGCTGCCGCCGTCGTGCGCTTTCAAGGAGGACACAATGCAGGTCACACCTTGGTTATCGAGGGGAAAAAAACTGTATTGCATCTCATCCCCTCCGGAATTCTACGTGCAGGGGTAGATTGTCTGATTGGCAATGGCGTGGTGCTCTCATTACCTGCACTGCTCTCAGAGATTTCTGAACTCGAAATCGCAACCCAACAATCTATTTCTGAACGGCTCTTCATCAGCCCCGCCTGTGTTCTGATTCTTCCCTATCATATCGCTTTAGATCAGGCACGGGAGCAAGCCAGAGGCGAAAAAGCCATTGGAACTACGGGACGTGGGATCGGGCCAGCTTATGAGGATAAAGTCGCTCGGCGTGCGCTGCGAGTTGCCGATTTATTTCATCGAGAACGGTTAGCCGCCAAATTAGGCGAAGTCTTAGACTTCCACAATTTTGTCTTAAAACACTTTTATAAACAGTCAACCGTTGACTTTCAGAAAACGCTGGACGAGTTGTTAACCCAAGCAGAACAGATTCGTGGGATGGTTGCCGATGTCGCGATGAAAATCGCTGACTACGCACAGGCAGGAAAAAATGTGCTGTTTGAGGGGGCCCAAGGATCGCTGCTCGATGTCGATCACGGCACCTATCCGTTCGTCACTTCCTCCAATACTACGGCAGGGGGCGCAGCGACGGGGAGCGGGGCAGGGCCACGTAAACTAGACTATATCCTAGGTATTACAAAGGCTTACACAACGCGAGTAGGTGCGGGACCATTTCCCACCGAGCTTTCCGACGACATCGGTGATTACTTAACGACGAAAGGTCATGAGTTTGGGGCAACGACTGGGAGAAGACGACGTTGTGGCTGGTTTGATGCTGCTTTATTGCGGCGATCGGTGCAAATCAACAGCCTCTCTGGCATCTGTTTGACCAAACTCGATGTACTCGACGACCTCGAAACGCTGAAAATTTGTGTCGATTACCGTGCCGATCATCTGCAACATGCGCCCATGAGTGCAGAAGACTACGATTTATGCGAACCGATTTATGAGGAATTACCCGGTTGGCAATGTTCTACATTAGGTGTTCAGAAACGGGAGCAACTGCCCCAGAACGCCCAAAATTATCTCGACCGAATAGAAGAATTGATCGGAGCCCCTATCGATATTATTTCGACCGGACCGGACCGCGCTGAAACCATTGTGTTACGCCATCCGTTTAGCTAATTCGTTCGCCCATTAAAATGTTTCTCGTCATTAATACGATGGCCCCAGTACTACTCATTATTACTGTGGGCTTTCTAATGTACAAAACCCATTTTCTGTCGCCCACGGCTTTTAATGACCTCAATCGCCTCGTCTATTGGTTTGGGATTCCCGCGTTATTATTTAATGAAATCGCCAAGGCAAACTTAAATTTTACGGTTGTCGGACGCCTGACCGCCGTCGTGTTGACCGCGACAAGTTTGATTATTTTATTGAACTATCTCGTGGGCTGGCGATTGCCTGGCCCGAGTCGTGCAGCCTTTGTACAGGCAGGATTTCGTGGAAATTTAGCCTTTATTGCGCTGCCATTAGTGATTTATGCCTTTGCAGAACAGCCGGCTGCCCATTCGGCCGAAACCGCTGCCCTCGCCGTACTAGGCCCCATGTTGGTTTTCTACAATGTGATTGCGGCTATTATTTTGCTGCTAGGCACAAATCACGGCCATTTGAATCTCGCATTACTGAGAAAAATCGGAAATGGCGTTATTCAGAATCCCATGTTAATTGGCTGCGTATTAGGCGTTTTATTTGCTGCACTTCAATGGCCATTACCGCTGTTTTTAGATCGCACATTAGGCGCAATTGGGCAAATGGCTTTACCCCTCGCATTATTTGGAATTGGCGCATCATTAGCGAATACAAAATTACGCGGTGCCGTGACTTACGCTTTATTAGCCGCGCTTTCCAAAACAGCCTTTTTACCCTTTATCGGCTATATGCTTGGACTGTGGTGGGAACTGTCAGCAGATAGTATGCGTATCAATCTGCTACTTTTATCGACCCCAACAGCAGCGGTTGCATTCGTTCAGGCTCGCCAGATGGGGTGCGATGAACAACTCACTTCTGCGGCGATTGTGATCAGCTCTCTACTAGCGGTTCCCGCCCTTGCGGTAGTGCTATTTATCACTTAGAACCCGATGATCGCTTGAAACAGGATGGCAAAGCGCCCCGTTATCTCGATTCGTTACAGAACTCTGTAACTCTGTTGGATTCTGCAAATTTTGCCCTTGGCAATGGCCCAGTAACTCCCTAGGAGAAATTAAATGCTTCAACTGCAAGTGGCTTTGACTTTATTCTCGATACTGCTCAGTAGTTCGTCGTTCGCGCAACAGAATGTCGTGCGTGTGTTTAACTGGTCAGACTACATTGATCCGTCGATCCTTACAGAATTTGAAGCGGAAACGGGCATTCGCGTGACTTACGATGTGTTTGATTCCAATGAACTACTGGAAACGCGCTTATTAGCAGGGCGTTCGGGCTTTGATGTCGTCGTGCCGTCGGGGAATTTTATGGCTCGTCAGATTACGGCGGGCGTCTTCAGAAAACTCGACAAAGAACGCCTACCGAATCTGCAACACATGTGGCCCTTGATTGCTGAAAAAACTGGTCATTCTGATCTAAACAATGAGTACTCTGTTAATTACATGTGGGGAACGACGGGTTTTGCCTTTAATGTAGATAAAATTAATGAGCGACTAGCAGATGCTCCCACCGATTCTTGGCGGATGATTTTCGATCCAGAAGTCGTAAAACATTTTGCAGACTGTGGAATTTACTTGCTCGATACGGCTGACGAAGGGTTGCCCGCCGCCCTGTTATACGCAGGTTTGAACCCCAATAGCCAAGACTTAAACGACTTACAGAAAGCGCGGGAAGTGCTGATGGCCATTCGTCCGTTTATTCGTCGATTCCACTCTTCAGAATATATTAATGCGCTTGCAGATGGAGATATTTGTCTCGCCCTAGGTTACTCAGGCGATCTGTTACAAGCTAAAAATCGTGCTATCGAAGCCAATAACAATGTCGACATTCAGTATGTCATTCCGAAAGAAGGGGCACGGATGTGGTTCGATCAGATGGCAATTCCTGCCGATGCACCGAATCCCGAAAATGCGCATACATTTATCAACTTCATCCAACGCCCCGAAATAATTGCGCGTATCTCAAACGAAGTGTTTTACGCAAACGGCAACTTGGCATCTAAAGAATTTCTGAACGATGAAGTACGCAACAATCCGACAATCTATCCACCTGACGACCTGCTCGAAAAACTTTTCATCATAGATACTTACCCGCAACGTTTCCTAAGAGCGGTCAATCGTATGTGGGATGACATCAAAACCGGTCGCTAATCGACTTTACCTATAAAACCCATTTTCTTTCACAAAAGCAGCTTAACTTGCTGCTTTTTTCATGTGAGCCTCGCCTATGGAACCGCTTTCTACTAAACCTCGCATTCCGACCCTGGCCCAACCTTGGAACGATCCTCAAGCTAAACCCCATGTACGCATTAAGCGCGTAACAAAGCGTTTTGGCGAATACACGGCAATAGATGACATTTCCATTGACATTTATCCTGCTGAATTCTTTGCGCTTTTAGGGCCTTCAGGTTGTGGAAAAACTACCCTTTTACGGATGTTAGCGGGCTTTGAAACCCCAACGAGTGGCGAAATTATTCTGGATGATGCAGATGTCTCTAAGACACCGCCCTATCAACGCCCCGTCAATATGATGTTTCAGTCTTACGCGCTATTTCCACACATGAATGTAGAACAGAACATCGCGTTTGGATTAAAACAGAACCGTTTGCCGCGTGCAGAGATTCGCGAACAGGTAGCAGAAGTCATCGACATGGTCAAATTAGGCCCTTTTGCACGGCGTAAACCCCATCAATTATCCGGCGGTCAGCGCCAACGGGTTGCGCTTGCTAGGGCAGTGGTCAAACGACCTAAACTTCTACTTTTGGACGAACCCCTTGGTGCGCTTGATAAAAATCTGCGTGAACAGACCCAGTTTGAGTTGATGAATATCCAAGAGCAGCTTGGCATGACCTTTGTCATTGTGACCCACGATCAAGAAGAAGCGATGACGGTAGCATCTCGAATCGCCGTTATGGATCACGGCCGTATCGCCCAAGTCGCTCCTCCTTCAGAAATCTACGAATATCCAAATAGTCGCTATGTAGCTGAATTTATTGGCGATGTTAATATTCTGGAAGGTTTTGTAGAAGAAGCCAGCCGCGATCATGGTCTTATTCGATCCCCCGAAGGCGAATGTCAGATTTCGATTAGCCACGGATTAGAAGTTCCGCAAAATTCCCAGGCGTGGGTCGCGATTCGCCCTGAGAAGCTCGACATCAGTTTGCACCCTCCTTCAGACCCTCACCAAAACTGTCTGAAAGGGGTAGTTTGGGACATCGGTTATTTAGGCGATATGTCGATTTATCACGTTCGGCTCGACAGTGGAAAAATGGTGCGTTCGGCGCAAGCCAATCGTTTTCGTTTAGTTGAACGGGCAATCACCTGGGAAAATCGGGTGTATCTCACCTGGGCTCCCCAAGTTGCTGTCGTGCTAAGTCGCTGATCGGTAAATCAAAATGTCGAATTCTCAACCCGAAATTATTTATCTAAGTGGCAAGTCAGTCGCGAGCCAAAGTGGCCTTGCGGGAATACACGCCCGTTTGTTGCACTTTGCCCTCTACCGCTATCTCGTCAGATTTATCCAGACTTTTGGTCCGAGAGGACGCACGCTGGTGATTGGCGCACCTTATTTATGGTTACTCCTATTCTTTTTTATTCCCTTTCTAATAGTTCTGAAAATCAGTTTTTCAGAAGTTCGTACGGCAATCCCGCCCTACGCGCCCCTATTTGAGTGGATTGACAACACTTACTTGCGAATCACACTCAATTTAGAAAACTACCAACTGTTTTGGCAGGATGATTTCTATTTTTCGGCTTATCTGAATAGTCTGCAAATCGCCTTTACCGCCACGATTATTGCACTCTTTATCGGTTATCCCGTAGCTTATGCCATTAGTCGCGCACCTCGCGAGTGGCGAAATCTATTGATCATGCTGGTGATTTTACCCTTCTGGACTTCACTTTTAATTCGCGTCTATGCGTGGGTTGCGATCTTGAAAACCGATGGGTTGCTGAACCACTGGTTATTATCTTTAGGGCTAATCCAAACCCCCTTAGTTATTCTGAACACACCAATTGCTGTCTATATCGGTATTGTCTATTCCTATCTCCCCTTCATGATTCTCCCGCTTTACGCCAATCTGGAAAAAATGGATCAGAGCTTAATAGAAGCTGCACTGGATTTAGGATGCACGCCTTTGAAAGCCTTCTGGACCGTCGTGGTTCCCCTCTCTTTTCCTGGGATTCTTGCGGGTTGTTTTCTAGTTTTTATCCCAACGGTAGGCGAGTTTGTGATTCCCGATCTGCTGGGAGGATCAGATACGCTGATGATCGGTAAAGTGCTTTGGACAGACTTCTTTAACAACCGCGATTGGCCAATTGCTTCTGCATTAGCCATTCTGCTCCTCTTGACACTCGTCATTCCGATTATGTTTTTCCAACATCTTCAGACGAGAGAAAATCCATGAATCAACGACCACTGGGGATGTTTAATTGGGGGGCGCTCATTTTAGGTTTTGGGTTTCTCTATCTCCCCATCATTATTCTGATTATCTACAGTTTTAATGCCTCACGTCTGGTAACGGTTTGGGGAGGCTTCTCCACACAATGGTATTTCTCGCTGTTTCAGAACCAACAGCTATTAGATGCCGCATGGATTACTGTAAAAGTGGCATTTGTTTCGGCGACTTTCGCGGTCGTGCTGGGAACCGCCGCAGCGATTTCTTTAACAAAATTTCGTCATTTTCGCGGCAGAACCCTATTTACGGGCCTGATTTACGCCCCTTTAGTCATGCCAGAAGTCATCACAGGACTGTCGTTACTTCTGATGTTCGTTGCATTGGGGATTGATCGCGGATTTGTGACCGTGACCCTTGCCCACATCACCTTCTCTATGTGTTACGTCGCGGTGGTCGTCCAATCGCGCTTAGCGGGCCTCGATGCCAGTATCGAAGAAGCGGCAATGGATTTGGGATGTCCGCCTGGAAAAACCTTTTTTTACATCATCTTACCGGTGATTTTTCCCGCTTTACTGGCTGGATGGTTATTAGCATTCACGCTTTCTTTAGATGATTTAGTGATTGCGAGCTTTACCACCGGACCGGGCGCGACCACGCTACCCATGCGCATTTACAGTCAAGTGCGACTCGGGGTCACGCCAGAAATCAACGCCGCTGCCACTATTCTGGTGGGATTTGTCGCATTAGGGGTGTTAATCGTGGCGGTTTTCCAACGTTACGATGAAATTCGCCGCTTGCGCGATGCCCAACTCGCGACAAATCAATGAATTAGAGAAGATAGGCACAGGAAGTGCCCCATCAGAAATTTTATATCGTTTTTGGCTAATAACTGAGGTTTTCCGATGCGCTATTCATTTTTTTCACTCATTCTATGTTTTCAGACCTCTGTAGCGATTAGCGCAGAGCTTACGGTCTTTGGCGCCGCTTCTTTGATGAGCGCATTGGATGCAGTGAACACGGCGTTTGCCCAACAACATCGTCCTGTCAAGGCGAATTACGCCCCTGCCTCGACCCTGGCGCGCCAAATCGAACAAGGTGCAGAGGCCGATATTTTTATTTCTGCAAATGTCGATTGGATGGACTATCTCGATGATCGGAATCTTCTGAATAAAAGCACGCGCTTTGATCTCTTACGCAATGAACTCGTCCTCATTGCCCCGAAAACCCGTGAATTAACCCTAAGTTTTTCTCACAATATGGACTTAGTATCGCTTCTGAACGGCGGACGCTTAACCCTGGGAGATCCTAGCCATATCCCCTTTGGAATGTATGCAAAACAATCTTTTGAACATTTCAATCTCTGGAAGTCGCTAGAGCCTCACATCGCTTATGCCGAAAATGTGCGTGTTGCTTTAGCGCTCGTCGCCCGCGAGGAGGCAGCGCTGGGGGTGGTTTATCTATCAGATACGATTGTCGAACCCAATGTCCATGTCGTCGCACGCTTTCCTTCGGAAAGCCATGACCCAATTCTGTATCCAGTGGCAAAGCTATCGGATAGCCGTCACCCAGACGCATTGATTTACCTAGATTTTTTACGCTCAGAATCTGCTCATGAGCTATTCCAGCAGTTTGGCTTTTCACCTATTCGTTAGGCATCCGAATTAGATGATTTTCAGCCCGACTGAATGGGACGCCATTCGCCTAAGTTTAATTGTGTCAGCCTGGAGTGTCATAATTAGTCTGCCCATCGCGCTTGTTACCGCTTGGGTTTTAGCGAGAATGCAATTCCCAGGCAAAATTTTTCTCAATGGGCTAATTCATTTGCCATTGGTATTGCCCCCCGTCGTAACGGGCTTTGCGTTATTGCTGTTATTCGGTCGCCGTGGCCCGATTGGCCAATTATTAGAGCAATATTTTGGCATTATTTTATCGTTCCGATGGACAGGTGCAGTACTCGCCGCCGCCGTTATGAGCTTTCCCCTCATGGTGCGCCCCATACGGCTTTCAATCGAAATGGTAGATCGCAAACTCGAACAGGCCGCCTTAACGCTGGGGGCATCTCCTTTCTGGGTATTTTTGACCATTACATTACCCCTCACATTACCCGGAATTTTGGCGGGCGCTGTCTTGGGTTTTGCCAAAGCATTGGGCGAATTTGGAGCCACAATTACCTTTGTGTCGAATATCCCTGGCGAAACGCGAACGCTGCCCAGTGCCATTTATACATTTACTCAAATTCCTAATGGAGACGCCGGCGCATTACGCCTATCGCTTATTGCGGCGTTAATTGCGTTATTAGCCCTTCTCATTTCCGAATTATTAGCCCAACAATTACAGAAAAAACTGCAAGGTCGATAAATGCAATTAACTGTCGATTTAAGTCATCAGTTGGGAGCGTTTTCGCTCACGGCGGCATTTTCGGCCCGAAATGGGATTACGGCACTATTTGGTCGTTCAGGGGCAGGGAAAAGTAGTCTGGTCAACATGATTGCAGGTCTGATCAAACCCCAGAAAGGACATATTTATTTAGGAGACACCGCGCTATTCGATGCCCAGAAGAAAATTCACTTACCCATTTATCGTCGCCGCATTGGCTGTGTGTTCCAAGAGCACCGTCTATTTCCCCATCTGACAGTTCGTCAAAATTTGATTTACGGTCAATGGTTTAATGGAAAAGGAGGACTTCCATTTTCGCAGATCGTTGACCTACTCGGCATCGAAACCCTACTTAATCGACGCCCTTTCGATTTATCTGGTGGCGAAAAACAGCGCGTGGCAATCGGTCGGGCACTTCTGGCAAATCCCAAAATTCTGTTGATGGATGAACCTTTAGCTTCCCTCGACATGGCCCGTAAAGCTGAAATTTTGCCCTATATCGAACGTCTACGAGATGAATTATCGCTGCCCATCATCTATGTCAGTCACTCAATGGATGAAGTGATGCGTTTAGCGAATACGCTAGTCCTTCTGGAAAAGGGAAAAGTCATCGCGTTTGGCGCGACTTCAGAACTCTTAAATCGCATCGACTTACCCTCTTTGAATCGCAAAAAAACCCGCAGCGCACTTCTCCCCGTTAGGGTAAAAGCCCACGACATCGAATTTGGGCTGACGCAAGTAGTTTTTGAAGGAGGGATCTTACAGATTCCGCAAGTCGATTTTCCGATAGAGAGTGAACTTCGTCTGCGCATTCGTGCGCGCGATGTCGCCATTGCGTTGGCCCCCATTGAGGGGTTGAGTATACGTAATCAAATTGCGGCACAGATCGTCGAAATCAAACCAATGAAAGGCCCTAACGCTTTGATTAAACTCAAAATTGGATCTCACGGTTTACTGGCTTTTATTACGCGCGCCGCCGTTCAGGAACTCGCCCTTCAGCGCGGCCGTTGGGTGTATGCCTTGATTAAGGGGGTAGCAGTGGAAAAGACCGATGTGGCGAAAAATCTCTCTGATACGACGCACCTTTCGTCGCCTTTTGAAAATCGTTAAATCAGAATCCATGAATGAAGGACGGGACTTGTCGCGCATTTTGGTCACACGCCCCAACCAATTGAGTCGGTTAAGCTACGCACAGTTATCTATTTGTGTCGCGTAACAATTATGACAATTTGGCTGCCTTTTCTCCGTCACGGGGCGACGCTCACAGCTCTCACATTGCTGGCTGATGTGGGAGCACGAATCTTCTGGCAATGGCTACCCCCGCCCGCCCTCTCCTCACCCTCGACTATTTCACTTAATCCCGATCATTATCAGACGACTTCTCAACTACAAGCCGCTGATTTTTATGATCTTTTTGGACGCCCCCCAATGGAGCAGACCGCGCCTGTGGTGGTGGCGCAAACGGCGCTCGACGCCAAACTGGTTGGAATTATCTATTCCCCTGACTCGACACAATCCCGTGCATTTATAGCAGTTCAGAACACTCCTGAAGCCCTCTTCAGAGTAGGCGAAACCCTTATCCCCGGGGTGACCGTCGCTAATATCCAGGTGCGACGAGTGCTTTTGTCGCGTAATGATCAACTAGAAGTCTTTGAATTACCGAATGAAACGCTCGATGCGACGGCATCGGAATCCGTAGCGTACTTTAATGCGAATGATCCGAATTTTGTTCGCGAAGGCGATCACGGCGGAACCCCATCGGGCGATGATCCCCCGCCTCGGCAACTCCCCCCACAAGTCGATGCTACCGAGTTCGCCACGCGCATTCGCACCACTTTCCAACAGAACCCTTCCCCGGATGCACTGCGGGAATTTGCGGTCATCAACCCCATTACAGAGTCTGGGCAGTTTCGGGGCTTTCGCGTGTTTCCTGGACGAGACCGCCGTGCCTTATTCCGTTTGGGGCTTCAAACGGGCGATGTCATCACGGCGGTGAATGGGCAACCGCTGACGAGTTCATTTCAGGCAGAAATGCTGATCCGTAGCCTGTTAACCGATAATCAAATACAGCTTGCTATTTCGCGCCAAGGCCAAGACCAACAAGCTACTTTTATTTTGAGTCAATAGAGAAAAGCGAATGATTTATCGTTATTTTTTTTTATTATCGACACTCATCTTCTTTAACTTTCCCAGTCGCGCTGACCCAATCACGCTCAATCTACGAGAAGCCGATATTGCCGTACTGATTGCAACAGTTTCAGAAGTGACGGGGAAAAATTTCGTGGTCGATCCTAGGGTGCGGGGCAAGGTCAGCGTGATTTCGGCCAATCCTTTAGAACCCGATGCACTATACGAAGTGTTCCAATCGGTATTAGCGGTCTATGGTTTTGCAGCGATTCCCGGTAATCAAGTGATTCGCATTGTGCCTAACGCGGCTGCCAAACAGGAACCAATCGCATTAATCGACACTCCCCAGGGTTTTGGCGGCGAAGATGAACTCATCACCCGCATTGTGCAGGTACAACATGCGCAAGCCGGCGCACTGGCCGCTCTGTTACGCCCCCTCATACCGCCGACGGGCCACATTGCTGCGTACGGTCAAAGCAATACCTTAGTGATTGCCGATAAAGCGGCGAATGTCGAACGGTTGGTCGGGATAATTCGGCGGGTTGATCAATCTAGTGCTGAAACCACCGAAATCATCCCGTTAAGACATGCGGCGGCGGCCGAGATTGTCCGTTTATTGACCCAGTTAGAACAGGGAAGACGCACAAATATAGGGCAAGCCTCAGAAGGAAGCACGGTCTCTGCGCCACAATTGCTCGCCGATGATCGCACGAACAGCGTGTTATTAAGTGGGCCAGCGATAGAACGACTACGGTTACGCACATTAATTGTGCACCTAGATACCCCCACCGAGATTAGTGGTAGTACACAAGTAATTTATCTGAAGTTTGCGCGAGCCGCCGATTTAGTCCCGCTTCTGACGGGGATTCCCCAATCGCCTCCTTCAGAATCGACAACGACGAGTTCTCCCCCGCAAACGCCCTTCCTCGTTCAAGCCGATAATGCGACGAATGCCCTAGTTATTACGGCTCCCCCTGACCAGTTAGCCGTCATGCGACAGATCATCGCACAACTCGATATTCGCCGTGCCCAAGTTCTAGTAGAAGCCGTGATTGCAGAAGTTTCGACACAACGAGTGGCAGAACTTGGCGTGCAGTGGGCATTGGACGGTACGCGAGCGGGATTTGGTGCGGGGGCCGTAAATTTTGACGTCGGCAGCTTATCGTTGGGTCAAATCGCACAAGTGTTGCTTTCAGAACAAATTCCTGCGGGGGCTCCAGCTTCGGCGGCGTTAGCCCTCGGTTCGACGCGAGGAAATACGCGCTTTGGACTTCTGCTATCTGCCCTAAACAGTGATGCAGATACCAATATCCTCTCTACTCCAACCCTGTTGACCCTAGACAATGCAGAAGCAGAAATCATCGTAGGTCAGAATGTGCCTTTCGTGACCGGTAGCTTTACCCCTGGGGGGGGCAATGCGTTTCAGAACCCTTTTCAAACCATTGAGCGACAAGATGTCGGGTTAAAACTCAAGATTCGGCCACAAATTACCGAAGGCAACACGATCCAGTTACAGATCGAACAAGAGGTATCGAATGTCGTCCCCAGTGCAACGGCCCTCGCCCAGGGTCCCACGACAAACGTTCGCACGATTAAAACCAATGTACTCGTCGAGGATGGTCAAATTTTGATTCTGGGGGGGTTAATTGATGACGACTTCCAACAAGCCGAGCAGAATGTCCCTGGCCTCAGCCAAGTTCCGATTGTCGGGCAACTTTTTCGCAGTCGGCGCGCCAGTCGCAACCAACGACAACTGATGGTGTTCATTCATCCGACGATTCTGCGCGATGGATTAGAAGCGACCGCCCGTACCAACGACAAATACGAGTTCCTGCGAGAACGCCAGGGGGAAGCGCGTCAACGACCCGATGGCTTGTTGCCTCAAGCGGATAGCCCGCAATTGCCGCCACCAGAGACGGTTTACCAACAGCGTTCCTTTATTTCGGCACCGCGCACGTGGTCAGACGGGGATCGAGGGGGAGGCAATCGGTAAAACTTATCTAGGCTTCGTGTAACGCATCGTAAATTCGCTGAGCAAGCGCCTGATTGATGCCGCGAATACTGGCCAAGTCTTCGATTCCAGCACGCTTTAATCCCTGTAACCCGCCAAACTGTTTCAGAAGTTGTTGACGACGTTTAGGCCCAATGCCTTCGATGCCTTCCAACGGCGACTCATTCCGCGTTTTTGCGCGACGCTGGCGATGCCCCGTAATGGCAAACCGATGGGCTTCGTCTCGCACCTGTTGTATCAGATGGAGGGCCGGATGATCTGAACCCAGTTCGATGGGGACGGCTTGATGGGGCAAATGCAAGAGTTCACGCCCCACGATACGTTCTGCTCCCTTGGCCACACCTACGACAAAAATCGTCGATATTTGCAAATCATTTAACACTGTAACAGCTTGATTTAATTGACCTAATCCCCCATCAATTAATAATAAATCAGGCAACGAGGTTTGTTCGTTGAGGGCGCGGGTGAACCGCCGAGTAAGAGCTTGGTGCATGGCGGCATAATCATCTCCTGGGACGATATTCTGAATGTTGTACCGTCGATAATCGGATTTTTGCGGCCCCTCCTGGTTGAAGACGACGCAAGCGGCGATGGTTGCTTCTCCCAATGTGTGACTAATATCGAAACACTCGATGCGTTGGGGAATATTTGGCAAATCAAGAACTTGCTGTAAAGCACTTAACCGTTGTCGCAATCCAGATCGGGTCGCCAACTGGGTTTTCAGCGCTAACGACGCATTCCGCGCGGCCATTTCCTGCCATTTAGCTCGTTCACCACGTACCTGTGATAACAACTCAATTTTACGCCCTCGGCGGTCGCTGAACGCAGCGGTCAACAACGCGGCTTCAGAAAGGGGGCGATCCACAATAATCTGATGAGGTATTGGGTGTTGTGCGTAGTATTGGCTCAAAAATGCCGTTAACAGCTCATCGAGATCGGCCCCCTCGGGAATGGTCGGAAAAAAGGCTTTATTTCCCAATAACTGGCCGTCACGGAAATAAAACACCTGTACGCAAGCGGTATCAGCAGTGAGTTCTGCCGCCACAACATCTACTTCGCCCTGACCTTCGCGGCTGACATATTGACGTTCTTGAATACGCCGTAGCTGTGCAATCTGATCGCGTAAACGAGCGGCTTCCTCAAAGGCGAGGTTTGCAGAGGCGACCTCCATGCGAGCAACTAAATCATTGATTACAATAGAACTTTTTCCTTCCAGAAAAGCCACTGCATTCGCCACGTCTTGCTGATAATTTTCTGTAGAGATGAGTTGCGTACATGCAGCAGAACATCGCTTCATCTGATGTTGCAGACAGGGCCGAGAGCGATTCCGAAAAACGCTATCTTCACATAGACGCAACTTAAAGGCTTTTTGTAGATGTTCGAGGGTCTCTCGAACCGCCGCCGTGCTGGGATAAGGGCCAAAGTAGCGCCCAGCCGACCGTTTTGCTCCACGATAAAACCGCAGCCTTGGAAAATTTCCCGAGGTCAACTGGATGTAGGGATAACCTTTGTTGTCTCGCAGCAACACATTAAATCGGGGTTGATGGCGTTTAATTAAGGTGCTTTCGAGCAATAACGCCTCGCCTTCCGTATGCGTTATGGTCACATCAATGCTTGCAATGAGTTGCACGAGACGGCGGGTTTTGGCCGAAGGATGATGACCGCGAAAATAACTCGACACGCGATTTTTAAGATTGCGTGCTTTACCGACATACAGCAGTTCGCCGTGAACATCGCGCATTTGATATACGCCAGGCAACGTAGTGAGTTGGGCGACAAAAGCCGACGCATCAAACGAGGCCATAATAATTTAACCTTGTAACTCAATGAGTTAGTAAAAAAGCCTAAACAACGCTTGGGAACACAAGGTCAGTAGTAAAAAAAGGCCATAAGTTCGCCCGATGGCGGCGATCATCACGTTGGCATCTCCTACACGAGGTAATCGCCCACTCTCTTCAGGCGCAAAAGCCACTCCGGTCACCGCTGACAATACGGGGATAGGATGGGAAAATTGACTGGACAGTTGCCAGACATTTCTTGGATCAATCGCCAAACAGTACAAGACGGTTGCCCCCCACTGTAACGGACGGTGGACAACTTCAAATAGTTTGTTAACAGCGCAACCGTGATACTGATAGCGATGACTATGGGTAGGCCATTGTTCCGCCAAATCTCGTATCAAGCGATAAAGCAAGGCCAACACCACTCCTCCGACAGCAAAAATCATGAGTGGAATGAGATGGCGAACACTACGACGAAGCGTCCAACGGTAAAATTTCTGTAAATCGACATGCGGTTCGTCAGAAAGTCGACGCCATTGTCCCACGGCTTTTTTCGCATCTGCCCCGCCATCCCAGAGCGCCCACAGCAGTAGTAAATTAAACCAACTGCGCGTTAGCGGTTCGGAAGTCAACCAGAAGGCGATGATCAGACAGGGAAACACGACACAAAGCGCTATCCAGACGCCGTACCAGAATTGGTAAGTTGGTGAAAAATGGCGAGAGATGCCCACAAAAAAGCGGCGTTGAATGCGAAATGTGGTAGGCCACATCCAATTCAACGCCATCGCTACTATACAAATCGCCGCCGTCTCAAGTATCTGCATAAAACGACAACTATTGATCCAGATTAAGATTTACAGCCGGGAACGAGGGGACGGCAAAGCTCACATCGCCCTCCTATCGCTCCTTAACTATCTTCGCCGACTCTCTTTAACCGCCGATAGAATCGCATAACTTTCTGATGGTAGTTTCGACTATTTCCACTGTAGCGACGTAAGGCCCGATCTAAATTGCCATTGCTACCGCGCAGATATTCATCGAGAATTTTTGAACCCGTAGCGATATTTTTTCGAGGATTAAACAGCGCTTGTATTCCGCCAATGGCCTGCACTTTACGCGGATGGGCACGTGGCAACACCTGCATTAAGCCCCTAGCCCCTTGGGAACTCACCGCTTGCGGTCTGAAAGTCGATTCTGCCGCGATAATGGCCAGGATTAACTCGGGCGCTAAATCGTGTTGTGCGCCGTTAATAAAGGCTTCTCGAACGATCTCGGTAGCCATCTCCCGCTGCACACGATAAGTGCTCGAAATATGTGCCGCCAAATCGCGCTGTCTGTTAGCTTCATCGGTTCCTCGGTTTGTAGAGGCCGAAGCAACGACAACAACTTCATCAGAAGTGGTTTCTACAGCAGCAGGTGGTGAAACATTCTGGCGGGCGGCCACTTCTGCCTGTAATGGGGCCCCAAGCTGCAAAACTGTGACCGTAGAATCCGTCAATAAAGGCAAGGCTGAGACAGGTTGAAACGCTACAGATAAAGAGATGACTAGGGCACTTATTGCGGCATGATTGGCACTGTTACAAAAAACCTGCTTCATGTTGACACTCCGTTTTATTAATTTAGAGGAACCCCTGAATGGGTGTTGAGTGCGGTACTACTGATGCGAGTAGGGGGCTCGACGGGGCTGTTAAAAAGAGTAAAGCCTAATTTTTACACTCACTTCAGGGAAGTAGTTGACGGAAAAGCTGCAAATTCAAGCGAAAAGCTGCACTTTTTTCACAAAGCATGAACAAGATATAACTTATAAAGGGTCATGAGGCAAATGCGTAGTCATCGCAGTGCTATGTTTTGCGAAACTAGGGATCTTTTAGTGAAAGTTAACTGAACAGCGGCAAGTTGATTTTTTAGTAAAATGACGGTTTTTAATTTAATTGGGTCAACCCATAAAAACAGCAAAATACACTATAAAAAGTAACTGTTTAGGGCAGTACCCCGTCATGAAAGATCAATACGGGTGTCGTCGTTTCAAACGACTTATCCCGAAATACGCACACGCGGCTGATCGATGCGTAAGGCACTTCAATGCGCCACATATAATTTAGTGGCATTCCAAGAATATGGCACAGTAACAGGCGAATGACGCCTCCATGCGCCACCAACAACACGTGTTTGCCTTCATAGTCTGCTAATAATTGTGTCCATGCAGTAATTACGCGCTGTTGAACTCCCAATATGGGTTCAGCTTTGGGAGGTAAGGCATTCAAGGGGTCGCGAAAATAGGCATCGAGCTGTCGCGGTTGTTCGGCTTCGAGATCGGCAATGGTTTTCCCTTCCCAGTCGCCAAAACTCATTTCCCTAAAATAATCAACTATCTGCAACGCAATTTGCTGTTCAGTGGCCAGTGCATGGGCGAATTCTGCGCAACGGCGAAGTGGCGAGGAAACCATCTGTTGCCAAGGACAGGTTGACGGAACTTTGGAGCGCATCTGCTGCCATCCAAGCTCGCTCAACGGATCGTCTAAA
>CAZTIH010000017.1:22322-27016 GCA_964613675.1 uncultured Candidatus Competibacteraceae bacterium
ATCCCCGCGAAATTTGCGACCCCCTAGCGGTTCGCCATGACGCATCAGATCAATAGTTGTCGTGGTTTCAGAGATGTTCATCAACAGAGGCTTCTGCAAAAGTGGCCATCTCATTTAATAATGCGCAAGCCGCACAAATCAACGGCCAAGCCATTAATGCACCTGTCCCTTCCCCTAAGCGCATTTCCAAATTTAACAAGGGCTTAGCCCCAAGTGCTTGCTCAACTAATTTGGCGCCAGGTTCAGCCGATTGGTGCGCGTAAATGAGCCAATCCGCAACCTTGGGCTGTAATTTTACCGCACACAACGCAGCCGTTAAAGCAATAAACCCATCAACTAAACAAGGCACACTTTTTTGAGCTGCCTGTAAGTAAGCCGCTGTCAATGCGGCAATTTCAAAGCCCCCTAGCATAGTGAGTGCATCGAGTGGATTTTGGGGACAATGAAGATTAAGTGCTTGTTGTACAATGAAAATCTTCCGTTTAATTCCCGCCGTATCTAAACTACTTCCAGGGCCGACCAATTCATGCGCGGGCCGCTGGAGGAGCGCACTCGCTAGGGCCGCCGCCGAGGCCGTGTTCCCTATGCCCAATTCTCCCAACAACAAAACATTTACACCTTCAGAAATCGCACGATTAACCGCCGAAATTCCCGCTTGAAAACAGCTTTCTCGCTGGCTTGAGGTCATTGCTGGCGCATACGCAAAATGATTTGTTTGTTTTGATACAATATCATTGTGCACCCCGAAAAGCTGTGAAGAGACCGGCGATACCGTCCCCAAATTGATGACCTCAAGTGGAATTTCAAAAGCGCGACTTAGGACACTACATGCCGCCCCGCCATCGGCGATATTCGCGATCATTTGGGCCGTTACAGTTTGCGGATAAGCCGCAGTATCGACCGCACATCCATGATCCGCAGCGAAAATCAATAACTTACCCGTAGGTTGTGGACACTCACTCGCAAGTGCAGACGCCAAATAAATGGAGAGCGTCTCCAACCGCCCTAATGCGCCTGAAGGCTTTGTCAAACGCTGTTGTCGATGATGCGCGGCAAGTGAATGGGACAGACTCAAAGGGGGGCTATCCTCAAATAAACCTTTCATTTGGTATCACTTTAGTTGTAACGGCAATCCAGCCGTCATCATCCATACTTCATCACAAATTTCAGCGACTTTCTGATTAAGCCAGCCCGCTTCATCGACGAACCGACGCGCCAGCGCATTCATCGGTATTACGCCTAATCCCACCTCATTACTCACCAAGATCACCTCGTTATGGGTATTTGCCAGCACATTTAGCAATAATTTTTGTTGTTCTTGCAATACTTTGTCTTTAGAAAGCAACAAATTGGTCAACCAAAGCGTCAAGCAATCTACGATCAGATAATTTTGAGACTTCTGTTGAGCTTCCAACACAGCAGCAAGGTAAATAGGCGCTTCAATCGTTTGCCAATGTGACGGCCGTTCGGCTCGATGGCGTGCGATTCGGGACTGCATTTCGGGATCATCCGAGACTTGAGCAGTCGCAATAAAGATGACTTCCTTCATTGAACGCATCGCTTGTTGTTGCGCCCAGCGGCTTTTGCCCGAACGCATCCCCCCTAAAACCAAATGTTTCATCTACGAAAAGACTCTTTTGAGGCAAACTGTAAAGTCTAATGTTGAGGTAAGTGATAAATGAATGCAGCCGCGCCCCTGCTCGGGCAACTATTGACGCAACAGAATCTGATCACTGCGGCTGATTTGGCGCAGGCGCTATCTGTACAGCAGCAGATTGGGGGGCGATTAGGGGCAATTCTCGTACGAGTTGGCGCCATTTCAGAAGACAACCTATTGATTACATTAGAAAAACAACTGGGTATGCCTTTATTAAATGGCGCAGAGTTGCCCATTCTCGATAACGACCGTCGCCAATGGTTACTGTCTCATGCACCGCGAGATTGGTGGCTCGATCAAGGGGTTATCGCTTGGGAAACCGCGCATGGATTACGTGCTGTAGCCCGAGACCCCCTTGATCCGCTGATAGATGAATTTCTACAGCGTTGGGGTTCTGTAGAATGGTGTTTGATTCGGAATCACGATCTCTCTCATCTATTAGATCAACTCGACGACGCCAATCAGACTTCTGACGAAGTGGGGCAACTGCGGGAACTCGCCCTGGATGCCCCCGTCATCGAGTTTGTCAATAACCTTCTCGCTCAGGGCATTGAGCAGCAAGCCTCCGATATTCACGTCGAACCTCAGGAACGACGCCTCATCATTCGTTTCAGAATAGATGGTGCTCTTTACGAACGTCTGAGCCTTCCTAAAGAACGGCATAGTGCTATCTGCTCGCGTCTGAAGCTGATTGCAGGATTGGATATTGCGGAACGTCGCTTACCGCAAGATGGCAAGTTGCGCACGCGTGTGGGAGGAATGGCATTAGACATTCGCGTGTCCAGTCTGCCCGGGGTTCATGGCGAATCGATTGTGTTGCGACTTTTGCCCGTCGAACGACGTGAATTATCCCTTAATCACCTCGGACTCGATACGCAACAACTTCAACAGTGGCAACAACTTATCCACCAACCCCACGGAATTTTATTGGTCACTGGCCCCACGGGTTCGGGAAAATCGACCACGCTTTACGCCGCGCTGGGCGACATCAATGATGGTCGTCGGAAAATCATTACTGTGGAGGATCCCGTCGAATATCAGATGACTGGAATTACGCAGGTGCAGATTCAAAGCGACATCGGTTACACCTTTGCCCGTGCTCTCAGAAGTATTCTGCGTCAAGACCCAGACGTCATCATGATCGGCGAAATTCGCGACCTTGAAACGGCGGAAATTGCCGTAAGAGCCGCTTTAACGGGTCATTTAATGCTTTCAACGCTACATACTAACGATGCAGTAGGGGCCTTCACGCGGTTAATAGACATGGGTCTAGAGCCATTTTTGGTGGCAAATCCCAGCCGCGGCGTGATGGCCCAGCGGTTAGTTCGCCGCCTCTGTTCGCATTGTTCAGAACCTGTTGCAGAAAATTTGCTGTTGCGTCGAGAAATCGAACCTTTCCTCACTTCAGAAAGTGGTATGGCAAATTGGCGGGAAGCGGGCAAGGGCTGTCATCACTGCCGACATACCGGCTATTCGGGACGGGTTGGTATCTACGAATTGGTGATGGTCACGACTGATTTGCAACGAATTATTGTGCACGATGCGGATGCGCAAAAACTTTGGCAACAGGCTGTCGCGCAGGGAAGTCGTAGTTTGCGTCAAGACGGTCTCTTAAAAGCCTATCGCGGTATCACAAGTGTTTCAGAAGTTCTGAAAGTCACCTCGGATCAAGCCTAGATGTTTCGTTACCGTGCATTAAATGCGGCGCGTGAAGTGGTCATTGGCGAAATTGAAGCCACGGATTTGCGCGATGCAGCGCGGCGATTACAACGGCAGGGACTGACACCGCTTCATCTCGATGCTCCCAAAAATCTCGTTAAAGCAACGCTTTTCCCAAAAAAACCCTCGGCCATTGCGTTGCGATTGGCCCTAACACAATTAGCGGTGTTAGTGCAATCGGGCGTCAATCTGGGGGAGGCCTGTGGTTCTTTAGCGCGTTCTGCGGGTCATCCCGTTCTCACAGAAGCCTTTGAGAAAGTTCATCAATCCCTCAAACGCGGAGATCCACTGTCAAAAGCCTTATTTGACAGTGAGTTAGCACTGCCAAGCTATTTTAAACCCCTAGTAGAAGCGGGGGAGTTAGCTGGTCAACTGGGAACGGCCTTGGAACGCGGTGTACAGCAAATGGAACAAGCAGAACAGTTTCAGAATGAGTTGCGACAGGCATTAACTTATCCATTAATTCTGATCGTGACGGGAATTTTAGCGGTTATTTTAGTCTTCGCGCTTGTGGTACCGCGCTTCGTTTATCTCCTCGAACAGAACCCCAATTTGCCCGCGTTGGCGTGGATTGTGTTGAAATCAGGGGAGATATTTAACGAGTTTTGGCCGATCATTGTTGCTGTACTTGTTAGTTCAGCCGTGGGATTTTTATCTTTGATAAACAACGCTTATCTGCAAAAACAGCTATGGCAATGGAGCGCAAGTTGGCCCATTGTCGGCCATTGGTTACGCGATATGGATTTGGGGACTTGGGCTGGATTAGCGGCCACTTTATTAAGTCAGCGCGTGGCATTGCTCACGGGTTTAGAGTTGGCCAAACAATCCGTACAAACTATTGCATTACAACGCGCATTAAATCAAGCAAATCAACAGGTTAAAGGCGGACACGCGGTAGAAGTTGCTTTACGAGAAGCGGGCGTACTGACGCCGATGGGCCTCGATCTGATTCGGGTGGGCGAACGGAGCGGACAACTTCCGCAAATGTTTCAGACAATTTCCACGCTCTATCAGAACCAGGTTCAACGCCGCACGAAGCAGCTCCTAACCCTCGTCGAACCCATTGCCATTCTGCTCATCGGAACCGCTATCGGCATCATTATGGCGGGCATTGTGTTGGCGATTACTTCGATGAATGAAATCCGCTAATCGGTTAATCCCATGAAAATACAAGGATTTAGCCTCATCGAGTTGCTTGTGGTACTAGTTCTGATGGGAATGGTCACGGCACTCGCAGGGCCACGCTTGCAGAATCTCTACAACAGTGCGTTGACCGCGACCGAACGGCAGACCGTCCAAGCAGAAATTGACCAATTGG
>CAZTIH010000017.1:27026-31982 GCA_964613675.1 uncultured Candidatus Competibacteraceae bacterium
AGCGAAATTTCTCCCGTTGAACTTACCTTCTGGATGGCAACTTCAGACTTCTGCACCGATTCGATACACGAGTTTAGGCGCGACAACAGGGGGGGTTATCATGGTCGTGTCGCCCACTGCGCAGAAATTTCGACTGGAGGTATTAGCTCCCCACGGTAGAACGGTTTGGCATATTGAGTCTGAAAGCACAGAAAAATGAATTATAATCAAGGGTTTACCCTATTAGAAGCCTTAGTTGCAATCGTGCTGATTGGTGTACTAGGCGGCGTGCTGTACAGCTTCTTAAGCGTGAGTCTTCAGAATTTACGCCGTCTATCTGATCGCAGCGAGGCACTAGTTGTAGAAAATCAAATACGTCGTTTCATCACCGCGCAGAACTTATTGGCAAGGCCCGAGGGCAGCGATCAAGTCGGAAGTTGGCAAGTGAATTGGCAGTCACAACCCATTGAAACCATTAGAAAAAATGTCGGCAGATCCGGATTAGGGGGCAACTTTAATACGGGACTTTTTCAGGTCACCGTGTCGGTAACGCGCCCCAACGCCACACCCATCCATTTTTCAATGCGTCAATTAACCTATCAACGCATCACGCAACGGGTACAAGTGCCGTGATTCAGAAAATCCGAGGATTTACCTTATTTGAGACCCTAGTCGTTCTGATCATTACCGGATTCGTCACGACTTTGCTGTTAACTGGCATGGGGCAACTTTTCGATCAGCAGGTGAGAGTGAACCAAATTAGAGCCGATTTGCGACAAAATTTCTTGCCTCAACAATGGTTTAGCGAAACCGTTCAAGGACTGACTACGCTATCGAGATTCGATGGCGAACCTTTCAGAGGGGATGCAGAATCGTTTACGGGTCACAGTCTGCGAACCCTGGACGGGACAATCGGGATTCCTATCGAGATTACTTGGCGCATTCAGAATAACGAATTATTGTATGAAACCATCGCACAAGAGATTTCCGAAGATACTCTGATGCCGACAGTGCAGACTCAACAACAGAAATACACTGTGCAAAAATGGGATGAGCAACTTTTGCAATTTTCCTATCTCGATTATGAGGGAAATTGGCATTCTCAATGGCCTCCCGCCACCCGTCCTGATGCCGAATTTCTTGTCCCGAATGATGATCCCTTTTCCATCGTGATCACGCTGATTCCTGCTCTCCCTCGGATGATTCGATTGGTCATTGATGAACAAATGACTTGGTTTGCCCTTCCAGGGGGTCGCCCCATTGAACGCAATGATTTGCGAAATTTTATGTAAATCTCGATTAAAAACAATGCGTTATTCAACTAAATTTTCGCGTGCTCAATCCGGGGCTGCACTCCTAATTACCCTGTGGATCCTCGTCATCATGACGCTCGTTATCGGTTGGGTCGGGCAAACCAGTCGCCAAGCCATTGAAGAACTTCTCTCCGTACAAACGCGCCAGCAAGCCGAATTCGCTATGGCGGACACCCTTGCGACGGTGCAATATCTGCTCATCACACGCCCAACTAACTTACATGGTTTATTAATTGACTTTTCACCCGATCAGCTCGATCCTAATATCGATCCCCTTAGCTACATGGCGCAACCTGCCTTTCAAGGTCGCGTGTTACTGCTGGACGATCAACCCTATTTTGGAACCCAAGGTGCGCGATTTTCCATACAGGATAGCGGCGGTTTGGTCGGCCTTAATTCATTGAGTAATCAAAGATTTAGTCAACTTCTCGGCGTTTTAGGCGTGCCGATACAAGAGCGCGGTATTCTTCTGGATCGCCTTCTGGATTACACCGATTTCGATGATTTGGTCAGACTTAATGGGGCCGAAAGAGACGATTATCTGCGGGCCGGTCGGTTACCTCCCCCCAATCGCCCGTTGCTCTCGCCTTGGGAACTTCAGAATATTTTGGGCTTTGAGCAGTTTCCCGAACTCTTTACCGAGCATCGCCTCCCGCGCTTGACCACGGCACTCTCGGGTCACGCCCTGAATTTGAACACTTCTCCTGCCGAAATTCTGCAACTTCAGCCCGAAATCGACGCCCATCACGCCGAAACGATTGTGGCCGCTCGACCACTGCGCTCTCTGGGTGAAGCCAGTCAGATTGTTGGGCGTCCCATCAATCTGGAAATTACAGAAGTCGCTTACGCTCCGACGCAGACCTTCCGCATCACTATTTTTCACCCTGATACCCCCCTCGCCCGCGAAGTATTGTTGACGCTAACGCCTTCATCTCGCTTGCCTTTTCCGTGGATGGCTGAATATGACTTCAACCTCGAACGTCCAAGAATTACCCGTGACCCCCGAGATCCGAAATCGCTTTTCGATGACCCGTCGTGAAGCACCGATCCCCCGTTCGCGCTGCTGCTTTCGCTTTATCGACTTACACACCGTCCCTCGTGCAGAACGTCTGAATGCGCTTACGCTACGTCTTGCGCAACACAGCCCATTTTCTGAAGCGAACCACTGTGCGGTAATCGTGAAACAGGGCGCGATGACGTGGAGTTGGGCCTCTGCGACCGGTTCTGCGACTGCACTCCCCATCGCCATTTGGCAACCAAAACCCATTAAACCCTTGATTCGTCTCGTAAAACATGACGACGGCTTTGAAGCGCAACAGTGGCAGGAAGGCCATTTACGGGCCAGTCAATTTTGGTCATCCGCGCCAAATGAGGCGGCATGGCAACGGTTTTGTCGTGGGATTGGTCTCTCTGAAGTCCCTCCCCTCCCCGAAGCGACTTCGCTTCCCCTTCTGAAACCTTGGGCGAAAAACCATCTGCGCCAACAGCTTCAGAACGCCAAACGACAGCAACAGCTTTTGTGGACGGGGGTAGGTCTCTTAGGCATCTTCTTTTCAGAAGCCCTCTGGACGGCGGTCGCTACCTATCGACAGGTCAATCAGCTTGCAGAACAGGTAGATGAACAGCGGCGGCGTGCCCAAGCCACCCTGGTGGTAAAACAAGAAGCGCAACAAAATCATGCCGTTGCACAACAATTATTGGCATTACAGCCCCCACGGCAACTCCCGCTCCTAATGACCGTATTTCAGCAATTACCGCCTCTCAACACGCCGCGCATTGTCTCCTGGGAAGCCATTGGAGACCGTCTCAATGTCACAATTTCTGTACTTAATCCCGATCCACAGCAATTTGTAGAACGCTTTCAGACGCATCCACGCTTCGATCAGGTGAGCGCTCAGTCTGGCCCTCTGGAAGGCCAACTCTCTTTACAAATGCAGGTCATCCGATGAATTCCCTGTTTTTTCAAAGACCTTGGTTACTACCCGTCTTAATCTTGCTCGGTTTGGGCGTTGGACTCGACACATTGCAGCGGTGGCAACAGATACAGCTCAGTCAGTTACAAACATTGCGGCAACAACAAGCAGAACTCGTAACTCTCGTCGCCGAAGCCGACTTCTGGGCGACCCAAGCCGAACAGGCCCGACGGCTCCGCGTGACATTAGAACAACAGCTTTGGCGTTCACCGACGTCTGGATTGGCACAGGCCGCCGTTCAGAGCTGGCTAGAACGTCTGTTACGCCAATTCAACCTCGATCATCTGCGCTCTCAAGTCGCTACTCCCGTGATCATCGCAAACGAATTTCCCATGTGGGCTGTGGACATGCAGATCGAAGGCCCCTTTCAACCGACGCTTTTCTATCGACTTCTCGAACAAATCGAGACGAATCCCCAGTTGACCGTGGTTCAGAACTGGCGGGTCGAACGCCGTGTCCCCGATCAACCCGGCTTTGTGTCCTTACGTTTACGGGCTTTTGTGCTGCAAGAGGGCGGCGGATAACGCAAAATCGGTTGTTTCAGAACCGATTTTTCCACACCCGCAACGCCGTAAACACACTCAACGCATCAGACAATAATTGCTGGGTCTGATCTTCTACTGCTCGTTTTACAGAATCGGTATGCGTCCGTAAAAACGGATTCGTTGCCTTCTCTTCGCCTAAAATACTCGGCACGGTGTCTTGCTTGGCCTCACGTTGCGCCATCACTCGCTGCAAACGTTCTGCTAACACCGCATTTTCTGGATCCGCCAAAATCGCAAATTGCAGATTCGAGAGCGTGTATTCGTGGGCACAGTAAACCTGGGTGTCATCGGGCAAATTACTTAATTTATTCAACGAGTTATGCAGTTGTGCTGCCGTCCCGCCGAACAATCGCCCGCATCCCCCCGCGAAGAGCGTATCTCCACAGAACAACGCCCCTTCGCCGTAATACGCAATGTGCGTCGTCGTGTGGCCCGGCACCGAAAATACTTCAAAATTGACTTGCAATTCAGGGAGTTGAACGCGGTCGCCTTCGGTCACTTCACGGGTCACCGTCTCAATCGACGCCCCCGCTGGCCCAATCACCTGCGCCTCGGGAAATGCCGCCAACAGCGGTTTGACGCCCCCGATGTGATCGGCGTGGTGGTGGGTCAGCAGGATGCCCTTGAGCGCCAATCGACGTTCGGTCAACACCGACTCGACCGGCGCAAAGTCCCCCGGATCAACGACATACGCTGCGTTCTGATCGGCCCCCGTCAACAACCAAATAAAGTTGTTTTCAAAGGCATAAATGGGCGTAATTTGCATGACAAATCAATGCGTTAACGCATCCGTGCTTTGTAACGAGGTTCGGTTTTACAGATGACGAACACTTTGCCGCGACGGCGAACGACTTGACAGTCGCGATGACGGAGCTTGGCGGATTTCAGAGAGGATAGGATTTTCATGTCAAAACAACCTAGGTAGCGGAAAAAATAAAGCCGCGTATTAAACGCGACGACCTCGCACAATGGCAACCAGGCGCGGGCGAATCGCGGGCTTTTTGGCGTAGTCTTTCAGCGTTTGTCGGGGTTTTTTGAGAACAGAACGGGATTTACACTTCGGATGCCCCGCCCACGCAGGCCGCATAACACCATTGAGAAGAGGAACATCAAACCATGTCGCTTGGAAAACAATCTGATGAGTCG
>CAZTIH010000018.1:0-25985 GCA_964613675.1 uncultured Candidatus Competibacteraceae bacterium
TGACGGACTGGCAGCAAATGCGCGAAAAAGCCTTGTTATTGGCGACGGAATTAGCCAATGAACAGGAAGAAATTAAACGCTTTTTCAAATGGCTAGCGACCGATCACTTTACCTTTCTCGGATACCGCGAATACCGCCTAATTCAAACCCCTGACACGTTAGAATTGCTCACCAAGGCGGGCACAGGATTGGGACTGCTGCGTGACGATAAAACCGAGGATTATCGTTCGCTTAGCTTTGCAGAATTGCCCGACTATCTGAAGCAGCTCGCCATTGCAGATCATGGGATTACGCTCTCGAAGTCGGGGGCACGTTCACCAATTCATCGTCCTGTTTATTTAGATTACATTGGCGTCAAACAACACAATAAACAGGGTGAAGTGATCGGAGAATGCCGCTTTCTAGGGCTTTACACGGCCAGTGCTTACCGCCAAGCCCCGGCAACGATTCCCGTCATTCGTCGCAAGGTCGAATATGCTTTTGAACAGGCCCAATTTCCTTTGCATGGCCATGCTCACCGCGCTTTGGCCCATCTGATCGAAAATTTCCCTCGGGACGAACTCTTTCAGATGCCGGCCCACCAGTTTTTCGACATGGTGATGGGAATTTTAGCCCTACGCGAACGCCAGTTGCTCAAGGCATTTGTGTATATCGATCAATTTGAACGGTTTATTTCGTGTTTAATTTACATCCCCCGCGACCGTTACAACACGCAATTACGCGAGCAATTCGCTCAAATTTTACTCACGATCTTTGACGGATATGAAGTCACATTTAACACGCAATTTTCGGATTCCGTATTAGCTCGTTTGCATTTGCATTTACGGGTTACGCCCGGGAAAATTCCCACTTGGTCAATTCACGAAATTGAGACGGCATTACGCGCCCAAATGCTCTCGTGGGAAGACCAATTTTGCCATGCGCTGCTCACGACCGAAGGCGAAGTCAAAGGCAATGAACTCTTCCACCGTTATCATCGCGCGCTAAACCCCGCTTATCGACAGGATTTCTCGGCAAAACAAGCGGTGGGGGATGTGTTACGCCTCTCGGAACTCAGCGATCAACAGCCCCTCATTCCGCATTTTTATCAACTACTCGAAGACCCCAAAAATCTCGTTCGTTTGAAACTCTATTGCCATCACGCCGTACTTCCTCTCGCAGAGGTTTTACCGCTTTTGGAGTCCCTCGAATTAAAGGCATTCGATGCCAATTCTTACGCCATCGAATTAACCCCTTCGTGTAAACAGTGGATTTTAAGCATTACCTTGCAAGCGAATAAAATCGTCGCATTCGATCGCCATCGCGAAGCGTTACAAGACGCCTTACTCGCACTCCTCAGGGGATACACCGAATGCGACGGATTTAACGGGTTAATTTTGAATGCAGGACTAGGCTGGCGGGCGATTAGTGCGTTGCGTGCAATGAGCCATTATTTGCGCCAAATTCCCGTCAAATATAGCCAACCGTATCTGCAAACCACCCTCAATACCCACGGCCCCCTCGCCGCCCAATTATTCGCCCTATTCAACGCCCGATTTCATCCCGATCACGACGATGTCGCTCAAGTGACGGTGTTAACGGCAGAAATCGAATTCGCGATCAATCAAGTCAAAAGTCTCGATGAAGATCGCATTTTACGGGCATTTCTCGCCCTTATTTTGGCCATCACGCGCACCAACTATTTTCAGACGACTGCCGCCAAACATCCCAAGCCCTACATCACTTTCAAGATCGAATCGCAGAAAATGCCCGATCTTCCCCAACCGATTCCGTTATTTGAAATCTTTGTCGATGCGCCTTATGTCGAGGCGATCCATTTGCGGGGCGGTAAAGTGGCACGGGGCGGGTTGCGATGGTCGGATCGACGAGAGGATTTTCGCACGGAAGTTTTGGGGCTAATGAAAGCGCAGATGGTCAAAAATGCGGTCATCGTACCGACTGGGGCGAAGGGAGGGTTTATCGTTAAACAGCCTCCCAACGACCCGCAGTCCCTACGATCCGAAGCGATCCGTTGTTATGAGACCTTTATTCGCGGTCTATTAGAGGTAACAGACAATCTCATCGATGGCCAATATATCCCCCCCCCCGCAGTACGCTGCCACGATGATGTAGACGCTTACTTAGTTGTCGCGGCCGATAAAGGGACGGCGACTTTTTCAGACATCGCCAATGCCATTTCAGAAGAATACGGCTTCTGGTTAGGAGATGCGTTCGCGTCGGGAGGCAGTCAAGGCTACGACCACAAACGCATGGGCATTACCGCTAAAGGTGCGTGGGAATCGGTGCGGCGCCACTTCCGACAGTTAGGTCGCGACATTCAACAACGCGATGAAATCACCGTCGTCGGGGTGGGGGACATGAGCGGCGACGTCTTTGGTAACGCGATGTTGTGTTCCCGCAAAATCAAGCTGGTCGCGGCATTTGATCACCGCCATATCTTCATCGACCCCCAGCCCGACCCCCTCACCAGTTACGCCGAACGCGAACGGCTATTTGCGCTCCCCAGCTCCAGTTGGGCGCTGTACGATCCGCAAAAACTCTCGGTGGGCGGGGGAGTTTATGCACGCCAGCTCAAAACCATCGCATTGTCAGCCGAAGCTAAAGCGGTACTGTCCATCAACCGTACCCATCTCACTCCCGACGAACTCATCAGCGCTATTCTGAAAGCCCCTGTAGATCTGCTCTGGAATGGTGGCATCGGTACCTATGTGAAAGCCCGTCACGAGTCGCACAGCCAAGTCGGTGACCGCGCCAATGATGGGGTACGGGTGAACGGGGCGGAACTCCGATGTATTGCGGTAGGCGAGGGAGGCAATTTGGGCTTTACACAGGCGGGACGCATTGAATTTGCCGGGCAAGGGGGGCGTATTTTTACCGATGCCATCGACAATGCGGCGGGCGTGAACTGTTCTGATCACGAGGTCAATCTCAAAATTTTGTTAAATCAAGTCGTCGCTAACGGTGACCTCACACTTAAGCAACGCAATCAACGATTGTCTGAAATGACGGACGCCGTAACCGAACGGGTATTACGCCAAAATTATCTGCAACCCCAAGCATTAATGCGGGCGTTATTTCAGATGCCCCGATCTCTTGAGGAATATCGACAGGTAATTCCTTTATTGGAAAAGGAAGGCGGTTTGAATCGGAAACTCGAAGGATTACCGAGTGATGCCGAACTCGCTCAACGTCAACAGCTTTATGGGCCTGAACTTGCGATTTTATTGGCCTACACCAAAAATTTTCTCAACCGTCATCTTCTGAAGAGCGATCTACGCGATGACCCTTTTTGGCAAACCGAACTCCAGCAGTACTTTCCCGAAGCACTTCTGCAATTTGAAGCAGTAATGCAAAAACATCCGTTAAAACATGAGATTACTGCGACTTACACCGCAAATAGCTTGGTGAATCGCATGGGAATTCCCTTTATCTTCAGAATGCAACGATTGACGGGGGCGAGTTACGCACAGATCGCGAAGGCTTACACCGCCGCCCGAGAACTCTTCGCCATGCGGTCGATTTGGCGACAAATCGAGGCCCTCGACGACTTTGTCCCCGCTGACACCTTGACTGAACTGCATTTAGCAACGGTGGCGTTGCTCGAACGGGTCACGCGCTATCTTCTCAAGCAGTCTCGTCAATCCACCATTCACGAGCAGATTGAGCAGTATCAGGCGCCGCTTGCGGAAATTGTGGGGCACTGTCCCGACCTCCTCGATGACATCACGCGCAAATCCAGCGATACCCAAGCGATTCATTGGCAACACAGTGGCGTTCCTCCAACTTTAGCGGCCAAAATTGCCACCTTTGCCTTTCTGGATCATGGACTTGCGATTGTCGATTTAGCCCACCGCCATCGACTATCTCCCTCCGAAAGTGCCACCCTATTTTTTGAGATTCACGCCAAATTACGCTTAACAAGTTAAAATGCGTGTTTCTGTGTCCCGAAACCGTAGCGAATTGGCGATAAATTTGCGCCCTGGCACTCCCCTCTTAATCCACCACGGCTGCAAACTCGGGCGTCGAATCGGCTATCTTTTCTGCTCTCAACTCTTTACTTGACGGATTTCAATTGCTATGGCAACGCCTCCTAGTCCCCCTCGCCTTATGTTGGCCGGCTTGGCCCGCGCCCTTGTGAATCAGGGTCTTCTCAAGGAAGAGGACGCCCTCAAAGCCGTCGAACAGGCCAATAAAGACAAAGTTTCATTGGCCAGTTTTCTGGTCGAAAAGAAACTGGCTTCGGCTAAAGACATCGCTCATACCTCTGCTGAAGCGTTCGGACATCCGTTAATCGATGTCTCCCAAGTCGATTTGGAAAATGCGCCGATTAAAGTCGTCAGCGAAGATTTAATTAAAAAACATCGCGCACTCCCAATCATGAAGCGGGGCCGCACTTTATTCGTCGCGATTTCTGATCCCACCAATATGCGGGCATTGGATGATATTAAGTTCAATGCCAGTGGCGCGGGGGTAGCGGCTGTCGAACCCGTCATCGCCCTTGAAAGCGTCCTCACCTCCGACTTCATCGACAAAATTCTCACCGGTCCGGGCGATATGACCATCGAGGAGGATGATACGTTGGGTGATTTGGAGATCACTTCCGGCGGAGAAGAAGGGAACAAGCAGAGTGGCACGGTTATTGGTGATGGAGTTGACGAAGCGCCTATCGTGAAATTTGTCAATGGGATGTTGATGAAAGCGATCAGTCAAGGCGCCTCAGATTTGCATTTTGAACCCTATGAGAAAATGTATCGCGTGCGCTTCAGACAGGATGGTGTGCTATCAGAAATCGCTAAACCGCCGGTGGCGATGGCGGGACGCATCTCTGCACGTCTGAAAGTCATGGCCTCGATGGATATTGCCGAACGACGAGTGCCTCAAGACGGACGGATTAAGCTGCATTTGTCTAAAAAACGCGCCATCGACTTCCGCGTCAACTCACTGCCAACCCTGTTTGGTGAAAAGGTCGTGTTGCGGATTCTCGATCCCAGTTCTGCTTCGTTGGGAATTGATATGCTGGGATACGAACCTATCCAAAAAGAACGCTACCTATCGGCATTGCATCGGCCTCAAGGGATGATTCTAGTGACGGGGCCGACGGGTTCAGGCAAAACCGTGTCGCTTTATACGGGCCTCAACATTCTGAATACCGAAGATGTCAACATTTCGACGGCGGAAGATCCTGTTGAAATCAACTTGCCAGGCATCAATCAGGTCAACGTCAACCCCAAAACCGGGATGACCTTCGCAAACGCCCTCAAAGCCTTTTTACGACAAGATCCAGACGTCATCATGGTGGGGGAGATTCGTGACTTAGAAACGGCGGAAATTGCCATTAAAGCGGCCCAAACGGGTCACATGGTGATGTCCACGCTCCACACCAACAGTGCGCCGCAGACGCTCACTCGTCTTCTGAATATGGGGGTAGCGGCGTACAACATTGCGTCGAGTGTGTCGCTCATCATCGCGCAACGTCTGGCGAGAAGACTGTGTGCTAACTGCAAGGAAGTCGCCGATATTCCCAAAGAAGAGTTGATTAAACAGGGATTTTTGCCAAGTGAGGTGGATACGCTGGTGGTGTACAAGCCCGTCGGCTGCGACCAGTGCAAGGGGGGATATAAGGGACGTTTGGGGATTTACGAGGTGATGCCCATCTCTGACGGCATTGGGCGGCTCATTATGGCTGGCGGCAACGCGATCCAGATTGCCGACTTAGCGCAACAGGAAGGTATTAACAGCATTCGCCAATCGGGTTTGAATAAAATCCGTATGGGCTTGACTAGTCTTGAAGAAATTAACCGCGTCACGAAGGAATAATCCCATGGCTAAAGCAGCAGCACTCGTAAAGCGTAAAGACGACATTACATTTAATTGGCAGGGCACTGACCGCAATGGCAAGCGGGTTAAAGGTGAACTGCGCGGCGCTAACCCGATGTTAGTCAAGGCGGAATTACGCCGTCAGGGTATCACCCCGCACAAGGTCAATAAGAAACCCGAACCCTTGTTTGGCGGCGGCGGCGGCAGTGTTTCCGCAAAAGACATCATGATTTTCACGCGCCAGCTCTGCACGATGTTGAGTTCGGGGATTGCCATCGTGCAGGCGGTCGATATGGTCGGAAATAGTGTTAAGAAACCGCCGCTGAAAAAACTGATCTTGAGCATCAAGAACGATCTGGAGAGCGGGATTCGGCTTGCAGACTGTCTCGCAAAGCATCCGGTGTATTTCGATAACCTGTACATCAGCCTAGTTCGTGCGGGGGAGGAGGCTGGGGTACTGGAGATTTTGCTCAACAAAATCGCGGGTTATCTCGAACGTTCTGAAGCGATCAAATCCAAATTGAAGAAAGCGCTTATCTATCCAATGGTGGTGATGTTTGTGGCCTTCATCTGTACGGCCTTCATCATGATTTTCGTGATTCCGCAATTTGAGAGCTTATTCCGAGGATTTGGCGCCGATTTGCCCGCATTTACCGTATTTGTGCTCGATTTATCCAAAATCTTTGTGGGCTACTGGTGGGCAATCTTTGGCGGCATCATCGCTCCCATCGTGGCCCATGTTCAGCTCGTTAAGCGAGTTCCTGCCTATCGCCAGACCATAGATAAACTCACCTTAAAGATTCCGCTCTTCGGTGAAATTGCTGCATTGGGTGCGAATGCCCGCTTCGCTCGAACTCTCGCCACGATGTTTGATGGGGGGGTTCCGCTGGTCGATGCGATGACCTCTGTTGCAGGGGCCACGGGAAACTATGTGTACGAAAAAGCGGTGCTCGACATGCGAGATAATGTGTCGGTCGGTCAACAACTTAACTTCGCGATGCGCCAAACTAGTTTGTTCCCCGATATGGTGATTCAAATGATCGCGATTGGCGAAGAAGCGGGTTCACTGGGAGCGATGTTGTCGAAGGTCGCGGATTTTTACGAGGAAGAATTGGAAGCTATGGTCGATACCTTGACGACGCTTCTCGAACCACTCGTGATGTGCGTTCTGGCGGTCATTGTGGGCGGGCTGGTTATCGCGATGTATCTGCCAATCTTCAAACTTGCAGCGGCGGTGTAATTACGTGCCAATTCTCGAATTATTCCAACAAGCGCCGTGGAGCTTTACCGCCACGGCTTTTTTATTGGGTTTGTGCATAGGTAGCTTTCTAAATGTCGTGATTTACCGCTTACCGATCATGATGAAACGGGAATGGGAGCAGCAATGTGCAGAATTACGCGAAGAATCCTTACCTGAACGGCCCCCATTTAATCTCATTACGCCCAATTCGCGCTGCCCAACCTGTGAAAAACCGATCCGTCCGTGGGAAAATATTCCCGTTTTGAGTTATTTATTCTTACGTGGACGCTGTAGCTGCCGCGAAAAAGCGATTTCTATTGAATATCCGTTAGTCGAATTATTTACAGGCATTGCATCGGCTGTCATTGCTTGGCACTTTGGATTTGGCAATCAAGCGATTTTTGCACTTTTCCTGACCTGGGCCTTGATTGCATTAAGCGTAATCGACTTCCATCACTTTTTATTACCTGACGATATTACTCAGCCTTTTCTATGGCTTGGCTTGCTATTGGGATTATTTGGCGTTTTCGTGGATTTAGAAACCGCCGTGATTGGGGCGATTGCGGGGTATTTATCGTTGTGGTCGGTGTATTGGGCGTTCAAATTAGTGACGGGAAAGGAGGGAATGGGATATGGCGACTTCAAATTACTTGCATTACTGGGTGCGTGGTTAGGATGGCAGGCCTTACCCACGATCATTATTTTATCTTCAATGGTCGGTGCGGTAATCGGTATTTTACTCGTACTTCTTAAACGCCAAGAAAGTAGTCACCCCCTTCCTTTTGGTCCTTTTTTAGCGGCGGCAGGGTGGTTATCCTTACTGGGTGGCGGTGATTGGCTGAATTTGTTTCCGTAATTTCTTGAGGACGATTTCCCCCGATGAAATTTATCGACATCTTCGCGGGCATTGGGGGGTTTCGACTTGCCTTTGAAGCCGCGAATTTTACCTGTGTGTTCTCGTCCGAATGGGATGTGTACGCCCAAAAAACCTACGCAAACCATTTTGGTGATCTCCCCGAAGGCGACATTACCCGCATTCCTAGCAATGCGATCCCCGACTTCGAGGTGCTATGTGCGGGATTTCCTTGTCAGCCCTTTAGTCACATCGGTCGTCGTGAAGGGTTTGCCCACCCCACCCAAGGGACTTTATTCCATGAAATCGTGCGTATTTTGGTAGATAAGCGCCCTATCGCGTTTTTGCTGGAAAACGTGGAAGGACTCGTTCATCACGACCACGGACGCACTTTTCGCATTATTTTAGACAGTCTGGCGATTTCTGAGAATGGCGTCCCCTCATTCGCTTCTTCGGGGGAAACGCTGCGTTATCACTTATTTTGGGACTTGCTCAATGCACGGGATTACGGACTACCTCAGTCGCGAAATCGCCTCTATCTCGTGGGATTTTACGAGGAAAAGTTCGCCAATCCCCCGAATTTCCGTTTTCCAACGGCTTTTCCTTACCGCGTTCCAGTAGGTTCCATTATCGAAACCGATCAACGGGGTTACGCCATCTCCCAGCATCTGCAACACACTTATCTCTTCAAACGCGACGATGGCCGTCCCCAGATTGTCGATCCGAACAGTCGGGAACAGGCGAAAACCTTGGTCTCGACTTACCATAAAATTCAACGCCTTACCGGTACTTTTGTCCGAGACGAAGGCTGTGAAACGGGATTACGGCTGCTCACCGAAAACGAATGCAAGAGGCTAATGGGGTTCCCGCCCGATTTCACTTTCCCCGTTTCACGCACCCAGATGTATCGTCAATTGGGCAATTCCGTCGCCGTCCCCGTCGTACAAGCGATTGCTACCGAAATGCGTCGCGTGTTGGTCGACTCTCGCTTCACTCCGTGCCAAACCCGCGAAAAATCCCGTAAAGTTTCCCAACTTCACCTCAATTAACGAATTTATGTCGCGATTTACGCCCTTTGTCGTGGGCTTAACCGGCGGGATCGCCAGCGGGAAAACCACTGTCACCGACACCTTTGCCTCCCTCGATGTCCCGATTCTCGATACCGACCTCATCGCCCGCGAACTCGTTGCCCCCCACCAACCCGTACTGCTCGAAATCGCCCGCGTGTGGCCCGATTGTGTAGCCGATGGCGTTTTGAACCGCGCAAAATTGCGTGAACGGGTTTTCAACGACAAAACCGCTCGTCAAACCCTTGAAGCCTGGTTACATCCCCGCATTTTTCAGACCGTCACCACACGCTTACAGACGCTATCCACGCCCTACGCTGTCGTCGCCGTCCCTCTCCTTGCCGAAAGCGGCCGACAGGCTTTTTACGACCGCATCGCCGTCGTCGATGTAGAAGAGTCATTGCAAATCAATCGGTTACGTGCACGTGATGGGACTTCTGAAGCTCTCGCTCAGGCGATTTTAGCCGCCCAAGCCACGCGCTCCGAACGGTTGCAGATCGCCGATGACGTCATTGATAACGGATCAGATCTCGCCTATCTGAAATGGCAGGTCGTGACCCTAGATCAGCACTACCGCCGTTTAGCCGTAAATGCGAACGCCGCCGCGTAATGGTCACGCCCATTTTCTGCCATCACCGTGACCCGCCAATCGTCCCGATCTTCCGTACATAAGGGCAACATCGCCTTTCCTTGCCAATGGCCTTCCGATGTCTGCACTAAACGGGTGCGATTTGGCCCCATGTCCATGTTTTCCATCCAAAAAAACAGTCCCACCCGCTCAATAGAGGGTTGCACCGTCAACGAAACGGCAAACGGTTGCAAGGTCGTCAAGAATTCCCCCTCACCAAACCGCAACGCCATCGACCAACCGTCCCCCTCCACTTCACAAACTTCCAAAGCCGCATTGCAATCGAGATTTTGCGCCGTCACTGCTACGGGCTGCGATCCAAAATATCCCACCGCTAATGCCGTCAAAAACATTGCAGCACCGATCCCCGCCAATTTGAGGGACGATGCCGTCGAGTCTGCCAGGGGTTCTGGCGACATCCCCCCAGATTGCAGCGCCAACAAAATCGGTCGATTTGCCACGGGAAAGGGGTAATTTTCCAACTCCCCTAACGCAACCCACCGAATCGGTTGCCCTTCACACCCTCGCGCCGCGCCTTCCCACGCCGTCACGCGCCACACTTCTAATCCCACGGTTTTATCGTCGTAAGCATGGTAGATTTGGAGCCACGGGGTACACGTCGTCGCTGTAATGCCGATTTCTTCTGCCAATTCGCGAATTAAGGCCTGTTCAACGGTCTCGTCGGCCTTAACTTTCCCCCCTGGAAACTCCCATAACCCGCCTTGATGTGCTGTTTTGGGGCGTTGGGCGATCAGAACTCGACCTCGAATATCGAGAATGACCCCCACCGCCACTCGTACTGTAGAGTTTTCGGGATTATGAACGGTAGTCGGCGTTGATGGAGACATATTCGTGGGAAAAATCACAGGTAAAGACTTGTTTTTGCGCGATTCCTCGATCTAAGTCGATGGTAATCACGATGTCCTTTTGCGCCATGACCGCTTGGCCCGCTGCCTCGGTGTAGTCATCCGCCCGCGCCCCGTTACGCACAATGCAACAGTCGTTGAGGTAAATGTTCACGCGGTCGGTTTCCAGATCGACAATCGGTGCTCGCCCAATCGCCGCCAAAATCCGTCCCCAATTGGGATCGCTAGCGAAAAATGCCGTCTTCACCAGGGGCGAATGGGCGACGGTGTACGCAATCTGCCGACATTCCACCTCGTCCTCCCCATTCACCACCTTCACCGTGATAAATTTCGTCGCACCTTCGCCGTCGCGCACGATTTGTTGGGCCAAATCCAGGAAAACCTCATTGAGCGCCTGAGTAAATTGAGCCTGTTCGTCCTCGCTCAACGCCTCGAAGGTGACGCCCGACTGCCCCGTCGCCATCAACACGCAGGCGTCATTGGTGCTCGTGTCGCCATCCACCGTGATGGAATTGAACGAATCCGCGACCGCCTCTTCAAGCCATTCGCGCAGTGTGCCGAGTTCAACGGCAATGTCCGTCGCGACAAACCCCAGCATGGTCGCCATATTCGGACAAATCATGCCCGATCCCTTAGAAATCCCCGTGATCGTCACCGCTTGGCCACCCAAAGTCAGTTGCTGACTTGCCCCTTTAGGACGGGTATCGGTCGTCATAATGCCGTGGGCGGCCGCCAACCAGCCCGTTTCAGTCAACGCCGCTACTGCATGAGGTAACCCAGCTTGAATCGGGCTGACGGGCAAGGGTTCACCAATCACGCCCGTCGAGAAGGGCAACACTTCCTCCAACGCACAACCCTGTTGATCGGCAAGGGTTTGACAGACCGCCCGTGCCGCCACCAGCCCCGGTTCACCGGTACCGGCGTTAGCATTTCCCGTATTGATGACCAAATAACGGGGCATCATCACATAGAGATGTTGGCGGGCGATCTGAACGGGAGCGGCGCAAAATGCGTTGGTGGTAAACACTACCGCCGTCAAGCTGTCCTCCGCCAGTTCCATGACGACGAGATCCGAGCGGTTGGGCACGCGCACGCCGGCCTGCGTCGTGCCGATGCGTAAACCTTTGATTGGCAACAAATTCATTGAGTTTTCCTCACGCTAAACGACCGTGACAATGTTTGTATTTCTTACCCGAACCACAGGGACAAGGGTCATTTCGTCCTACTTTACGCGGCTCTTCCCCCGAGATTTGGGGCAATTTCGCTAACTTTGCCGATGCCGGCGCCATTACTACGTCTGCTGCTTCACTCTGCCCCGCCAACATAGGCGATTCATCATGCTCAAATTGCATCGGCCCCGAGGCGGGCGGGGGCGGCGGGGCAACCTGCACATTAATTCGCGCCAATACGCTTACCGTCTCTTGCTGCACCCGATCTAACATCGCTGCAAACATCTCAAACGATTCGCGCTTGTACTCCTGTTTGGGATTTTTCTGCGCGTACCCCCGCAAGTGAATCCCCTGACGGAGATAGTCCATCGCCGCTAGATGTTCTTTCCACTGCGCATCGAGGATGTCCATCGCTACCCGTTTTTCGAGCAACCGCATCAGCGGGGCGCCATAGTCCTTTTCCTTGTTTTCGTGACGCTCGTGGAGGGCAGCGATCATTCGTTGCCGAAGGGGTTCCTCATGAAGATCGTCTTCGTCGTCGAGCCACTGTTGAATGGGCAAATCGAGATCGAATTCTTTCTTCAACATGGCCATTAAATCGGCCACTTTCCACTGTTCTGCAAGACTATCCCGAGGAATAAACAGATCAATAGTGCGCTGCATGACCTCGGTACGCCATTCGATCAGAGTTCCCGAAATGTCGTCGAGGGACATCAACTCGTTGCGTTGGCGATAGATAAACTTCCGTTGCTCGTTGGCCACATCATCGTATTCGAGTAGATTTTTGCGAATATCGAAGTTATGGGCCTCGACTTTGCGTTGAGCGTTCTCAATTCCGCGAGTCAACCAGGGATGTTCAATGGCTTCCCCCTCTTGCATTCCGAGACGCTTCATGGCGCCCTTCAGCCAGTCTGCCGCAAAGATTCGCATCAAATTATCTTCGAGCGACAAATAAAAGCGACTCGATCCGGGGTCACCTTGCCGTCCAGCCCGACCGCGCAACTGATTGTCGATACGTCGTGATTCATGGCGTTCCGTTCCGATGATGTGCAGTCCCCCCGCCTTCAACACCGCTTCATGACGCGCCGCCCAAGCCGATTCTACGGTTTCGCGTTCGGCATCAGAAACTTCTTCCCCTAGCAAATCGAGTTCGCGTTTGAGGTTACCGCCAAGCACGATGTCGGTTCCGCGACCCGCCATGTTCGTGGCAATCGTAACGCCGCCAGGACGCCCTGCCTGCGCCACGATGTCGGCTTCTCGTTCATGTTGCTTGGCGTTTAACACCTCGTGAGGAATGTTCCGCGTCTGCAACTGTTTTGAGAGCATTTCAGAGACTTCAATCGAAGTAGTTCCGACCAAAACCGGTTGTTCACGCTGATGACAATCGACAATATCTTTCAGAACAGCATCGAATTTGTCCTGCAATGACAAAAACACCTGATCCCCTAAATCTTTGCGGATCATCGCACGATGGGTAGGGATGACCAGAACTTCTAGACCATAGATTTGCAGAAATTCAGGAGCTTCGGTTTCCGCAGTCCCCGTCATGCCGGCGAGCTTGTTGTACAAACGAAAGTAGTTCTGAAAAGTAATCGATGCGAGGGTATGGTTTTCGGGCTGAATCTGAACGCCCTCTTTTGCCTCAATCGCTTGATGTAAGCCGTCCGACCAACGCCGCCCCTGCATCGTCCGACCCGTAAACTCGTCCACAATGATGATTTGACCGTTGCGGACGATGTATTCCTGATCTTTGTGATACAGCGCTTGGGCACGCAAACAGGCATTGAGATGGTGAAATAGCGTCAGTTGGGCTGGATCGTAAAGGCTTGATCCATCAGGTAAAAGTTCGGCTTCTATCATCAACTGCTCAACGCGATCCATGCCCGCTTCCGTGAGATAAACCTGCTTTTGCTTCTCATCGACGGTGTAATCCCCTTCCCCCTCTTCCCCTTTTTGGGGCTTGAGCTTGGGCACGAGCTTGTTCACGCGACGATAAAGATCAGAAGACTCCTCCGCAGGGCCAGAAATAATTAATGGCGTCCGCGCTTCGTCGATCAGAATCGAATCGACCTCATCAATGAGAGCGTAGTTGAGTTCGCGCTGCACCCGCTGTTCGGGCGTGAACGCCATGTTGTCCCGCAGATAATCAAATCCGAACTCGTTGTTCGTTCCGTAAGTAATGTCGGCGTGGTAAGCGGCACGTTTGGCCTCAAACCCCATGTCCGCCACCGCAACCCCTACAGTTAAGCCCAAAAATTGGTAGAGCTGCCCCATCCATTCGGCGTCGCGTCGGGCGAGATAGTCATTGACGGTGATGACGTGAACCCCTTTGCCACTCAGCGCATTGAGGTAAACGGGCAAGGTCGCCACCAGGGTTTTGCCTTCCCCCGTGCGCATTTCGGCGATTTTTCCGCTGTGAAGCACCATGCCGCCAATGAGCTGGACATCAAAATGTCGCATGTTAAGCACGCGCCGACTCGCTTCCCGCACGACCGCAAAGGCTTCGGGCAACACCTGGTCGAGGGTGCTCCCGGCTTCGAGGCGGGCTCGAAATTCATCGGTTTTGGCGCGGAGCTGGTCATTTGAGAGATTGATTAAATCCGGCTCAAAAGTGTTGATTTGTTCGACGGTACGCCGCAACCGCTTGATGGCGCGTTCGTTGCGACTCCCGAAAAGACGTTTGAAGAATTTACTGAACATGTTCCGAAATGTGGGCGTTAAAATGGGCAATCGCGATGATAACCGATTGCCTCACTCGCTTAGGCCGCAACAGGTTGCCAATCGGCAAATGGTTCGACGTCGCTATCTCCCGCTTCGACCCATTCCCAAGCGTTCTGTTGGCTCAAAAGCTGTTGGACTAAACGCACATTGAGGGCATGACCGGATTTGTAGCCCGTAAAAGCGCCCATAATCATCGCGCCGAGTAAATACAAATCTCCGACGGCATCGAGCATTTTGTGTCGCACAAACTCATCGGCATAACGCAATCCGTCCTCGTTCAACACCCGAAAATCATCGAGCACAATGGCGTTGTCCAAATTGCCCCCTAACGCTAATCCCTTCGCCCGCAACCCCTCGATGTCCCGCAGAAACCCAAAAGTGCGGGCGCGACTAATTTCTTTAATAAAACTCATCGTCGAGAAGGTAAATTGGGCTTGCTGACCCGCAGGCGGAAACAAGGGATGAGGAAATTGCGCCGTAAACTGCGTCGAAAATCCATTAAACGGGGCGAGTTTGGCGAAGCGGTCGCCGTCTTTCACTTCCAGCGGCTTGCGAATCCGAATAAAGCGTTTCGGGGCCTCCTGCTCACGAATGCCCGCTGACTGGATCAGAAAAACAAAAGGCGCCGCCGAACCATCCATAATCGGGACTTCGGGGCCATCTAAATCGACAATGACATTGTCAATGCCCAATCCTGCAAATGCCGCCATCAAATGTTCAATAGTGGCGACTTTCTGCCCATGACGAATCAACGTCGTTGCCAAACAGGTATCACCGACAAAGTTAGCGTGCGCGGGCATGGTCACGGTGGGGGTGAGATCCACTCGCCGAAACTGAATCCCCGTATTTGCGGGGGCGGGCCGCAGCGTAAGCACAATTTTCACGCCCGTATGTAGCCCGATGCCCATCGCCTGTATCACATTTTTGAGTGTTCTTTGCCGAATCATTGCCCGTTTACCATCTGTTGTTGCGTTGTCACGCGGTTGTTGCATTTTGTCTTTTTTACAACTTTACGCAATGCTAACGCCGATGAAAAGGCAATAAAAAAGCGCGGTCGCCTGAAAAATAAGGGACCGCGCTCGCATTCAACCCGATTAGTTTTTGTCGTTACGGCGCAAAAATGCTGGAATATCGAGGTATTCTTCTTTTGAATCCACCTGCGCACTGTTTACGGGGTGATTGCTGACGACGCCAAGACGCGCACGCCCGTTGTTGCCCACGCGATTTCCCGTACTGACGCCACGACCGGCGAGTTGACCAAAGGGCTGCGCTTGCTGCTGATTATAATTGATCCCCGTAGCGACGATGGTGACGCGGAATTGGTTAGTGAGGCTCTGATCTAGCACCGTGCCAATTTTCACATTCGCGTCGTCGGAAACGAACTCGCTCACGATGTTGCCCACTTCGGCGTATTCATCGGTATCGAAGTCCGGGCCTGCGGTGATATTAACCAACAGCCCCTGTGCCCCTTGCAACACGATGTCCTCCAACAATGGATTCTGGATCGCATTCATCGTGGCCGAACGCGCCCGACCGTCGCCCGATGCCTGACCAATCCCCATCATCGCCATACCATTAACGCTCATCACAGAACGCACATCGGCAAAGTCCACGTTGATGAAGCCCGGGTTGACGATGAGTTCCGAAACCCCTTGAACCGCGTTTAACAACACATCATTCGCTTTTGAGAAGGCTTCGATGACGGCGATTTTGCCCAGCTTCAGCAGTTTGTCGTTGGGAATCACGATCAACGAGTTCACCCGCTCCATGAGATTGCGAATGCCCTGTTGCGCCACATCTGCACGACGTTTGTTTTCAAAGTTAAAGGGTTTGGTCACGACGCCAACGGTCAAAATTCCCATGTCTTTCGCAATTTCCGCCACGACCGGCGCACCGCCCGTCCCTGTACCGCCCCCCATACCCGTCGTGATGAACACCATGTCGGCGCCTTCAAGCAGTTCGCGGATACGATCGCGATCCTCTTCAACCGCTTCACGGCCTTTCTCGGGATCGGCACCGGCGCCTAACCCGCGTGTGGTGTTCTGACCCAGCGTGACGATGTGGGGCACGCTACAGTTGCGCAGCGCTTGCGCATCGGTATTGGCGCAAATGAACTCCACCCCGGCAAGGTTAGCATCGTGCATGTACTGCACCGCGTTACACCCGCCACCACCGATGCCGAATACTTTAATAACGGCATTACCGTGGTTGTTCTCAGGCTCGACCATACGAAAATTGGACATGACATTGACTCCACTACTTTTAGGTAACACCCATTTACTTATGATTCGGGAATAGGGGTGCTGACCATTCACCGAAACTAAAGAAATCTACATTTTGGATTCGTTCGCTTAAATATCGCGTAACCAACTTGTCAAACGGCTCCATAAACTGCTGGGACGTTCGTGGCGACGTTCGTGGTTTTCGTAGCCCAGCAACACTAAGCCCACCACCGTCGCCATCGAAGGCTGTTTCACCAACGCATCGAAGCCCATCACACCCTGCGGTATCCCCACTCTGACGGGTAATTGCAAAGTTTCTTCGGCAAGTTCAGCAACGCCAGGCAACATCGCACCGCCCCCCGTCAGCACTACCCCCGACTTAATGAGCGGAAAAGACTGGGAACGATGTAGTAAATCGAGGGTATGTTCAAAAATATCTTTGTAACGGGCGGCAATCACTTGACTCAGCAGGTGACGTGTGCATTTCAGCTTCGGGGTACGCCCCGGGAGTCCCGCCACCTCAAGGGGCTCATCGACCGGCACCCTTGTTGACAGCGCATGGCCATAACGACACTTCAACTGTTCGGCATCGGCGAGGGAGGTAGTGAACATTTCGGCGATGTCCGCCGTCACCGTCTCACCCGCAATCGGCCATATAGTGGTTTGACAGACGGCCCGTTCAACGAAGGTGGCTAAGCTCGTCACGCTATGCCCAATATCCAGCAGCACCACGCCCATTTCGCGTTCTTCATCGGTTAGCACTGCCCGCGCCGCCGCCAGAGCAGGAAGCAATGTGTCATCGACCTGCCGATTTACGCGCTTCAAACAGTTCACCATGTTCTGAACGGCATTTTTTCGCGCTGCAATCAAATGGGTGTGGGCTTCCAATTGATGCCCCACGAGACCAATAGGATCGCGAATGTTGTTCTGCTGATCGAGGCTAAACGACTGCGGCAAAACATGAATGACTTGATAATCTTCAGCGAGCTGCGGATCCGACTGTCGCGCCAACGCCATCACCCGATTGACATCAAGGTCCGCCACCGACTCGCCCGCGACAGGAACCTGACTCGCAATGTTACGGCTGTGGATTTGCGCACTCACCAAACCCGTGTACACGGAATGCACTTGACAATTTGCAGTACGTTCTGCTTCCGACAGCACTTCGTTGAGCGCTTGTGTGACGAGATTGAGGTCGGTGAGCGTCCCGCGCCGTACCCCACCACGACTCGCTGTTACCCCCACGCCACAGACTTCTAATCGCCCTGCCTCATCGACTTCACCGATAACCGCCGCGATTTTAGCGGCCCCGATGTCCACCCCTACCCGTAATCGTTCGTCGTCCACACTCATCGAAGTCACCCCGAACGACTCCGCCAACGAACCGCAAAACCTTGGTCATAACGCAGATCAACGGCCTGAACTTCGCTGATGCGCGCCGCTAAGGCTTGGGGATAACTCTTCACGAAGAGCGTTAACCGTTCTGCGAAGTGTTCCCGCCCCACTTCCAATACCACGCCGTTAGTCAATAACACCGTCCACGCTTCACGTTCGTCTTGTCGTAACCCAATCACGGTCAGATTAAGGGGATCGAGCAACTCTTTGGCTAAGTAAAACGCGCTCAACACCGCTTTCTCTTGCCCTGGCAACCCATTAAGCCGTGGCCAATTCTCCACCTGCCGAAAGGTGGTCGGCGTAAAAACTTCCCCGCCCGCTGTGACCATGCTTTGCCCCCAATGGGCAACGGGTACATGCTCCGTTAACTCCACTTCAACGCGATCGGGCCAGTGGCGTTCCACCCGCGCCGAGGCAACCCACGGCAAGGCTTGGAGCTGTCGTTGAGTCGTCCACAGGTTGGCGATAAAAAAGTTTTGCCCTAAGAGCGGGAGCAACAGCGCCTCGACCTCCGTCGGATTGAGCTGCACCAATTCGTTACGCAACAACACCTGTCTCACGGGGTAACGTCGGGCATCGAGCAACTGCGCCACACTCTGGTAAGCCGTGACGCTCAACCCCAGCAGTAATGTCCACATAAGCCCCTGACGAATCAGCTCGCGGAACCCAACGAGACGCTGAGTAATAGGCGCCGACGGGCGATGGCGGATGGCACCACGACGACGAAATTTCATGGGATGACCTCTTGAACATGACAAGCACGACCCACAATACGGACTTCGGGGTGGAGAATGACGCCGAAATGCGTGTGAACCGTCGCGATGATGTGATGAATAACCTGTTCGAGTTGACTTGCTGTAGCACAACCGCGATTAACGATGAAATTGGCGTGTTTGAGGGAAACTTGCGCATCTCCTATCGCAAATCCCTTCAGTCCCGCTTGTTCGATGAGCCTTGCGGCGTGATCCCCTGGCGGATTGCGAAACACGGACCCGCAACTGGGCAAATGGGTGGGTTGAGTTTGGTTACGTTGTTGCAGTAACGCTTTGATTCGTTCTGCACTCTTCGTTCCGTCCCCCGGGAGCAACTTAATCGTCGCCCCCACAAAGCCTTCGTCGGCGGGGCCTCGAACATGACGATAACCAATGTCGTAATCACTGGGCACGCGATGGTGAAGGTTTCCTTTTCGATCAAGGGTTTGAATACGAGTTACCCACTCCCAAGTCGTCCCGCCCCACGCCCCTGCATTCATCGCCAATGCCCCCCCGAATGTCCCGGGAATCCCCGCCCAAAATTCACCGCCCGTTAAATTGGCCTTTACCGCTTGTTTCGCGATCTTGGCACAGGGTACGCCGGCACCAACCCACAAGGTGTCGTTTTGAACGATGCAGGACGACAGTGACCCGTGCGTCAAAATCACCGTTCCCTCAAAGCCACCATCGCGAATTAGCAGGTTACTGCCTAACCCCAACCACAAAAGCGGTTCGTCCATCGGCAATTGGGATAGAAAAAGCCCCAAATCCTCTACGGTTGCAGGGCGATAACACTGCTTGGCTCGGCCGCCCACCCGCCATGTGGTGTAAGGCGCTAACGACACTTGAGACCGCAATTCGCCGCGTGGCGCGTTCACTGCCGTCATGTCAAACCCTCCTTCGCCAGTTTTGCCGCAAAGCCCCCAATATCGCCCGCACCCATCGTCACCAGTAAATCTCCTGACCGCAGCGTCGTGCGCAATAGGTCGGGTAACTCACTGAGTTGCTCGGCAAATAACGGCTCGACCTGGCCCCGCAAACGAATCGCTCGACACAAACTCCGCCCGTCCGCCCCTGCAATGGGCTTTTCCCCCGCCGCGTAAACCTCCATGAGAATGAGGCCATCCACCGCTGACAGGGCCGCCGCAAAATCTTCAAATAAATCCCGAGTCCGCGAAAACCGATGGGGCTGAAAGACTAAAAAGACCCGCTTCTCGGGCCAATTCGCCCGCAATGCCTCGATCACGGCGGTAGCTTCGCGAGGATGGTGGCCGTAATCGTCGATCAAGGTCGCCGTCCCGCCACTGGGAAGCGCTACCTCACCGTACCGATGGAATCGCGTCCCACGCCCTGAAAATTCGCCAACGCCGTCACCATCGCGTCCCGAGAAACGCCTAATTGGTGGGCAATCGTCAGCGCTGCCGTTGCATTCAATACGCTGTGGTGACCGGGATGATTGAGCGTGATGGGCAAAGGTGCAGCTTCGGGAAATTGCACCACAAAATGCGTTTGGCCTTGGTGCTGCTGAATCTGACTCACCACCACCTCCGATGCGGGATCGGTTCCGTAACACAATGTCGGACGCTGAATGTGAGGTAACAATGCCGCAATCTCGGGATCGTCCCGACATAACACCGCTAATCCGTAGAACGGCAACTGGTGCAGAAATCGCAGAAAAGTGTCGCGTAACTGCTGGAAGTCCCCTTGGTAATGGCTGAGGTGGTCGGCGTCGATATTGGTCACGATGGCCATGACCGGCTTGAGGTGCAGAAATGACGCATCGGATTCGTCGGCCTCCGCTACCAGATAGTCACCACCGCCAAGTCGCGCATGACACCCCGCACTGTTCAACAGTCCACCAATCACAAAGGTGGGATCCAACCCCCCTTCGGCTAACAAACTTGCCAATAAACTCGTCGTGGTGGTTTTACCATGTGTGCCCGCCACCGCGATTCCACAGCGAAACCGCATGAGTTCGCCCAACATTTCCGCCCGCATCAACACGGGTAACCGCATTTCTCGTGCGGCGAGGAGTTCGGGATTGGTGTCGGCAATGGCGCTCGAACGCACCACGACATGAGCACCGACCACTTGCTCAGCACGATGGCCGATGAACACGCGCACCCCCTGTTCCTGCAACCGCACCGTAACGCTCGACGGCTTCACATCCGATCCCGACACGCTATACCCCAACGTGTTGAGCACTTCGGCGATCCCGCTCATCCCCGACCCGCCAATGCCGAGGAAATGAATCCGCCATTGACCATCGGGTTTAGGCCAGTGCGCATGGAAGTGACGCGGGGCAATCATCCTAACGCCCCCTTGGTGCCCTTCGCCGCCTGCAAACAGATGTCCGCGATGTCCGCGGCGGCGGTGGGTCGCGCCAACGAACGGGCTGCCATCGCCATGTGCAATAGTCGTTCTGGATCGCGCAACAGGTCCTGTAACTCGCTGGTCAACCGTTCCACCGTCAATTGAGACTGCAATTCGCAACGGGCCGCTCCCACTTTCACTAGGGCCTCGGCGTTGTGACGCTGATGGTCGTCAATCGCAAAGGGAAAGGGCACCAGCAATGCCCCCACCCCTGCGCAGGCCAGTTCCGCCAGAGTCAATGCTCCCGACCGACACACCACCAAATCCGCCCAGCCATACGCCGCTGCCATATCGTCGATAAACGGCTCGATGCGGGCCGACACCCCCTGTTGAGCGTACTGCAGAAGCGTCGCGTCGATGAGTTGTTTACCCGCCTGATGCCACACCTCGGGGCGTTCGGTTGGCGGCAACTGCGCAAGCGCTTGCGGCACGAGTTCGTTTAATGCCTTGGCCCCTTGGCTGCCACCCAAAACCAACAGCCGTCGCCGACCTGGCGGGCGTTCTGCAAATCGCGTGGTGGGCGGGGGGAGATTGGCGATGGACATACGCACGGGATTACCAACCGTTTGAGCGCGGCGATAGGGGAAAGCATCGTCAAACCCCGTCAACACCCGATCCGCTAGGGGTGCTAGGTAACGGTTGGTGGTACCGGGGAGGGCATTTTGTTCGTGAATGACCAACGGAATCCCCTCCAGTCGCGCCATCACTCCCCCTGGCCCGCTCACAAAACCGCCCATCCCTAAAACCAAGCGTGGTTGTAAACGCCGCACGATGTTTCGCGCCTGCATCAGTGCCCGACTCAACATCCAAGGTGCCGTCAACCATTTGCGCACCCCCTTCCCCCGTAATCCAGTCACGACGAGGCGTTCCATCTCGATGCCTGTGGGGGGCACGATCTGGGCTTCCAATCCCGCCGTCGTCCCGAGCCACTTCACGGGGATTTGTCTTTGACGCAAAACGTCAGCGACTGCCAGTGCGGGAAACACATGCCCCCCCGTACCGCCCGCCATAATGAGAACCGGGGCCGTCATGCGGGTTGCTCCTGAAGTTGAGACACAGAACCTTCATGGGTTTCTACGGTGTGGGCGTAATTTTCCGCCGCCACCCGCAACACCAACGCAATCGCCATCATCATCACCACTAAACTGCTGCCGCCGTAACTCATCAACGGTAAGGTCAAGCCCTTCGTGGGCAATACCCCCATGTTGACGCCCAAATTGACAAGGGTTTGCATCCCAAACCACAGCGCAATCCCCGACGCCACCAAACTGCCAAAGGAAGCTTTTTGAGCCTCAGCTCGCGCACTGATTGTCAACATGCGCATGACCATAAGGCTGTACAACGACACCGTCAGCACAATCCCCAGTAAGCCGAGTTCCTCAGCGGTAACGGCGAAAATGAAGTCGGTATGGGCCTCGGGCAGATAAAACAGCTTCTGAACCGATCCCCCTAACCCGACCCCAAACAGTTCGCCGCGCCCAATCGCAATCAACGACTGCGTGAGCTGGAAACCACTAGCCAAGGGGTCGGCCCACGGGTCGAGAAATCCGACCAGACGGGCCATGCGATAGGGTTCAATGAGAATGAGCAACCCCGCCGCGATCAGTACTCCGACGATTAATACGATAAACATCAGTAGGTTAGCACCTGCTAGAAACATCATGCCCAACGCCGTCGCAAACATAACCGCCGTTGCGCCAAAATCGGGTTGGAGGAGCAACAACACGCTTAATGCACTCAACACCATGAGCGGTTTGAGAACCGCCAACGGTTTACGGGCAATGGCGGACTGATGCCGTTTGAGATAGCTCGCCAAGTACAGCACGACGAGTAACCGTGCGACTTCAGAGACCTGTAGATTAATGGGGCCAATGGCAATCCAGCGCGTGGCACCGTTCACTTCGCGCCCAATCACAAGCACTAATAGAAGCATGAAGGCCGCCATCAGCAATAAAAATCCCCGTTGCCGTTCCCAAAATCTCATGGGGATACAAAAGGTGAGGGCAGCCGCCACCAGTCCGATGACGAAAAAGGCCGTCTGGCGAATGCTAAAAAACCATGGATCTCCCGCATCGGCCGCCATCGGCATCGACGCCGAGGTCACCATCAACAGGCCCAAAACACAGATCAGTAAGGCTGACCACAGCAAAATAGGGTCAAGAGGGTAACGGTTCATGGTAATTGCTCCACCGCCTGAGCAAAGGCGCGTCCTCGGGCCTGGTAATTAGCGAACATGTCGAGACTGGCGCAGGCTGGCGATAACAAAACGATGTCATCCGAGTGAGCGAGCTGGGCGGCTTGTTGCACGGCATCATTCAGGTCAATCGCGTGAGAAATGGGAATCAGCGGAGTTAACACCGTTGCGATTGCGGGGGCGTCTTGACCGATCAACACGGCAGCGCGGAGCTGAGAAGCCACTGTTGCAAGGGGCGTGAAGTCTTGGCCTTTCCCCTGCCCCCCCGCGATGAGCACCACGGGCCGTTCACATCCCGCAATCGCCGCCAAAGTCGCCCCAACATTAGTTCCCTTGGAATCGTCGATCCACGACACCCCCTGTTTCACCGCCACTAATTGGCTACGGTGAGGTAACCCTTTGAATTGCTTCAGTGTGTCGATCATGGCATGACGCGACAATCCAACGGCTTCCCCCAGGGCTAACGCGGCCAGTGCGTTGGCGGCGTTATGTCGTCCTTTCATCGCTAATGTGTTGACTGGCAAGTAAAAATCATCGCCGCGACACAACCATTCTTCTCCCTGATGAATCGCAATCCCCCACTGATTCGCCGTGGGAGTCGCCAATGTAAACCCCACCGTTTCCCGACCCGCAACGCAGTGACGCTGAGTCAACGGGTCGTCGGCGTTGAAAATTTGGGTCGTTGCGTGAGTGAAAATCCGTCCCTTAATCGCGGCATAATTGGCCATCGTTTCATGGCGATCTAAATGGTCTGCACTGAGATTGAGAATCGCGGCGGCTTTGGGGGCTAAAGAATAGGTCGTTTCGAGTTGGAAACTCGACAGTTCCAGTACATAGAGCGCGACCTCAGGAGCGATGAGATCGAGGGCAGGAATGCCTAAATTTCCCCCCACGGCCACGGCGATTCCCGACGCCTTCGCCATTTCGCCCACCAAGGTCGTCACCGTGCTTTTGCCGTTGGACCCCGTAATCGCGACGACCGGTGGATTGCCAAGGGTTACTAGGTGTTGCGCGAAGAGTTCGACATCGCTCCACAAGGGTTTTTTCTGGGCGACCGAATGCGCGAATATGGGATGCCGTAAGTCTAAACCGGGACTGGCAATGATATGGGTTGCTGAATGAAAAAATTCAGCGTTAAACGGCCCAAATTGCGCTTCAATTTCGGGGGAGAGTGAAAGACTAATGGGAGGTGGTGTACGACTATCGGTGACGCTAATGCGAACGCCCAAAGACTGTAAATAACGGAGGGCGGATTGCCCACTTTGTCCGAGACCTGCAATGAGATAATGAGGCGTAGTCATCAGCGTAGCTTCAAAGTGGACAAACCGATAAGCACGAGCACAATGCTAATGATCCAAAAGCGGATCACCACTTGCTGTTCGTGCCAGCCTTTTAATTCAAAATGATGATGAATGGGTGCCATTTTGAAGATGCGTTTTCCCGTTAATTTGAACGACGCAACCTGTAACATGACCGACACCGTTTCTAAAACAAATATCCCACCCATAATTACGAGGACTAATTCCTGGCGCACGATTACTGCAATCACGCCTAATGCAGCCCCTAATGCGAGTGCCCCAACATCGCCCATAAAAACTTGGGCAGGATAGACATTGAACCAAAGAAATCCCAACCCCGCACCGACAATCGCCGCACACAAAATGGCCACTTCCCCGGCCCCGGGCACATGGGGAATTTCTAAATAGTTCGCATGAAGCGTGTTGCCCGAGGCGTAGGCAAAAATGGCCAGTCCCCCGGCAACCAAAATCGTTGGTCCGATCGCTAATCCATCTAATCCGTCCGTTAAATTGACGGCATTACTGGCACCGACAATCGTGAAATACGTGAGGACAATAAAAAATACGCCCAACGGAATGGCGATCGTTTTAAAGAAAGGGACATAAAGCGTGGTTTCAGCAGCGACTTGCGCTGTAAAAAATAATAGTAATGCCGCCATTAATCCGACGACAGATTGAGAAATGTATTTTGCTTTAGCTGACAAGCCTTTTGAGTTTTTCAAAATCAGTTTTTGATAATCATCTAATCCGCCAATGATTCCACAGCCCAGCATCACGAATAAAACGACCCAAATGTAGCGATTCGCTAAGTCTGCCCATAATAAAGTGGCCAAAGTGACGGCCATTAAAACGAGAGTTCCCCCCATGGTTGGGGTACCCGACTTGCTTAAATGACTTTGCGGACCATCAGTTCGGACATACTGGCCAATTAAACGCGCTTTTAACCACCGAATCATGAAAGGGCCGAGTAACAGCGAGACGAGTAACGCCGTTAATGCACTCAATATCGCTCGTAAAGTTTGATACTGAAATACATTAAAAAAATTCTCGTATTGCATTAACCATTGGGAAAGGTGCAATAGCATATTAGCGATGATCTCCTAATGGATGAGTAAGGGCATTAACGACCCGTTCCATTGCCATAAAACGAGAGCCTTTTATCAGTAAAGTTGGCGACGTTAATTCAGCGAATAGATCGGTTTTAAGCTGGGCGACCAAATGATCGACATCAGGGAAATGTTGGGCTAATTCGGGAACTAATTCAGCTGCCTGTTTCATGGCATCACCGACTAAATACAAGCGTTTAACGCCAAGTTTTTGCGCCGCTAATACGACTTCTGCGTGCCCCGCCGCCGTCCGCTCGCCTAACTCGCCCATATCGCCCAACACC
>CAZTIH010000018.1:25995-31865 GCA_964613675.1 uncultured Candidatus Competibacteraceae bacterium
CCGCCCACTGTGGCGCGGGGGCCCCCATCAACACCATCAACCCCGCTTCCATCGAAGCCGGATTGGCATTGTAAGCGTCGTCGATGAGTTGGCAGTTCACGCCCGCTCGACGGGTTAAACGACCGCTCGCCGGTGAAAATTCCGTCAATCCCTGAATGACCGCCGCGAATTCTATGCCGGCCGCCAAGGTCGCTGCCGCTGCGGCAAGGGCATTTCGCGCGTTGTGACGGCCTGGGACGGGCAATTTCACCGTGGCCGTCTCCCCCTGCCAACTCAAGCTAAGGGTTTGATTAACCTCATCAAATTCCCCCTTCACGGTTGCAGGATGGTCTAGGCCAAAGGTCAAAATCGACCGTCCCTCATTCAAACGCCGCCAATAGTCTGCATAGTCGTCGTCGGCGTTGATGATGGCGTGACCTTCTCGACTCAGCCCCTGATAAATTTCACCTTTTCCCTGCGCAACGCCCCACAGTCCCCCAAAACCCTCTAGGTGAGCAGGCCCCGCGTTCGTAATCAACGCAACCTGCGGACACGCCAATCCCGTCAAATAACTAATTTCTTTTTGATGATTAGCCCCCATCTCGATGACGGCGAAATCATGTTCGGGCTGAAGGCCTAACAGGGTGAGTGGAACCCCTAAATCGTTGTTTAGATTGCCTATCGTAGCGAGTACCTGCCGCCCGGCCGCCCGACCAATGCCAACTAACATCTCTTTCGTCGTGGTTTTGCCGTTCGATCCCGTCAACGCAATCAACGGCCCACCACCCCACCGCGAACGCCACATCCGCGCGAGCTGGACTAACGCCGCCCGTCCATCGGTCACGACGATTTGCGGCAGATCGACCGCGACCGTTCGAGTCACTAACGCCGCCGCTGCCCCCTTCTCCAAAGCGGCTGCCACGAAATCATGGCCGTCCACTTTTTCACCGGGTAACGCGACAAACAATTGATTAGGCTCGATTTTTCGACTGTCGATGGCGGCACCCGCAAAGGAACCGTCACGCCCGATTAACCGCCCTTGAACGCATTCCGCGACCGCCGTTAATTGCATGTGTGTTGGCATTTACACCGTCTCCCCAAAGTAGGCCCGCACCACGGCATGATCGCTAAACTCGCGGCGTAACCCATTGATTTCTTGATAATTTTCGTGGCCTTTCCCCGCAATCAGTACGACTTCTCGCGTAGGATCATGACCGACCGCTTGGTCAAGTGCGTAAATGATTGCGGCCTTTCGGTCGAGTTCGACGGTCACTCGCTTGCGATCCGCATTCGAGACCCCCTCCATGATGTGAGCGACAATGGTTTCAGGCGCTTCTCGACGGGGATTGTCACTGGTGATAACCACGGAATCCGCCCATTTTGCGGCCATTTCGCCCATTTGAGACCGTTTTCCCGTATCCCGATCCCCCCCACAGCCAAATACACATGTCAACCTTGAATGGGGTTGATGACCCCGAATCGCTTTTAAGGCCTGTTCGAGGGCATGGGGCGTATGGGCGTAGTCGATAATGACCGTGGGCCTCGATGACGCCAACACCACGCTTTCCATACGCCCTCGCACGGGTTTAAGCGCAGTGAGTTGCCGACAACTGTGGCTAAGAGATTGGTCGAGCGACAACAACACCGCCAAACACCCCAACACATTTGCGCCGTTGAATGCCCCCAGAAGCGAGACCGCCACGGACGCCATTCCCCAAGAAGAGTTCACCTCAAACCGCAATCCCGTCGGCGTCAATTGCAATGCGCGCCCCTGCACAAAACGCTTTTGTTTCAAAGGGGTATCGCTAAATCCATAGGCAATGGCGTCGGGAAGTGCGGTCAACCACGCGGCCCCTTGTGGATCATCAGCGTTCAAAACGACTTGACGGGGGGCCAAATCGAAAAATAACCGCTTTTTCGCCGCCACATAGTTCGCCAACGAACCGTGATAATCGAGATGATCGCGGGAAATCTGCGTTAACAAGGTCGAAGCCCAACAAAGCCCGTCCACGCGCCCCTGGTCGAGGGCATGAGAGGACACTTCCATCGACGCAAAAGCGCATTTTTGTTCAACAAAATCCATCAGATGATTGACCACAGCTAAGGCGTCGGGGGTCGTGTGCGTGGGGGCCACCGTCGTCGGCCAATGCCCCGTTCCCAAGGTTCCAATCACGCCACAGCCCCCTTTGGACGCCAAAATTTGGGCCAAAAAATGGCTACACGAAGTTTTTCCATCTGTACCGGTGATGCCTATGAGTTGCAAGCGCCGCGAAGGAAACCCACTTGCCCGCTCGGCCAGTCGCGCAAGACCACGCCGTAAGTTCGGCACTTCAACCAATGGCACCTTTCCTTGAGGGCATTCCCCGTCAAAAGGCGGTTCCCACAACACGACCGCCGCCTGCGCCTGTACCGCAGCCTCGTAAAACGACAGGCCGTGATGCTGCAACCCCCGCGTCGCGCAAAACGCCATGCCCGCCCCAATCTCACGGCTATCACTCGCTAAACCGTTGATTTTTAAGGGAGGTGCCCCCGGCAATAGGGCCGTAAGCAATAACTGCTGTGGGAAACGCAATGCCATCTCAATTAACGCCGCGCCGTGGTCGTGACAGGAATCGGGGCGTCCAACGGCACCTGCAATAACCGCAAGGTGTGGCCGACCACTTCGCTAAAAATAGGCGCTGCGACGAGACCGCCGTACACCTTTCCCTTGGGTTCGTCCAGCATGATGACCATGACGATGCGCGGTCGCGAAATCGGTGCTACCCCCGCAAACAAGGCCAGATAACGGCTGCGATCGTAGCGTCCGCCAATCGCTTTATGCGCCGTCCCAGTCTTCCCCCCCACGCGGTACCCCGGCACCGCCGCCCGCCGCGCTGTCCCCTCCCGACTCACCGACGCCTCCAGCATTCGACGGGTCGCCATTGCCGTCTCAATGGACATTGCTCGCACACCTTCCGGAGGGGCCTCGCGTTTCAAAAGGGTAGCGGGATAGCTCATCCCATCTGCGGCCAATGCGCTGTAAGCCCGCGCCAACTGCACCAAATTCACCGACAACCCATATCCAAACGTGCGAGTGGCGTAATCGAACAGTCCCCAACGCTGAGGCGGCGGCAGTACACCGCGCTGCTCCCCGGCGAAGTTCAAACCGGTGGGCTGGTTAAACCCCGATTGTGTGAGTAATAACCAAAACTGTTCTGCGGGAACGGCCTGGGCAAGCTTGGCAACCCCGACATTGCTCGATTTTGCAATGATGCCCGTCAACGACATGCGCCCGTAGGCCCGTGGATCCCGTACTCGATGCCGCCCCACTTGAATCGACGCCGGTAAGTCGAGCATCGCCTCGGGTCGAAACAAACCCGACTCCAACGCCGCCGCCACCATGAACGGCTTCATTGTCGAACCTGGCTCGAAAACATCCGTCACCGCCCGATTGCGCAATGCCCCAGGTTGCCGTTGAGTGCGGTCGTTGGGATTGATGGTCGGCACATTGGCCAGCGCCAAAATCTCCCCCGTATGCGGATCCATCACGATGGCCGATCCCGCCAAAGCATTGTGTTCCTGCACCGCATTCGCCAACGCTGTATGGGTAAAATATTGAATGCGACTATCCAAACTGAGCGTCAAATTTTGCCCCGGCTGGGGCGATTCAACCACTTCCAAATCATCGACTTGTCGATTACGGCGATCCCGTACCACCTGCCGCCGTCCCGGGTTTCCCTTCAAGAGACTGTCATAAGCCAACTCAAGGCCCTCCTGACCTTGGTCGTCGATGTTGGTGTATCCCAACACCGATGCGGCAACCTCCAAATCGGGGTAAAACCGTCGAAACTCACGGGCTCGATATAACCCCGGCGTGCTTCCCAGATTTTCCATAATCCAATCCACCTGATGCGGCGGCAGGTGACGCGCTAAGTACATGAATCGCTTACCTTCGTACTGCGCCAGACGATTGTGTAATTGTTCGAGCGACAACCCCAATGCATGGGCTAATGGCGGATGTTGCGGGGTAGCGGCGGTAAAAAATTGCGGATCGACCCACAGCGAATCGACGGCTGTACTCACTGCCATCGGTCGGTTTTGGCGGTCAAGCAACATCCCTCGGTGCGCCTGCAACGAGACGCTGCGGTGATGACGCCGATTACCTTCACCTTGCAAAAAATCCCGTTCGATAAGCTGCAATTGCACCGCCCGCCCCAGCAACAACACGGCACCGAACAACAAGCAACCCAGCACGAGGTGTCGCCGTTGCGTTACATTCAGGCGTATCGCAGAAGATATTTTTTTCATGGCCGTAAGTACTCCACAGCAGAAGGAGAAGGGGGAATCAAACCCTGTGACCGAGCGGCCGGATCCAGCCGAGCGGGGGTTGTGCGCGTGCTAAGTTCGGTCCGCAACGCCTCTCGTTCCACTAATAGGTTGTCGTATTGAATGCGCAGCGTCTGTAACTCGCCGTGCCGTTGACGGGTGAGATGTTTGCTGTAAATCAAGCTCAGGCCGCTTCCAAAGACCGCGACCAGCAACACGGCAATTAAGGCGTGATTCATATTAAACGCTCCGCAATTCGCAAAAGGGCACTTCGAGCGCGCGGATTCTGTTGGATTTCGTGCACTGAAGGCGAGATTTTGGCCACCTTTTGCAATCGCCCCCGCGTTGCGGTTCCCGTAACGGGTAAGTCAAGCGGCAGCGTGGGGCCTTGGGTTTCCTGCTGAAAAAAGCGTTTGACCAACCGATCTTCCAGCGAATGAAAGCTCATCACCGCGAGTCGCCCCTGAGGTGACAACGCCGCTACGGCTTGTGGCAAAACGCGCTGTAACTGACCGAGTTCGTCGTTAATGAAGATGCGTAGCGCTTGAAAACTGCGGGTTGCGGGATGTTTATGGCGTTCACGCGACGGGATGGCGTGGGCAATACATTCCGCGAGGTGACGGGTATGGGTGAACGGCGCCAGCGACCGCTTTTCAACAAGCGCCCGAGCAATTCGACGACTAAACCGTTCCTCGCCGTACTCCCACAAAATCCGCGCAATGGTTGACTCGTCGGCCCGCTGTAACCACGCACTGACGGGTTCGCCTTGCGAAGGATCCATGCGCATATCGAGTGGGCCATCGTGTTGGAAACTAAACCCGCGTTCGGGGGTGTCGAGTTGAGGGGAGGACACCCCTAAATCCAACAAAATGCCATCGACGGTGGGCCATTGCTGCGCGACTAACAGGGTGTGGAGCTGATCAAAAGCGGCGTGAACACAGGTGACGCGGGGGTCGTGGGCAAATCGCTGTTGCCCAGCCCGAACGGCGTCAGCGTCCCGATCCAACGCCAATATCTGGGCATCGGGGGCGAGATGTTCGAGGAGGGCCGCCGTATGTCCCCCCCGCCCGAGCGTACCATCGACGAAACGCCCATGAGGTCGGTGCGCGAGATGTTGGATGATTTCCGAACACAGAACGGGGACATGCCGCGCCGTAGATGGCGGGGAGGCGGAGGCGCACTGAAGGGGGGTAAAGGATAGCGTCACGGCGGCCGACTCGCTGGCATGTCAAGGGGAACGGGAGGAGATGAGAACAGTTTCTCATTTTTATAGGGACTTTGTTCCAATTCCTGAACGGTTTACTTCACGATTGCAACAATTCACGCTAAAAAACCAAAATATTGACATCCTCCCCGCCCTGAAGGGTAGGGATTCCGACACTGTTTAAGCGGTTCTTGCGGACTTTGCAAAAACAGTTCGGGGGGTTCCTGTTGCCGACGGCAGCGCGTTTGATCGCTTCCAACGCCCCTCGACCTCGATGCCGACGCTGCCCGCCCACAACGGCGGTCTCTTCGATCCCCGTCGCCACCTGCTTCTGAGCCGCGTCACCGTCGCCGATGCCTACCTCGCGCCGGTGCTCCACGCC
>CAZTIH010000019.1:0-17251 GCA_964613675.1 uncultured Candidatus Competibacteraceae bacterium
CAGGTCGCGACCATCGCTGGGCGGCGTCCCACGGTAAAAATGAGTTGGGGCCAAGGGGGGTGAAGGCAATCGCGACTGAGGGTATCGAGATGATCGAGGGTTGCTCGGTAACGGGGCTTGCCCAACTGAAACGGCGCTTGGAACGCCAATAACTTGGGGCTGTAGGGCAACTCAAGCGCATTCACCAGACGTAGCAACTGGGCGTTGTCTCCCACTTTATCGCCCAAAACGGCCCATATTTTCACTGAGTTGCCCTGTTCACGCGGATCTAAATTAACGCGACAGCGCGGCGCGAAGGGCAGCGGTTAATTGCCCGACTAAGATTTGAGCGGTTTTGGGGTCGGTGGCCTCGGCGACGGTTTGTACGAGGGCGGATCCCACCACGACGCCGTCCGCAATTGCCGCGAATTGCTTGGCCTGTTCTGGGGTTTTGATGCCAAATCCTACGGCAATGGGTAAATCCGTATTTTTCTGTAAACGGGCAATATCCTGCGAAACCGCCGATAATTCAGGTGCTGCCGCCCCTGTAATGCCGGTAATGGAAATGTAGTAAATAAAGCCACTTGCCCGATTTAACACGGTGGGTAAGCGTTGCGGATCAGTGGTCGGGGTCGCAAGACGGATGAAATGGAGTCCCGCCTCCCGAGCTGGAATGCACAAGATACCGTCTTCTTCAGGGGGCAAATCGACCACAATCAAGCCATCAATTCCACGTTCGCGGGCAATTTGGCAAAATTGGGCGGCACCATAACGAAAAATTGGATTGGCATACCCCATGAGAATTAAAGGTGTTTCGGGGTAGTCTTTTCGTAATTCGCCTGCTAATTCAAGTACTTGTGACAGATTAGTGCCCGCCGCGAGCGCCCGTTGACAGGCTAATTGAATCGTGGTGCCTTCCGCCATGGGATCCGTAAAGGGAACCCCAATTTCAATGACATCCGCGCCGTTCTCGATTAATTGCCGAAAAATCGCCTTTGAAGCCTCAAGATCGGGGTCACCGGCCATAAAGTAAGTGATTAAGGCCGCACGATTTTCGGATTTTGCTTTGTTAAAACAATGAGTTAAGCGATCCATCTAAATGCGGTCTCCCAAAAGATTGGCGACGGTGAAAATATCCTTATCCCCCCGTCCACACAGATTCATCACGACGATCTGATCTTTATCGAGTTGCTCGGCGAGTTTGATGACATGAGCGAGGGCATGAGACGGTTCTAAGGCTGGAATAATGCCTTCCGTGCGACAACAGAGCTTGAAGGCTTCAAGGGCTTCGTCATCTGTCGCTGAAGCGTAATTCACGCGCCCGCTGTCTTTCAGCCAAGCATGTTCTGGCCCTACACCTGGGTAATCTAACCCGGCGGAAATCGAGTGAGGTTCCTGAATTTGTCCCTCATTGTCCTGTAATAAATAAGTTAAGTTTCCGTGTAAAATTCCGGGCTGGCCGGCGGTTAACGACGCGGCGTGTTGTCCTGATGCCACGCCCCGCCCCCCCGCTTCAACGCCGTATAACTGAACGGTTTCGTCGTCCAGGAAGGGGTGAAATAACCCCAGTGCATTCGACCCCCCCCCAATACACGCCACCAGCACATCGGGAAGACGGTGTTCCCGCTCATACATTTGGGCCTTGAGTTCGTGACCAATCACCGACTGAAAATCGCGCACCATCGCGGGGTAAGGATGGGGTCCAGCGACCGTTCCAATGAGGTAATAGGTATCGCGGACATTGGTCACCCAATCGCGTAACGCTTCGTTCATGGCGTCCTTGAGGGTCTGAGAACCACTGGTCACTGGCCGTACTTCCGCCCCTAACAGCTTCATCCGAAACACATTGGGGGCTTGGCGTTCGACGTCCTTCTGGCCCATGTACACCACGCATTGCATTCCAAAGCGCGCAGCGACCGTTGCGGTAGCGACGCCATGTTGGCCCGCCCCCGTTTCGGCAATCAGGCGTTTTTTTCCCATGCGCTGTGCCAATAACACCTGCCCAAGACAGTTGTTAATTTTGTGGGAACCCGTGTGATTGAGCTCGTCGCGTTTGAAATAGATTTTGGGGCCGTTGAGATGTCGGGTAAGGGCCTCGGCAAAGTAGAGCGGACTGGGACGTCCTGCGTAATCGGCGTTGAAATGGCGCAATTGGGCCTGAAATTGGGCGTCGGCGCGGGCGGCGTTGTAGGCTTTTTCGAGTTCTAGGATTAACGGCATTAAGGTTTCGGCGACAAAACGACCGCCGTAATCGCCAAAATGGCCGTGTTCGTCGGGGCCGATGCGATAGCTATTGGGTTTCATGCAAGGTCTCGTGTGATGAGAAATCACGCTCAAAGCGTTAGCGGAAAAGTGATTAAACAATACTTTTTCATGACAAGGAGGGGGGGCGTGAGATTTGAACTTTAGCGATCGCAAAAAAGACACAGAAAATTGCCACTTTGGCGATAACGCTTTCTTTTTCCTCACGAAAGGAGTGCTTTATGTTGCGCAGTTTACTACTCACCTTCGCGGTCATGACGGTTGCTCAAGCTAACGAAATGGGGACATTCCCCGTTCCGCAGGTTCGAGATGATGTTTCGCTTACCCAAGCGATTCAATCTATTTACGATGTAACGGCTTCGACGCAGTTTGAAGCAATGCCCCAAGTTCAAGATGACGATTCGTTGCTCGATGCAGCCGCATTTCGTACACGTGGGCTGTTGCGGGCGATGCAAGTATCTGAATTTTCAGAAAATATGAGCGTTACCGAGTCGGTTAAGTGACTGAGGGATTGCACAAAGTTTTGCATAGACTGAACTAATCCCTTTATTCTCAAGATAGGTCGTAAAGTCGTTGTCAGTGTGGCGATTACCGTTCAGGTAAGCACGACAGCGGCTTTTCGCATATTCTAAAAAGCCACCAGAGAACTTAAAGAGAACCCTGTTCTATGAATGATCCGGCGTCTCCACCGGCCCGCAAAGCCCCTACGGCCCTGCGACTTGCAGGGAAATTGCTATCGGCTTACCACCCGCGTCGGATGTTTGACACAGGGGTGTTATCGTACCTATCGCTCATCTTCATCACCTTCTGTCTGTTAAATTTGCTGGTGGGCATTTACTGGTCGATCGAACCTCGCATCTTCAATGTTCGGGAATACACTTTGACGCTTCTGCAAGGGGACGAGCGACGCTTGGTGCCAGGCGCTCACTTGTCGGGGGCGATGATTGGCATTGCAACGACTTTGTTGGAAAAGCCGGGGGGGTACCTGCGTAATGATGTGACGCCCCCGTCGATTTTAATTACCAACATGCCCAGTTGGGAGTTCGGGGTACTCACGGAATTGCGGGATACAGTGAGGGCAATGCGCGATGATTTTGGGCGTAGCCAGTCTCAGTCCCAGGAAGATATTGATCTTCGCATCGCAGACATTCAGTTCCATTTTAACGACCGTAGCTGGATTCTGCCGCGCACCGAGGATGAATATCGTCGGGGAATTGAGGCAATGCGACGTTACCTCAATCGACTGACGGATTTGGAGAGACCATTGTCAGCGCGCAATATCTTTTTCCCGCGTGTGGACAACTTAGTAAATTATCTTCAACTCTTAGAACGGCGTTTAGGGGCGTTGAGCCAGCGATTAAGCGCGAGTGTGGATGATCTTCAGCTCGACGATTTGGAATTTATGGAACACGAATTTTTCGTTCACGAACCTGAGCATAATTCGATTACGCCTTGGAACAAAATTGATAACCATTTTTTTGAAGCACGGGGCTATATTTGGGCGTTGATTCACACGCTTAAAGCGATTGAGTACGATTTTCGCCAAGTCCTCGAAGTGAATAACGGTTTAGTTCCGCTTCGACGAATTATTGTCAAGCTCGAAAACACCCAGCATACGATCTGGAGTCCAGTTTTACTGCGAAATTCGGGCTTCGGTATCTTAACGAATCACTCTTTAGTGATGGTTTCTTATCTGTCGCGTGCCAATGCGGCCATTATCGACTTACGACTTTTACTGCAAGGCAATTAACTTTTTCCACATCATTGAGGAGCCACTGTATATGAAGCATTTCAAAAATATCATTTTCGTTGCAAGCGAGTTTATCGACGACATTGGGCAGAATCGGGCCTTACAACAAGCGATTGAAATCGCGAAAGAGCATGATGCGCAATTGACGCTGATGGATGCGGTTGAAAATCTGTCAGGGGTGGCAGAGATGATTATCAACTTCGTCATGCCCGCCCGCCGACTGCAAGAGTTCAACCTGCAACAACGGCGTAGCGAGTTACAACAGCTCGTCGGTGAAATGGACACCCAAGGCGTCAAAGTGCAAGTGCGCGTGTTGATGGGCAACCCCTCGGTTGAGATTGCTAAAGCGATCAGCGAAGGTGGCTATGATCTGTTAGTGAAACTCGTCGAAGCCAAATTCGAAAATCAGCGCGTCGTCGGCCCCAACGACTTGCACTTCCTGCGCAAAACAACCTGTCCCATGTGGTTATTCAACGGTAGCCAAAGCATGGGGACGAAAATTTTGGCAATCATCAATTCCAATGTCTCCGATGCGGACAGCATTGAGTTAAGCCACAATGTATTGCAAACCGCCACTGCGTTGGCTCAAGCCAGCAAAGCTGAACTCCACATCGTGCAGTGTTGGGACGCCCCTGGGGTCAGTGCCCTCTATGGCATGGGCAAGCTCAGCAAGGACGAAATGGATGGTATCCATGAATATCTGCGGGCTAAACACGAAAAAACCTTGGATGGCCTCATTGGGGGCATGAATTTTGGCGACGTCAAAAAACAGACCCACTTGCTCAAAGGTCGCCCAGACTTCCTCGTGGCGGCGCTCGCAAAACAGGAAAGCATCGATCTCGTGGTCATGCCCACCGTCTCCGATGTAGGCACTCCGGGTGTGCTCGTAGATGGCACAGCAGAAGCCGTTCTCAGTAACCTGCGTTGTGCGGCATTGACCATCAAGCCTACCTTCACGGCAGCGCCCGCATCGGCAGCACCCACCGAACAGGATTTGGAACCTGTGGTGCGTAGTACTTAGTAAAATCCACTAAGCAAACTCTCGACGGTGACCTCATAAGTCACCGTTTTTTTGTGCTAGTTTTTCGTGAAATGCACCACCTAAAGCAGCAAATCATGGATCCCAACGAGATTTATGTAAAAACCGAAAAAGGCCAGGCGGAAATCAAAACCCGTTTGTACCGACTACCGCCAGATTTGCGTAGCGTTTTAATCATGATTGACGGTCGTTACAGCGTGGCGGAAAACCAAGTGCGGCTGAAGGGATTTGGCGACATAACGACTATGCTTAAAACCCTTTCCGAACAAGGCTTTATCGAACCTACTCTCAATCGTGCATCCATAGAAATCCCTGCTGATGAGTTGGCGAATAAGAAACAGCAAATTAGTGAAGCATTGTACGAATTCTTAGGCCCTGTTGCGGATAGTTGGATTTTAAAAATCGAAAAAACCGCGGATTTAAATGAGTTACGTCAAGTCATCGAAACCTGTACCGACTACTTAGAAAAAAACACGCCCATTAAAAAAGCACGGAGATTTTGGCAATACGTGGAGGGTGTGCTTAACAACTAGAGATTTTTAGTGATTTTTTAACGAGTTTTTACCCGCTGTTAGACTCGATAACTATAAAACACGCCATCGAAGCGTCCTTTACAACCATCCAAAAGAGGTCTTTTCCGTGCTGACAAATACGTCGATGCAGCGTTATTGGACACGCAATCTCATCATGACTACTGCGCTGCTAATGGTGTGGGCGATCGTGAGTTTTGGGATTCCATTTTTCGTCACACAACTTAACGAAGTTAGAGTCGGCGGATTCCCAACGGGCTTTTACTTAATGGCACAGGGCGTACCGCTAATTTATTTAGCCATCGTGTTGATTTACAACGCTTATGTGGGTTGGCTCGACCGTTATTTCGGCGTGGATGAGGAGGAAGCCGAATGAAATCGAGTTTCGTCGAACAGCTCCCGCGCATTTACGGCTACTACACCGGCGGATTTCTCGCCTTCGTCGTTTTGCTTGCCGTTGCCGAACAGCTAGGGATGCCAAACCTGTTGATTGGTTGGATTTTTCTAGCGACCACCATTGGTTTGTATGGCGTCATTGGCATTCTGAGTCGAACGGGCAGTCTGCCGGATTACTATGTGGCGGGGCGTCAAGTGCCCTCGGTTTTCAATGGCATGGCGGTGGGCGCGGATTGGATGTCGGCGGCCTCGTTTATTGGTTTAGCAGGGACCTTATTTGCGTTTGGCTTTGATGGGTTAGCTTATGTCACGGGGTGGACGGGGGGGTATGTCCTCGTTGCCCTGCTAATCGCTCCCTACTTGCGCAAGTTTGGTCAATTCACGATCCCTGATTTTTTGGGCGCTCGTTACGGCGGAAATACTGCGCGGGCGGTGGGCGTGATTGCGACGATTTTGGTCTCATTTACCTATGTCGTTGCCCAAATTATCGGTGCGGGCATCATCGTCAGCCGCTTTTTGGGGCTGCCCTACGAATTTGGCGTTTTCGTTGGGTTGATGGGCCTACTCTTTTGTTCGTTACTCGGGGGGATGCGGGCAGTCACTTGGACGCAAGTGGCGCAGTACATCATTTTAATCATCGCTTACTTGACCCCCATCATTTTCCTATCTTGGCAAATCACGGGTATTCCGATTCCGCAATTGATGTACGGCGAGGCACTCACCCAAATTGCGCAGTTTGAAGCGGAACTTGGCGTGGAAAAACCGTTTATTGCCCCCTTTCAACATGCCGATTTGACCAACTTTATTGCACTCTCTTTCTGTTTAATGGTGGGAACGGCGGCGTTGCCTCATGTGCTGATGCGGTTTTACACCACCCCCAGTGTTAAATCGGCGCGGAGTTCGGTGGGATGGGCGTTGTTTTTCATCCTGTTGCTGTACATTTCGGCGCCCGCTTATGCCGCATTTGCCAAGCTCGAAATCTATCGGAATGTCGTGGGGGTACCCATTGCCGAGTTACCCGAATGGATTCATGCATGGCAGCAGGTGGGACTCGTGGCGATTAACGACCTCAACAACGATGGCATTTTACAGTTAGCTGAGTTGTATTTGCATCCCGATGTCATCGTATTAGCGACGCCCGAAATTGCAGGACTTCCCTATGTGGTTGCTGGACTGGTGGCAGCTGGGGGGTTGGCCGCCGCACTTTCGACCGCAGACGGCATTTTGCTGACCATTTCCAATGCGCTTTCCCATGATCTCTACTACAAAATCATCAACCCCAAAGCCTCTGCCCGACGGCGGTTATCGGTGGCGCGGGGGTTATTGTTGTTGGTGGCCATTGTCGCGGCGCTGGTGGCGGCCCAACGTCCTTCGGGTATCTTGTCGATTGTGGCATGGGCATTCTCGTTGGCGGCAGCGACCTTTTTCCCTGCCCTCGTACTCGGCATTTTTTGGTCACGAGCGAATGGGCCAGGGGCAATTGCAGGGATGATTATGGGGTTTTCGGTGACGCTCTTCTACCTCGTGGCCGTCAACGGATTCGGGATGCCCCTATGGTTTGGGATTCGAGATGTTGCCGCCGGGGTATTTGGACTCCCTGTTGCGCTTGGGGCAACGGTCGTCGTGAGCTATTTGACGGCACCGCCAGACCGTAAAACCCGTGAATTAGTCCAAGACATTCGTTACCCCAACTTGGATCGGTTTGACACTTAGCGGGAAGTCGTGAGGGGGGAATTTTTCTCCTCATGTTCACACGAAAATTGCCCTTTGAAAAACCTCGGCGTTACCCTGAGTCTTTTGGGTTGAGGCCGCAGATGAGTCAGAAATTACGTGTCGGGGTGTTATTTGGGGGGCGATCCTGTGAACACGCGGTGTCGGTGGTGTCGGCACGCGGCATTTTACAGGCCCTAGATCGGCAACGGTTTGAAGTCATTCCCCTTTATGTCGATCCGCAGGGGAGTTGGCATTGGTCGTTTCAAGACCATCTGGCCGACGATCTCTCACAGCAGCCCTGGGTGCCCATGACCCTGTTGCCGTCCCCCCGTCAAGCCCCGGTCAATCTCCGCGATCCCGCCCAGCCCTTGCCCGTGCTCGATGTCATCTTCTCCGTGCTTCATGGAACACAAGGCGAAGACGGTATCATGCAGGGATTATTTGAACTTGCCGAAATCCCCTATGTAGGGGCCGGTGTGCTCGGATCTGCGGTTGGTATGGATAAAGCCGCCATGAAAGCCCTATTCGCGCAAGCCGACCTGCCCGTTGCGCCCTACCGAGTGGTGATGGCGAGTCATTGGGCCGCTGAACCCGAGCGCGTTCAGCAAGAATGCGAAAGTCGTTTACGGTATCCCTGGTTCGTAAAGCCAGCGAATGCCGGCTCCAGTGTGGGCATTCACAAAGTTCATCATGCCGACGAATTTGCCGACGCCATGAACGACGCCGCCCGTTACGACCGTAAGTTGATCGTCGAAGCGGGAATCGAGAATGCGCGAGAAATCGAATTGGCTGTGTTGGGTAACGCAGAACTTAAGGTATCGGTGGCGGGTGAAATCGTTCCCTGCAACGAATTTTACGACTACGCCGCAAAGTACATCGACGACCGTTCTCAGCTCTTCATCCCCGCCGAATTGCCCGCACAGGTGCTAAAAAAGCTACAGGATTATGCCATTCGGGCGTTTGTGGCACTGGATTGTGTGGGGATGGCGCGGGTCGATTTCTTGGTGCGTCGTAATGATGACGCTATCTTCATTTTAGAAGCCAATACGCTTCCAGGGTTTACGCCCATCAGCATGTATCCCAAATTGTGGGCCGCATCGGGGTTGGACTATCCCCAGCTACTCAGCCAACTCATTGACCTTGCACGCGAATTTCATCAACAGAAATTGCAACGTTGTTTGGCTTTTCAGCCGCCCTCCCTTCCCTAAATTGCGGCATCGCAAAATTCGCCCCTTGCTGAAAACTACTGCTGTTTGTAGGATTTAAAAAATCCTTATTTTTCAAACATTTACAAAAGTTGCTGGTAGTAGATTTTGCTTAAACAAAAACTCTACAGACTGGCAAGGGGTGCAAGTCATGAATACCGTTTCAACTTTAAATCATCATACTCGACCACTGGTGGCGCCACGCCGCCTTGGTTGGGGCGTTCTGGGGTGTGGGTGGTTAGCGCAGGATTTTGCGGCCCCCGCCATCGTCGATTCCGAGAATGGCCATTTGATTGCCGCGTGTGATCCAGATCCTCACGCCCTCAACGAATTGATCTCGGCGTGGGGGGACAATCAGACCCGTTCTTACGGCGATCCGTCTGAATTGATGGACAATCCCGCTGTAGAGGCAGTGTATTTAGCTATGCCACAAGAGTTCCATGCTGAATTGGTTGAACTTTGTGCGCAGTCGGGAAAACACGTTCTTTGTCAACGCCCGATGGCCGATGAAATTCACCATGCCCAACGCATGGTGGCGGCTTGTGCGAACGCAGGGGTGGTGTATGCCACGGCCTTCGATCAACGCTTTCATCCAGCGCATTTACGGTTGCGGCAGCTCGTGCGTGGGGGACGGTTGGGCCGCATTACGCAAGTTCGGATGAATTATGGCGGTTGGTTGGCACCGAATGAATCGTCGGATTTGAATCTGACCGATCCCGATTGGAGTGGCGTCGGGGTGTTGCAAGATTTAGCGCCCCACGGACTCGATTTGCTTGAAATGCTCGTCGATGACCCGCTTACTGCGCTCTCCGTGATGACTCAGCGCATTCATTCGGGAGGCCATAGTGATGATGGCGCGGTTTTGGTGGGTCGCTTCCAAAATGACGCCCTCGCTACGTTACAGGTTTCGTATAGCTGCCCCGACGTTTATCCGCGCCGTACCCTCGAACTAGTCGGTACCGACGCCATGGCCATCGCCATCGACACCCTAGGCATGACCCCCGGTGGACAACTGTGGCTTATCGACGCCCGCGACGGTCGCCGCGAACCCATTGCGTTCGATACAGGTGGACGGATGCCCTTTGTGGTGCAAATCGAAGCCTTTGCTAGGGCGGTTCTCAAAAAAGAACCATTTCCCTTCTGTCCGCAAGAGGATGTACGGCGATTAGCGTTGTTGGTAGAGGCTTGCAGCGCATAAACCCTGTTGCAGAAGCGATCTCCCCCCGGGGAGTTAAGCCTTTCCGTGAACGACAAGACGTCGTGCAAATAGCCAATAGTAAAACAAGGGAATGAATAGCAGGGTCAGCACGGTCGAGAAACCAATTCCCCAGACGATTGCCGTGGCCATCGGGCCCCAAATTAATGAATAACCGCCTAAACCCGCCGCTAACGCAAATAATCCTGCGATAGTTGTGAGTGAGGTGATGAGTACCGGAATGACGCGCCTTTTCGCCGCATAAATCGTGGCATACGTTGGGGATAGGCCCCACCGTCGCCGTTCGTTCGCTGCATCAATGAGCACAATCGCCGAATTTACCGCAATCCCCGCCAGCGCAACCGCTCCGTAAAGCGTGTACAGACTCACCGCGCTCTGGCTGACCATTAGTCCCCACAGCACCCCAATAAAAGCCATCGGTACCGTGAACAGAATTAGCAGGGGTTGAAAATAGCTCCGAAATTGGGTGCCCAAAATCAAATAAATTATCCCCAACCCAAAGAGAAAGAGTTGACCAATGGCTTGGAGGCTTTCGTTGATGTCGTCTAGTTCCCCAGAGAAATCCAGATTAATGCCCGGAAACTGGGAGGCCAGCTCGGTCGCCCAAAGGCGCTTGAGATGTTCATTGGCCTGCACGGTGTCGGTAATTTGACGGTCGATGTCGGCTTCGACCGTGATGGTGCGACGAAAATTGTAACGCCGAATATTGCCCTCGCCCCGCCCCGTTTCCTTTAACAACAGTGCCCGTAAGGGGATGGCTTCTCCGGTCGGTTGATAAAAATGGCCGTCTAGCCACTCGTCTGGGGTCGTCAACGCCCAATCCGGCCCCTTGACGCGCACATCCACCGTTTCTCCCCCGACAACCACCGTCGCGACCACTTCCCCATCAATCAGTAAATTGGCGTTTCGCGCCAAGCGTAGAGGGTCAACGCCCGCTTGTCGGGTGGCTTCACCATTGACGCGCAATGTGAGTTCCCGTCGCCCCAAACTATCGTCATTACTCGGGTCCACGATGCCAGGAATTTGCATTAACGCTGTTTCGAGGGCGTTAACGGCCGCCCGTAAAGTTACGATGTCCTCTCCTCGAACTTTCACGCTAATCGGTTTACCACTGGGCGGGCCACCGGCCAGTCGCAAAACATCGACTTCCCCCGGACCATCGTAGGTTTGAATGCGCTGTCGGACGGCGTCGATGATTTCATCCACCGTTCGACCTTCCCGTTCGGGTTCGAGACCCACAAAGATTTGGCCAAAATGATCGCCAAAAAACGGGGCGGTTTCGCTAAAGGCCTGTCCCGCGTAAACCACCAATCCCCGCGACTCCCCCGGATGCAAACTCGGTGCGACCTGTTCTGCCAACTGTTCCGTCACCTTTAATGTCTGGTCCAAAGGGGTTCCGACGGGCATTCGCACATTCACATAGAACACCTGTAACGGATCGGCGGCAAAAAAATCGAAGCGCAACCCGCCTTGGCTCGCCGCAAACCCCGTTCCGCCAAATAACGTCCCCAGAAACAGGACGCCCAACAGGGGGTAACGCAGTAATTTCGCCAAGATGCGTCCGTAAAGACGACGAATTTTGCGTAAAAATGCGGTGCGTAAGCGTTGTACGGGGGCACGAGGGTCGAGACGAATCCCGGCGGCACTGATATGCGCGGGCAACATCCAAAACGCCTCAAACAGACTCACCGCCAATGCTACCGTCACGACTAAAGGCACCATCAACATGAATTTGCCCAAAATGCCGGGTAACAGCATCAACGGGAGAAACGCGGCCATCGTCGTGAGCACTGCTGCCAGCACGGGCCAAACCACCTCATTGACCCCCGCATGGCACGCATCCGCTGCCGTCATCCCGCGACTAATGCGCTGGTAAATCGCTTCAACGACCACCACCGCGTCATCCACCAACATTCCCAACACGATGACGATGCCCAGCAACACGGTGACGTTGAGCGTGAATCCGAAGCTGTGCAAAAACCAGAACGCACCCGCCAGCGAAAAGGGGATCCCTAGACTCAATAAAATGGCCATGGGGGTCCCTAGAAAAATCCACGACACCCCCAACACAAATCCCAGTCCCAATAACGCATTGCTTTCCATCAGATTGAGTGCCCGTCGAGTAATCGGGGTTTGGTCATCGACGAGGTGTAAAGTCAGGCCCAAATTGCGGTACACCGCGTTGTATTCCGCAATAAATGCCTTGATTTCATCGACCAAATTGAGCAGGTGCGCGTCCGCTTTTTTAAGGACGCCCAATAACACCGCAGGGTGCCCCTGAAAACGCACCAAGGTACTTGCCCGCGCCCGTCCCTGTTGTACCTGCGCCACCGCCGACAACGGAATTTCGCCCGCCGCCGTCGTGATGGGCAATGCAGCGAGGAAGGTGGGATCTGCATTTTTCCCCGTCAAGCGAATTAACCAGTCCTCCTCCCCAGCTCGCACGGTGCCCGCAGCAAAATCGCGATAGTGACTCGCAATGGTGTCAGCGACCTGTGCAGCCGTCAGCCCCAACCCATTGAGGGCCACGGGATCTAAAATCACCTGTAACTCGGGTTCGCGGAAACCGACCTCGTTAATGTCATCGACGTCGCGCAACCGCTTGAGATCGTCGCGCACCTGTTTTGCCGCCCGCCGTAGCGATTCATCATCGGCAGGCCCTGTAATCACGACGGTTGCGCTGGGATAGGCATTCGCCGACGTGACTTCTAGGGTACGGGGACGTTCTGCGGCGGCGGGTAAATCGCGTTCAGCATTTTGCAGCGCCCGCCGTAGATCGTTGATTCGCTTATCAAATGTGCGTTCGTCTAGGTCATTAAAGCGCACTAAAATGTCGGATACGCCTTCCCGACTCGTACTCGTGACAAATCGCAGATCGCTGACATTTTCGATGGCGTCTTCAAGCACCCGCGTGACCTGTGTCGCGACGTCCTGTGCGGATGCGCCCGGCAAGGTCGTAATGATGCTGAACCAATTGAAATTGATGCTGGGGTCTTGTTCACGGGGCAGTTGGCTGTACGACACCCCCCCCATCACTAGAACAATCACAAAGGCGAGATTGGCCAGGACATGGTTGTGCCACAGCCAGTTCATGGCGTCGCGGACTCGATCAAATCGCCGTCCATAGCGGTTTCGCGCCCTCGGATGAGGACGGGTAATGTGCGCGGTTGATCCGCGATCTGCACGGGTAATCCTTCTCGGGCGTCCGGTAGTGCGATGAAGCGCAGTCGTTGGTTTTCCACCGTAAAAATTCCCAATGCGTCGCCGCGTTTAACTAACCACTGTGTCGGCAGGACAGGAGGGCCGTTCCAACTCAAATGACCGGGGCTGCCTGCTGTGGGTCGCGAACCGCGTTCGGTGAACTGCAAACGAATCTCGTGAGTTCGCCGTATCGCATCAATTTGGGGGAGGCGTGACCGTAAATTGACCGAGTAAGTGGCGTTGGCGGTGTGAAACTGCGCTGTTTCGGGAAACGACAGCGCATCTACAGGCAACAGTTCGGCACTCACTTCGAGGGCGTTCACATCTAAAAGCTGCCAAAGCGGGGTGCCGGGTTGGGCGTACTCCCCGACATGGGCCAATTGCGCCACGACCGCAGCATTGAACGGCGTGCGCACCTCACAACGACGGATTTGTAGGGCAATCTGTTCACGTTGTATGCGCAGTTGCCCGAGTTGGGCGTTGAGGATGCGTACTTCGGTTTGACGGTTGTCCTGTTCTTCGAGACTGATATTGCGATTTTGCAGCAGGGTTTCGGCCCGTTGCGCTTGACGGGTGGCTAAATCCAAACGCGCTTGGAGCACCGCCTGTTCAGCGTCTAAGGCTGCTTGTTGCAGGGTGTAATCTGCACAGTTAAGCCGCGCCACAACTGTATTCGCCGCCACCTGGTCGCCCACTTTTAAGGGCATTTCCGTGATCGCTGCACTAATTTCCGCACTCAAACGACTCGTAATCGTCGCGACGACCGTAGCGGGGGTAGATCGTTGGGAGACTTGCAGGAGTTCGCTTAACGGGCGGGTCAAGGGGGATTCAGGTTGTGCAAGGGCGGTTGATGCGGCCAGCAACCCAAATACAGTCACTCTGCCGACGAATAACGTGGGGTATTTCACGGAACGAGATAACGCGCTTGTTCTATGCGCTGTTGCCACTGGGGATCCATGCGTGGGGATCGACGGCGGTAACATAGCCAGTACGAATCGCTCGGGTACAGGAGCATAAGCAAGCTTAAAACACGGCCAATTAAGTGGAAAATCGTCATAAACACGCGGGGTATCCCTGGAAAATGAATGGGGGATTTTGGGTAAAACGGCCCATCGTTCGTCAATAAACAGTTTGCCAATCTGGACATTAATCGTCGAAGAACTGTCCCGAAATGCGATGGGCTAAGGGCTGGTGTCCCGCAATTTTAGCTACGGCATCGCCTGCTTGAACCCAACGGGTACGGCGTCGCGCAAAGAAACGACCGGCAGTACGACTGGTGAGGAAGGTGGGGTGCTGTTGCAAATCGTCGAGGGGCACGATGAGTTCTGCTACTCCTTCCCCCACCTCGATCCAATCCCCCAATCCCTTTCGATACACCACAATGCCCGCTTGCGGTGCCGTAATCACCTCTACGCCCGATAGCGGGGTTCCACGCACGGGATCGTCCCGCAAGGGCGTGGGGGTGCCGGCAATGAGTTTTTGGCGCTGAAGAAATCGCCAAATCCCGGCGGCGTCGGCGGCGGCTTGATCGTAGTGAACATCCTGTTGACCCCGTAACTCTAGCGTGGCAGCGAAACAGGCTTGGGGAATGGTCTCCAAGCGGCGATGTAATCGGTTCCAAAAGCCACTACAGGCTCCATCAAAGGGGGTGGCCAACTCGTCACCTTCGAGCAACAGCACGGTGGCCCCGAGATCGTGGGCAAGCTCGTGGGCGAGGGACGACTGATCGTCGGGCGCATATAGATGGAGGAGCGCTTCAGAATCACAGTGCAGATCGAGCACGATGTCAGCTTCAACGGCCAGAGAGAATAACGCCGTCTGTAAGCGTTCTACGGGGCGTTCGGGATGAAGTTCTGCAAGCCACTGCTTAATCGTGCGACGGATGAGAGCGGCGTTGTAGGCGGTGTCTTCGGTGAACTGAGTTTGTAAAGCTTGCCACAGGGTTTCGGTGAAGTTGGGAAACTGGCGATTAAAATTGCGACCCGTGTGCAGGTCGTAACGCCCCAGTAATTGCCCAAAAAGCTGTTGACTTAACCCCAAGGGATTGGCGACGGGGACCAATGTAATGCGCCCCAGAACCTGATTTTGCGCAACGGCCCGTTCCAGTTGTCGGCGTAGTTGCCGCAGGACAAGCAATCCCGGCAACTCATCGGCGTGAAGGGCGGCTTGCAAATACGCATGGGGCGTGGCTTGGGGATGACCAAAATGGTACACCGGCAATCGCAGCGGCAATCCGGGTGCGAGTTCGCCTAATTCGAGCCATTCAGCGTTCACTCACCGCCTTCCTCGCCAGACGACTGCCAACGTTGCCAGAAACTGAGGGGGCGTTGCAGCCGAATTTGCAGAATTTCTACGGCATCGCGGGCTTGTAACAAAAACTCGTCACTGGTACGGACTTCGTCGATAAGTCCACGGTCAAGCGCTACTTGGCCGTACCACGCTTCCCCTGTTGCAACTTCCGATAAATCTAATTGCGGACGAAAGCGCGTGAGGTAATTTTTCATTAATTCATGGGTTTCTTCGAGTTTGGATTGCAATTTAGCGCGTCCTATATCGTCATTTTCGCTGAATATATCCACAGTGCGCTTGTACTGTCCTGCCGTGAACAATTCGACGTCGATGTCGTTGCGTTTGAGGGCGCGATGCACGTTGGGGATTTGAGCGATCACCCCGATAGACCCCACGAGCGCGAAGGGGGCGGCAAGGATGCGGTGGCCGACGGCGGCCATTAAATACCCCCCACTGGCGGCGATACGGTCTACTGCGACGGTTAATCGCACGTTGGCGTCGCGGAGTCGGGCGAGTTGCGCGGCGGCGAGGCCGTAATGGGGGACTAATCCGCCCCGACTTTCGAGTCGCAATAGCACTTGATCGCCTTCGGTCGCGACACTCAAAATGGCGTCGATTTCTTGGCGCAACTGAGTGACCCTCGACGCCTGCAAGTCGCCGACGAAATCCAAGACAAATAAGTGACGTCGATTATTAGAAAGTACGGCTTGTTGGGCCTTAAACTGGTTGTGCCACGCCTTGAAATCTTTTGGCGAAAGCAGATGGCGCTTAAGAGCCTCGGTACGGCGTTGATAAATTTCGTTCAGCGAACTGATCTTGAGGGCATCGCGAGAAGATGTTGATTTTTGACGCCTTAGCAAAAAAGTGCCTGCCAAGACCAATCCGAATAAGGTGAACAGTTGGGCGAGAAATAAAGCGTAGGCTGTCCAAAATGAGGTCATTGCGGAGGGTTCCTGTCATTAAAACGAAGATCGTGGTGACGATAAAAAGTCAATACCATGACACTTGCCTCGAATAAAGCGTATGAAAGTAGTGAAAAATTTTGGCAGCAGGGCTAGAGTGCCAGAAAACTGACAGTACCCCAGAGATTTCCTCCCCATTCGAGTGCTTTCTCCCTCAGTGAATCCCCTGAAAACGATTGAAAGGCTGATCTAAATCTAATGAACGCCGTAAAGCGATCCTTTCTCATCATTGATGACGATGAGGCCCGTGCCCATGAACTCAGCCTGCTCCTAGATTTCATGGATCGGGGAAAGGTATTAACAGCAAATAGTCGAAGTGCATTGCGACAAGTGGCCGCGCAATCCTGGCAGGCAATTTTTGTGGGTGCATTGCACGATCTTAAGGCGATTGAGTTAGTTCATGCCCTCAAAGACACGAGTACGACGGTGCCGCTGCTCGTCGTGCAGGTGCCGGTCGATCCTGCATTGGCTCACGGGATGGTATTTGCGCCGCCCTTTCGGCAAAACCGACTGCAACAGATTCTCAACGAGCTTATGTCTTCACCCCATTTGGCCACGCCCCAGCGACCCAAAAGTCAAATTGTTGGCCGTACTCCAATCATGGCCAAACTGCGGGCTAATGTGGAAAAAGTGGCACAAACACGGGCGACGGTATTGATTTTGGGGGAATCGGGCACGGGGAAAGAACTCGTTGCGCAATCCATTCATC
>CAZTIH010000019.1:17261-19593 GCA_964613675.1 uncultured Candidatus Competibacteraceae bacterium
CGGGCCATTTGTCCCAGTCAATTGTGGGGCTATTCCCGAAAATCTCCTGGAATCCGAGTTGTTTGGACATGAAAAGGGGGCGTTCACCGGTGCCATTACCACTCGTCGAGGGCGCTTTGAGATCGCGAGTCACGGCACGCTGTTTTTGGATGAAATCGGCGATATGCCCATGAATATGCAAGTAAAATTGTTGCGCGTGTTGCAAGAACGGGTGTTTGAGCGCGTGGGGGGGAGCAAAGCGATTGAATTGAATGCCCGCATCATCGCCGCTACGCATCGCAATCTCGAAGAATTGGTGCAAAAGGGGGACTTTCGGGAGGATTTGTTTTATCGACTTAATGTTTTCCCCGTGGAAGTTCCGCCATTGCGCGAACATCGGGAGGATCTTCCCGAACTCATTCAGGCCCTCGCTCACCGCATCTCTACGGAGCAAGGCGTAGACTTGCAACTTTCCGCTCAGGTGATAGCGCATTTGCAGGCGTATGATTGGCCGGGGAATGTGCGGGAGCTGGCCAACCTATTGGAGAGACTGGCTATTTTGCAACCCGGCGGTACCATCGAGACGGGGGATTTACCCGAGAAATTTCGCCAGCAAGTGATTTCTGAAGCGCCGCCCTCGGAGTCAACGAAGATTGAACCCCAGCCCAACACCGAACAGATGCAGGTCACCTGTCCCGTAATCGTTAACACGGCCTTTCCCACCGAGTTGCCGCCCGACGGATTGGATTTGCGCGAGCACTTGGCCCAACTCGAACAGCATTACATTCAGCTCGCCCTGCAAGAGGCGAACGGCGTAGTTGCCCATGCAGCGTCGCGTTTGAGAATGCGGCGAACGACGTTGGTTGAAAAAATTCGCAAGTACAATCGCCAAGACACTGACTTTACCGCATAAAAATTGGGCAGCGTTTTCTCAATTTCATCAATAAAATCAATTGTTTGATGTCTGAAAATGTGTGCGGCATAGCGGTTGCTAAAGTTTCCATTAGTTCAATTTGAAGGAGTGTGTTTCATGGCCACGATTCCTACGGTTTTGCTGACATTACAGCAAGTTGCCGCCCAAGCCGCTGTCCAAAGAGATGGGCCGCCAGGTGATGGGCCGCGCTTTAGTGAGTTTGTACAACAAAGTGTGCAGCGCGTCAGTCAGCAACAACAGCGTGCCGAAGAATTGACGCGTGCGTTCGAGACGGGGGAAGACGTCGATCTCGCCGCCGTGATGGTGGCGCGGCAACAGGCAAGTGTTGAATTTCAAGCTGTGGTTCAAGTGCGTCGTCAGCTTCTCGATGCCTACCGCGAATTGATGAATATGCCACTGTGATGAGACGAAATTATCGCTCGCGTAGGGGGGTGCGGTCATGGCTAATGCGTTAACGCCGCCAGAAGAGGCCCCTCAAGAAACTGCCCCTGTCCCGGATAGCTGGCAGGCAAGGTTCCAACAAGCTGGGCCTTGGCAATTGGGGGCGATTGGCATTTTTTTGGCGCTCCTGTCGGCGGGCATCGTTGCCGCGCTGTGGTGGGGGCAACCCAATTTGGCGGTGTTGTACAGCGGATTGAGCGAAGCCGATGCAGCGGCGGTCGTCGCGGCGCTGGAACGTCAAAATGTCCCCGTCAACGTCCAGGGCACCACGATTCGCGTTCCACAAGATCAAGTGCATCGTTTACGTCTCACGCTGGCTGGCGAAGGCTTGCCGCAGGGGCAAATCGACGGCTTTGAGTTGCTCAAGGAACAGTCACCTTTTGGGGTCAGCCAGTTTATGGAGCAGGCTCGCTACCAACGCGCCCTAGAGGGGGAACTCGCTCGTTCGGTAATGAGTTTGGCGGCGGTACAGGCGGCACGGGTTCATTTGGGGTTGCCACGGGAAAGCGTTTTTATTCGCGACCAGCGTCCGCCGACTGCTTCGGTGCTGGTGAGACTGCATCCCGGCCGTAGTCTGGATCGGGTGCAGGTGACCGCCATTACGCAGCTCATCGCGTCAAGCGTACCGGGTTTAACGAGTCACCAAGTGTCGGTAGTGGACGAGGCAGGACGGTTACTTTCTCAGCCACAAGATGCGAGCAGTGGCCTCAACAACCAGCATCTCGATCACACACGTCAGGTCGAACGCGACTTAGTTCAGCGCATTGAAGAATTATTGACACCCATCGTGGGGTTGGGACGGGTGCGGGCGCAGGTGGCCGCCGAAATCGACTTCACGCAAACCGAAGAAACCAACGAGCTTTACGGGCGCGAAGGGGGGGCATTGCGCAGTGAACGGACGGTGGAGGCGCGTAATAACCCGGGGGCGGGTCAAGGCATCCCCGGCGCATTGGCCAATCAACCGCCCGGGCCAAACCC
>CAZTIH010000019.1:19603-25269 GCA_964613675.1 uncultured Candidatus Competibacteraceae bacterium
CAAACCCCGCACCAGAAGTCGTCGATCCAAATCAACCCAATCCGGCGTTGGAGGCAGCTCGAGTTGAGGCGGCGGCCACGCTTAATCGTCGCGAGTCACAACGCAATTTTGAGGTGGATCGCCGTATCACCCACACTCGTTCTGCTACCGGGCAAATTAAGCGACTAACCGCGGCGGTATTGCTGGATGAACGTACCCAAGTGGATGCGGCGGGTGTAGCGCAGCCCCAACCGTTTACAGACGATGAAATGGCCAGATTTCGGGCGTTGGTTGCCCAAGCGATAGGCGTCGATGAGCAGCGAGGGGACATTATTGAATTGCAGACCGTCGCGTTTGCCGTACCGCCCTTTGCGATGGAGACCGCGCCCGCATTTTGGGAACAACCGGGCTTCATTACCTTGATGCGACAATTATTGATTTTCGGCTTACTGGCATTAGTCGTGATGTTTGTGGTGCGTCCCGTAATCCATCAAGTCATGGCGAAAGAACCTCCCCCCGCCGAAGACAACGTATTAGCACTTAAACAAGATGCTTCAGAGGAAAAACATCATATGTTGACCGACGATCAAGCCGACCGCGAAGCCAATGGGTTAGCGGGGCTACTGCTCGACGACCGTTTTGACGAAAGCAACGACCAAATGGATGCACGGCGGCGTCAGGTTCATGTTGCACGTCTTGAAGAACGGCTCCAGACCGCGAAAGTTTTGGTGGCGGAGGATCCGAAACGCGCCGTCCAAGTGTTGCGTCATTGGATGTCGGAGGCGTCCTAGATGGCTGCTTCACCGCCAAAAACCGTTGCCAAAACCGATAACGACGCCACCAAAACCGCTGCAAACGCTTTGGCTAAAGGTGAGACAACCGCCGTTAGCGCAGAAGGGGAAGAGGGGGGGAGTGAGCTGGCGACGGGTGCAACGACCAAGATCGCGGCACCTCCCGAGATTCCCCCGCTCCCCGGCATTCAGCGGGCGGCAGTGTTGTTGATGGCGCTTGGCGAGGATTACGCCGCCGAGGTGCTTAAGCATGTCGAACCGTGGGAGTTGCACAAAATCGGTGCAGCGATGGCCACGATTGGCTCGGTTTCGCGGGAACAAATTAGCGATACCCTTCACCGATTTAACCGCCAAGTTGCAGAAGAAAGTGCCCTAGGGATTGGGAGTCATGATTTTATTAAGAGCGTGCTCATTCGTGCGGTGGGACGGGATCGGGCGAAGGGCGTAATGGAACGTATCTTCAACGGTGACCGCAGTGCAGGATTGGATGCCCTAAAATGGCTCGATCCTGCGGCCATTGCTGGTGCGTTGAAACGGGAACATCCCCAAGTCGTCGCTTTAGTGGTGTCGTCGCTCGATGTGGATCAGTCGGCGGCGGTAGTGGGATTGTTGCCCTCCGAACTGCGTTTTGAGGCTCTCTATCGGGTGGCGTTACTCGACACCGTGCCGACACAAGCCCTCGCCGAGTTAAACCAACTCATCGAAGATCAAGTGTTGCGAAGCGTCACTGCGGCGGCGACCGCTAAAGTTGGTGGGATCACGCAGGTCGCCGACATCATCAATCGCCTCGAACGGCCCGTGGACAGCGAAGTTTTGGAGCAATTGCGAACCCAAGATCCCGAAATGGCCGCCAAAATCGAAGACGGTATGTTGGTTTTCGAGAGCTTGTTGGGTGTGACGGACAAGGGCATTCAAGCACTGTTACGCGCCGTGCCTCAGGATGCGTTGATGTTGGCGTTACGCGGTGCCGACGAAGCTATGCGCGACAAGTTGTTACGCAATATGTCCAAGCGAGCCGCAGCACTTCTGCGCGACGATTTAGAAAATATGGCCCCCGTTAAGCTCGCCGACGTAGAAACCGCTCAGAAACAGATTATGGCAACCGCTAAACAACTTGAAGACGCCGGCGAACTGTCGTTAGGCGGAGGAGATGATTATGTCTAATGTGGTACCGAAAGAGCGGGCCGGCGAGGTACAGGCTTGGCCGTTCCCCGAAATGGATGAAAATTCCGCCAATCGTGCGGGATTGCCCCCCCTACCTGCCAATAGTCGTCGTCCAGCACCCCTCACCCTCGAGCAAATGGAAGCGATTGAAACCCAAGCGCGGGACGAAGGACGGGAAGCAGGTTATCGCGAAGGGATCAAGGAAGGGCGTAAACGGGGACACGAAGAAGGGTTTGCGCTGGGGCGTAACGAGGGGTTCGCTCAGGGGCATGAGGAGGGATTGGCCCAAGCTGCGGCCGAGGTCAATCGTCGTTGTGAAGCCCTCGATGGGTTATTACTCGCGTTGCAACAGCCTTTAGCTGCGCTCGATTCCCAGGTGGAACAAGCGTTGACCGAACTGGCGGTGGCGGTGGCACGACAGGTTTTACAGACCGAATTGCAGGCCCAACCCGAAGCCGTCGCCAACATCGTGCGTCAAGCCTGTGCTGCGGTCTCTCCCCATCAACGCCCTGTGCGCGTTTATCTGCACCCCCAAGATCGAAGTCGGGTTGAAACGGTGTTGAATGGCGACGGCCAGTCGTGGCAGTGGCACGAAGACCCCACATTGACGCCGGGAGGATGTCGGGTGGAAACGGAGGATTCCCTAGTGGATGCGAGCTTTGAAAGTCGGTTGAGCGCGGCAATGACCCAGCTTCGAGGGGAGGAGGAATGAACGCCTCACTCGACTGGCGGGCGGCCCAAACCCAGCGGTGGGTGCAAAGCCTTCGACGTAGCGCCCAACGCGTCGCCCATACGCCTCGTCCCGCCGCACAAGGCCGTTTGACACGCCTCATTGGTCTCACCCTTGAAGCGGTGGGATGTGACGTCCCCGTGGGCGATTGGGTGGAAGTGATCGACGACAACGGGGCGCGGTTGGAAGCGGAGGTCGTCGGGTTTAACGGGGATCGCTTGTTGTTGATGCCCAGTGGGCCAGTACAGGGGGTGCGTTCGCGGGCACGGGTTCGTCGTCAGGCCACGCGCCAGTCCGTCATCACGGGGGACTGCTTGTTGGGACGGGTCTTGGATGGCAACGGACGACTTCTCGATGGCGGGCCACCGTTGCAAGATGGGGAACGGATCGCGTGGGCGTCGGCCCCGATCAATCCCCTAGAACGGCCCCCGATTCGCCAACCGTTGGATGTGGGGGTACGGGCTATCAACGGGTTACTGACGGTAGGACAGGGTCAGCGTATTGGGTTATTTGCCGGTTCGGGGGTCGGAAAAAGCGTGTTACTGGGTATGATGACGCGCTTCACGCAGGCCGATGTGGTTGTGGTGGGATTGATTGGGGAACGGGGCCGCGAAGTCCAAGAATTTATTGAGGATATTTTGGGAGAAACGGGGCGGTCGCGCAGTGTGGTCGTGGCGGCGCCGGCGGACTCCCCCCCGTTATTGCGGCTTCGAGGGGCCGATCTCGCAACGCGGATTGCCGAATCATTCCGCGACAAGGGGCTTCAGGTCTTGCTGTTGATGGATTCGTTAACGCGCTACGCCCAAGCACAACGGGAAATCGCCCTAGCGATCGGGGAACCGCCCGCGACGAAAGGCTATCCCCCTTCGGCGTTTGCGTTGTTGCCGCGTTTAGTGGAGCGGGCAGGAACCCACCAAAATGGGGGGGCGATCACCGCCTTTTACACGGTGCTGGCCGAGGGAGACGACCAACAGGATCCCATTGTGGATGCGGCGCGGGCCATTTTAGATGGTCACATTGTTTTAAGCCGTCACTTAGCGGATCAGGGACATTATCCAGCGATTGACATTGAAGCGTCGATTAGTCGCGTGATGCCACGGGTAACGGACAATCCGCAGCAACAAGCGGCGCGTTATTTCAAGCAGTTGTACGCGACTTACCAGCGTTACAGTGACTTAATTCGGGTGGGGGCGTACCAGCGGGGGAGCGATCCTCAGGTGGATTTAGCGATGAATGCCTATCCTCAGCTACAAAATTTTTTGATGCAAAACACTAATCAGGCCGTGGATTTGCAGAGCACTCGACAATCTTTAAGTCAACTGGTGGGACAGCTCGGCGGGTAACGGCCCTTTGCTGGTGAACTGCCCCGCGCTCATTAGGAGAACTCTTCGGTGAATACCAAAGAATACCACCGCCGCCGTGACCAACTAACGCCCGTGGTGAAGCAGGCCCAGCAACAACAAGAGGTGGCGGCCCAATCGCTGATCACGGCAACACAACGACGCGAACGTACAGTCAAACAATTGACGGCCCTTCAAGAATTCCGCGATGAATACTTTCAACAGCTTGCAAAACGGTGTGAGGGTTCGATTACGGCTCGTGAGTTACACCGTTACGGCGAGTTTTTCCAACAGCTTGACCAAGGGATTGACCGTGTCCGCCAAGAGATAGGGTATCGCGAACGGGAAGTTGAGATGAAACAGACGGATTGGCAACAGCAGTACGCGAAAACGGAGGCGTTGAAGGAGGTAGTGAACGGCTATCAGCAACAGAATCGGCAATACGAAGCGCGTCAAGAGCAGCGTCAACTTGAAGAACAGGGGTTGCAAATGTGGCAACGCCGTCAACGTCTCGGAGAATTCTAATATGTTGCCTGTCAATCTGATGGCGCTCACGTCATCCGTAGAGACGGTTTCGCGGGCGCCCGACCCAGCGACTTCGGAAATTACTTCGGAATCGTCGTCTCAGTCTTGGGAGCGCCAATCTACTGTCGCACCCGCACCGCAAGGTCATTCCGCCAAAATACCGTCAGCACCTACCCCCAATCGTGAAGGGGCTACCCCGCGTTTTGGAGACTGGTTGTCGCAGGTCGATGATCGAGCCGTGAAGGCGGCGTTGGCCAGGAACGGGGTTGTTGCTCCTCCAACCCATTCGGTTCCAACTGAATCGCTGGCTTCCTCACCTTCAAGGGTAGATGTGCAGAATCCGTCCGAAGCAATCGAAGCAACCACAGAGGTGGTTACCGATTCGGAGATTTCGGAAGGTAAGCCGTTAACAGATCGTGAGACCTTGTCTGAAGGGGGGAGCCAAATGACCTCCCTTTCGAGTGCAAATCGGTCTTTTGCGCTATATCGGCAGCGAATTACGGGGGCAGCGGCTCAAACACCCGTTCAGACGGTTCAGACCCAGCACTTTGAATCGGAACCCATGCAGTTTGAGACATCGCGTACAGCATCTGAACCCGTGAAATTCACTGATTTTGCAGACGAAAAAGAATCCGTGGAACAACAGGTGGAGATTCCACTAGTTCTGAATGAGGTCGAGCGGCCTGTTGTAGAACCGCCTTTGGGGACACCCGTTAATGTCGCGCTTAAACCCGAGAGTGAATTGCGACAAACCGCATTTTCTGAAGCAAAACCGTCGGTTAACGCAACGGATGCCTTGAAAGTTCAATCTTCACCCCCAGCCACATTGAGTTCGTCACCGTCACCATTGCAGGACATGCGGGGAGTAAAATCGGGGGTACTGTCTCCCGTAGAACAGAATCCGCCAGCCGATACGAGCACAATCGTCCAGCCCAAGCCCGCGTTAGCGCCGTTACGAAGCGAAGGATCTGACAATGACACCGTGCAAGTGACGGAAAAGCCGTTGTTACAACCGATGGTGCAGAAGGCACCGACAGGACTTGCCGACAATGACGCCGTGCAAGTGACAGAAAAGCCGTCGATACAACCGATGGTGCAGAAGGCACCGACAGGACTTGCCGACAATGACGCCGTGCA
>CAZTIH010000019.1:25369-31480 GCA_964613675.1 uncultured Candidatus Competibacteraceae bacterium
GACGCCGTGCAAGTGACAGAAAAGCCGTCGATACAACCGATGGTGCAGAAGGCGCCGACAGGACTTGCCGACAATGACACCGTGCAAGTGACAGAAAAGTCGTCGTTACAACCGATGGTGCAGAAGGCGCAGAAAGGGTTTGCCGACAATGACGCCGTGCAAGTGACAGAAAAGCCGTCGATACAACCGATGGTGCAGAAGGCGCAGAAAGGGCTTTCCGACAATGACGCCGTGCAAGGAACAGAAAAGCCGTCAATTGCAACTTCTGAAGCTTCATTATCCGCCGATAAAATTCGGTTAGCAGCGATGTCGGAGCGCCCTAAAACCTCTCCTGTATATGATGAACAGTCAACCGAATTGCAAACACCGCCGCCTAGACCGAGTAACTCCTCTTCTGTTGAGGTTAGATCGTCGATAGACGACCGCACTTATCAAGTTTCAACGGCTTCCCTTTCGCCTCGAATCCCCGTCTCAAACGAGGAGCATCAGCAAAAATCGGCTGCTATAGATACGACTAAAGCCGGTACAGCACCCGTGCGTTCAAACTATCAGCGTCTGATGGAACCCCCGATCTTTGAGAAAACGGAGGATGTTTCTACATCAAAAAATTCTGATGTGAAATCGTCGTTGGCTACTGCCGTGCCATCGGCAAGCGGTTTACGCGCTGAGGAAACGACTGCGCCTGTCATTTCCGCTTCCATCACCCCGAAAGCTAAGGGTGATCCCCAAAGTCTTGCCGATAGATCCACAGTTCCCGTTCCGAATCAGAATCGCATTTTTCCAAATGAGGGAGATCGCGAACTGATGCCTCGCAGCTTGGGTTCTGCAACCCTGCCTACCGCCAAAGCGACCCCTGCGACGAGTTCTGCGTTGCTCACGAATGCCGATAGCGATAGCGAAAGTGCCGAATCTTTGACGCTCATGTCTGAAGGGGGGAAACCCGCGACGGCAATCTCTCAAAATCGTCCACGAGATTCAGAATCGTCGGTAAAAGTGCTGCAAAATCAAGCGCGATTAGTGGGGCGAGGGGATGAAGTAGAGGCTGATTATTTACCTCGCGAACCGTCATCTGCGAGTCGATTACCGCCAGTCTCCACGACGCCTCCCTCTGCGGCCCCCATCGTCTCTTCGGTTGCCGATCTTCTGAAGCCGCTCACGCCGAAGTCAGAAACGCGGGTCACTCCCGAAAAAACCTCACTCTCCAGAACTGCCTCGTTATCCTCAACGGTGGATATACCGCTTGCGGCGCGTCCTAGCCTGATTTCTTCACTGCCCGCGCCCGTTGTTCTGCAAGATGAAGGGAATCGCTTTGGGGCGGCTTCTACATTTACGCCGCTGCCCCTACCGACGTCCTCGGTTCCCGTTTCCCTCCCTGCACCCACCTCGGTTTCGCAGATTCCACCGCCCTCTGATGAGTCGATCACTGCATCTGCGCTGATGGAGTTTGGCGATGAATTTACGACGAATTTGTGGCAGGAACGGCAATTTAGTCGAAGTTTACAGCGCAAAGAGGGGGCGTTTTCATTGCGTTCAAATGAACTGGGTTCCCAGCACACTCAAACTTCGACTTCGACGATTTCCCCTTCCACCTTGTCGGCGACCTCCCCTACTTCCTCGATAGCGACCTCGTCGTCTTCAACCAACGCAAATGCGGTCAATGCGTCGCCGTTGTCCGTACTCACCGCCTCAAACCCGCAAATTTCTGCACAACTGGCCCAACGGCTCGTACAACTCGTGCAGCAGGGACAAGAACAGGCTTCGTTACGGATTGATCCCCCGGAGTTGGGGCCGCTTGAACTGAAGATTCGGTTGGCTCAAGACCAACTCGACGTGCAGTTCATCGCGCACGACGCCCTTGTACGGGAACGGGTACAGGATTCATTGCCACGATTACGCGATCTGTTGAACCAGCAGGGGTTTAATTTGGCGGATGCCAATGTCGCCGACTCTGGAGGACAATCAAGTGCTTTCCAGCAATCCAACGGGTTTGCCCGCCAACAGGAGGCGCCAAAATCTTCAGACTCGACGGGAAAAACGTCAGTAGAAACCCCATTGCCGCAGGGCGTCAAATCTTCGACGAATGCAGGGCGTCTTCATCGGTACGTTTAGTGCCAAATTGTTGACAGTTGGCTTAACTATTTGAAGTTAAAAGTAAAAATGAATGGCCCTTTGTTTGCAGCGGGGGGCCATTACTTATATTTGGAAGTGAGGTTGTGGTCGTGAAAATCGTGATGATTATTGTGGGCGTACTATTGCTGTTGGTGTTAGCGGTTGGAGGCACCCTATTTTTTGTGTTGTCGCCCGGTTCTCAACAAGGCGCCACAGTAGCACCCGACGGGAATATCGTTGCGCCGCCGAGACCTTTGGGGCCGCCGCTTTATGTTTCCCTCGACCCGCCTTTTTTGATGAACTTCGATGACCGTGGGTCACTGCGTTATTTGCAAGTCAACATTTCAGTGATGACCCGCGAAAACAGAGTTGCCGAAGCCCTCAATAGCATCAAACCGCGGTTACGGAACGATCTTTTAGAACTCTTTGCCCGCCAAAACTTTAACCAAATCACCGGACCCGAAGGGATGGCCAATGGAATGGAACTCTTACGCAACCTCGCTTCTGAAGCTCTTCAAAACGCCCTCGCCACAGAAATAGGCGTAAATGATGGCATTGAAGCGGTTTATTTCACTAGTTTTGTCATGCAGTAAGCCGCCATGATCGTGGAACAGCTCCTCACCCCCGAAGAATTGCACGCTTTACTCTCGCAGCCCGAACTGCCCGTTCATCAAGAGCTAGATGGCGCCCCGCGTCCCTACGCCCTCGTCAGTCCCGAAAACGGTTTTGCCCCCCTCATGCCCGTGATCGAGAGCATTCACGAACGGTTTGCGCATCGATTGCAGATTGCGTTATTTGAACTGTTGCGCCTCGATGTCGAAGTCATTCCCGACAAACCGAGATTGATGGGGTGCCCCGATTTCATCACCAGTATGCGCAGCCCCTGTAGCATGACGCTGCTCCAAATGGATCCCTTAGATGGTCCGGCCGTGTGGGCTATGGAACGGGAGTTTGTGTTTTACGCGGTGGACGTGTTTTTTGGCGGGAGCGGTCGCAGCATTACGCCCCTCAGCGAAAACGATTTTTCGGGGGTTGAACTCCGCATGGCGCAGCGTTTAGGTATGGCCTGCACTGCGTCCCTGGAAGCTGCTTGGAAGCCGTATCATCCTTTGAGCATTCGTGCGGTGGGCCACGAAACCCGTCCACGATTTCTGACAGCACTGAACCCTTCTCAGACCTTGGTCTGTTGCACGGTGATTTGTCGCTGGTCACAGGTGGAAGTGAAGGGCCATATAGTCATTCCCCTCGCGGCCATCGAACCCGTTCGTACCCCATTGAAACGCTCGCTTGACCAAGATCGTCCCAGTCCCGACCCCCAGTTGCGCAAAAAGCTACGGGATCGCGTGAAAGATAGCCCTGTCGATGTGCGTTGCATCCTGGCACAAACCCAACTTTCGGTGCGCGAACTCCTAAATCTCAGTGTTGGGGATGTCATTACGATGGATATTCCGCCGCTGGCTCAATTGGAAGTGAGTGGCGTGCCTTTGGTACGGGGGCGCTGTGGAATTGCGCGGGGATGGCGAGCGGTAGCGATTGAAGAAACTTATTTGCAAACCCCCAGTGAAGAAGTCGAGGCCCTGTCAGCATGAACGCATTAAGCGATGAAATTGAAGAAGAGGCGGTCGGTGTTGCCGCTGCCCCCAATGTCGCAGACGAAAATTCGGCCTCCGAATTTCTCGATCAAGATCTCGACGATGAAGGTGAGCACTCTCCCCTAGAACGGTTGCAAGTCGTTCTCGATATTCCGATACAGCTCTCCATGGAACTTGGCCGCACGCGCATGAGCATTCGCCAGTTGATGCAGCTCACAAGGGGGTCAGTCGTCAAGCTCGACCAGCCCGCCGGAGAACCTTTAGACATTTTAGTGAACGGGTGCTTGGTGGCGCGCGGGGAAGTGGTGGTGGTCAATGATCGCTACGGGGTACGGATTACGGACATCGTGAGCCAGGCGGAACGGGTACGGCGGTTGTGATCGAAGTGGCTGTGGCCCAAACCGCCACCGGGGTCGATTTATTGTCCCCTGCATTGGTATGGCGATCAGTGGGCAGTCTCGCCGTCGTCCTGGGGGCGCTCGTCGTTTTTTTGTGGCTATTGAAAAGGTTCACCCCTTTAGCGGGGCACGAATCCCTACATTTAGTCGCGGCGTTGTCGATTGGGCCACGGGAACGGTTGCTTCTCATTGAGGTACAGGGCGAGCGGCTGTTAATTGGGGCAACGCCGCAACATATCCAATTAATTCATCACTTTTCTGCGGCCGTGTCTCCTCCGTTCACCGTTCCCGACCCGCTTCGGGATCCTCCTTTAGCGGGCGATCAATGAATCGCCTTTTTTTTGGGTTGGGGATGTTCGTGGTGATGGGGGGCGTGACCGTCGCTGTTGCCCAACCCGAATTACCCATCCTCAGTTTGCGTCCCGAAGAAGACGGCAGCAGCACTTGGTCGATGAGTTTGCAAATCCTCGCGTTGATGACGGGGTTGACGCTGTTGCCGGGGATGATTCTGACGATGACGGCTTTTACGCGGGTCGTCATCGTGCTGGCGTTGGTGCGACAGGCGTTGGGGACCGCGCAAACGCCTTCCAATCAAGTGATTTCCGCATTAGCGATGTTTTTAACGCTTTTCATCATGTCGCCCGTCCTCGAACGCATTTACGAAGATGCGTTGCTGCCTTACCAGCGCGAACAGATTGCATTTGAAGAGGCCATCACGCGGGGGGGGGAACCGTTACGGCGATTTATGTTGGCCCAAACCCGCGAACAGGATTTGGCTGTATTCGCCCAACTCAGTGGCGTACAGCAATTTGAATCTCCCGAAGCGGTGCCGTGGAATGCTTTGATCCCGGCGTTCGTCATTAGCGAACTCAAAACCGCTTTCCAGATTGGATTTCTCCTGTTTTTGCCCTTTTTGATCATCGACTTGGTGGTTGCGAGTGTTTTGATGGCGATGGGGATGATGATGTTGTCGCCTTTAGTGATTTCGCTGCCGTTCAAGCTCATGCTGTTTGTGCTGGTGGACGGCTGGAGTTTATTGGTGACGACCCTCGCGGCGAGTTTTTATCGGCCCTGAAACACGCTATCTCCGCAGTAAATCCGCGAGTAACGGCGTTTCGTTGGCATAGTGGAAGGGCATCGGGCCATCGGCATCGCCTCGTAAAAATTGTTGAACGGCGTCGTCAGCATGTTGCTGAAGGGCAAGCGGTGTTCCCTGCGCGACAATTCGTCCATCCATCAGCAGATAAACGTAGTCGGCAATCGCCAAGGTCTCCTCAACATCATGAGACACAATGACGCTGGTGAGATGGAGCGTGTCGGTGAGTTCTCGAATGAGCTTTGCCAACGCGCCGAGGGTGATGGGGTCTTGGCCGGTAAAGGGTTCGTCGAACAGTACCAACCACGGATCCAAGGCCAGGGCGCGTGCTAGAGCGACTCGCCGTGCCATTCCCCCCGAGAGTTCATTGGGCATTCGTTGTTCGATTCCGCGCAATCCGACCGCTTCGAGTTTGAGCAACACTAGATTACGGATATAGCGTTCGGGGAGACGGGTGTGTTCGCGCAATGGGAACGCGATATTCTCAAATACGGTTAAGTCGGTGAATAACGCGCCGCTTTGGAATAAAAGACTCATCCCTTTACGAAGTTCAAGGCGTGCTTGGGGGCGGAGGGCGTGAATGTCTTGGCCTTTTACGAAGACTTTGCCTCGTTGAGGTCGCAGGTTCCCCACGATGAGGCGTAACAAAGTGGTCTTGCCGATGCCGCTGGGGCCTAAGATTGCCGTGATTCCGCCTTGTGGGATGGTGAAATCGAGATCGTGGAAGATGACGGTTTTACTGCGGGCGAAGTGCAGTTGATGGGTTGAGATGAGGGCGGGTGAATTGGACATAGCGTGGCTCAAATCGTCGAGAATGGGTTGAGTGTACGGGCTTTGAGTGAACCTCCAAGCGGTATCCATTAAAAAAGCCCCTGATGACAGGGGCCGCTATTTCCAGACTTCCTAACGGTTGAAG
>CAZTIH010000020.1:0-31235 GCA_964613675.1 uncultured Candidatus Competibacteraceae bacterium
GCAAACATGAAATTAACCAGCAAGTTAGCGGTATTATTCGTATTCAGTATGGTGTCTTGTTTGGCACTTGCCCAGACCCTGTTCATCAGCAGTGAACAGGACAATGTGGTTTATGTGCTGAATGCGGAAGGCGAAGTGATCGACACGATCGCCACAGGTGAACGCCCTCGCGACATGCAGTTGAGTTCTGATAAGCAATTCATTTATCTGGTTGCGAGCAGAGATAACCGTATGGAAGTAATTGATGTAGCTACACGTGAAGTGGTTCGTACCTTTGAAGTCGGCGAAGATCCAGAAATGTTTGCGATTCATCGAGAACTTGGTTGGGTCTATGTAGCCAATGAAGATGATGCAGAACTTTCGGTGTGGAACTTAGAAACTGGCGAGAATATTGGGGTGGTCGAGGTTGGTGAAGAACCCGAAGGCGTTCTGATCAGTCCCGATGGCAAGACTGTATATGTCACTTCAGAAGTTGCGAATTTGATCCATGTCGTCGATGCAGAATCATTAGCGTTGACAAAAAACATCCAAGTCGATCGTCGTCCGCGCCGAATGGTCATCACGCAAAACAACCAATTGTGGGTGACAAATGAGGTGAGCGGAACGGTGAGTGTGATTGATCGAGACACTTATGAAGTAATTCAGACGATTTCGTTTGAACCCCCGGGATTTCGTTCGGAAGACATTACGCCGGTCGGGATTGTGCTGAGCCATGACGGAAAAACAGCATTTGTTATGCTGGGGCGCGCTAATCATGTGGCATTTGTGGATGTTGAGCGTTTTACGCCCACGCAATATTTGCTGGTCGGCAATCGCGCTTGGAATGCGGCGCTAAATGAGGCAGGGGACATTCTCTATGTCGTTAATGGGCTGAGCGACGATTTGTCGATTATCGATGTGCCGAATCGCCGGGTCATAAAATCAGTACCGGTAGGACGCACACCGCACACGGTCGTTGTCCTTGAATAAATAGGATAAATCTGGGGGTTGTGGTCGTTTTTCACATTTGAAACTTACCATACCCCCTTTTCAGCGATTTTTAATTTCAAGCACTTTGCAACTGGTTCCGTAAGGAATGTAATACGGAGGCCGTCTCGGGCCAAACCCCGTGCCATTGTTCAAAAGCCGCCGCAGCTTGCTCAACTAACATGCCTAAACCATCGAAAATAGCGTTGACTTCGCATTTTTGCCCAAATTCCATGAATTCCGTGGTTTTACCGTACATAAGATCATATAAAACCGTTTCTGGTCTAAAAATTTGCTTAGGTAGTGGTGGTAATGATGAATGCAAACTTGCAGAAGTTGAGTTGACGATCAAGTCAAATCCCGTCGGCAAATGATTAAAGTTAACGGCTTTGATTGTTCCCAAGTCGGAAAATTGCTGCCCCAACTGTCTAGCCCGTTCGTAAGTGCGATTTGCAATGACTAATTCGCGAATTTTGGCTTCAAACAAGGGTGCAATCAAACCCCGTGCGGCTCCTCCCGCACCTAGCAACAAAACGCGCTTGTCGGTTAAATCTATACCATAATTACCCGTCAAATCGCGAATAAACCCAATACCATCCGTGTTATCTCCGATTAATCGTTGATTTTTCCAAATTAATGTATTGACCGCACCGGCACGCTTGGCCCGAACTGTCCTTTCTGTGACAATTTCGTGGGCAAATTCCTTAAAAGGCAAAGTTACATTAAGTCCCTTACCGCCTTTTGTGAAAAACTGAGCGATAAAATCCCGAAAATCGTCACATCCTACTAAGAAAGGGTCATAAGTCATCGAAATGCCACATTGTTCGGCAAATTTTCGGTGAATGATTGGTGATTTACTATGATGAATCGGATTTCCTACTACACCATATTTTGAAGGCATTACTTCAGCCATGTTGCCACCTTTTTCGCCGCATAGGTCAGAATGCCGTCTGCTCCAGCGCGTTTCATTCCCAGTAATGATTCCATAAATACGGCTTTTTCATCTAACCAACCGTTTTGAGCAGCGGCCATCAATGCACTGTACTCACCGCTTACCTGATAAACAAAGGTAGGGCGCTGAAACCGCTGTTTGATTCGATAGACGATATCGAGGTAAGGCATTCCCGGCTTAACCATAATCATATCAGCACCTTCGTCCAAATCCAGTAATACTTCATGAAAAGCCTCGTCACCATTCGCTGGATCCATTTGGTAAGTTTCCTTACTTCCACTGCCTAAATGGCTTGCTGACCCTACTGCATCTCGAAACGGACCGTAATAACTTGAGGCATACTTTGCGGCATACGATAAAATGACCGTCTGAGTAAAGTTTTTGGCTTCTAAATGGCGCCGCAATGCTCCAATCCTTCCATCCATCATGTCAGAAGGGGCGATCACATCCACACCAGCTTGGACATGACACAAAGCCTGTTTAACCAATGCTTCGACGGTTTCGTCATTTAAGATGGCCCCCTCTTGATTGATTAAACCGTCTTGCCCATGACTTGTGTAAGGATCCAGAGCAATGTCGGTAATTACCGTCAGATTCGGGAATTTTTCCTTAATTTGCCGAATCGTCTTGGGGATTAATCCTTCTTCATTCCATGCCTCTTGTGCATCTGGTGATTTTTTATCGGTTGAAATAACGGGAAATAAGGCAATAGCAGGAATCTCTAGATTGCAAAGGGTTTCGATTTCACGAAGCAGATCATTTGCCGAAAATCGGAAAATAGAAGGCATCGAAGGAATTGAGATGGTATTTCCTTCAGTGACGAATAAAGGCTGAATTAGGTCATCAATACTGAGCGCATGTTCCCGAACTAATCGACGGAGATTTTCGGTGCGCCGCAAGCGGCGGGGGCGGTACGGAATTTGCAGCATACTTAAGGAAGCTCTAAGGATATTTTTAGCAATCTGCCATTTAGTCCCTAAGCCTACAGAAAAAATCTCTTTATTCACAAAAGAGCAAAAACAACGAGATTTTGTTAACTTGTTTACCCAAACAGATTTTCCCCAATGCGCAAGACTTTCAGAAGTCTAATTTTTCTGTACACTTTCTCCTTGCTTTGAGTTAGCCCGTCGAGGGGGCGGCTCGGCGAGCGTGTTGGCGAAGAAACGATATTTAACTTGACAATATCTCTGTATTTTTCTCCACCAAGTGAACATCGAGCTGTGGCAAAGGCACTGATAGTCCCGATTCTTGTAACCGCTGCCATAAATCCACATGCAAACTGTGAATCGTACTCAAACGGTGGCCAATCTCAGCCACATAAGCAAAAACCTCAAATTCTACCGAATAATCCCCAAATCGCCGTAGCCAAACCGCTGCTGCGGGATCTGTAAGGATAGAAGCATTTTCCTGTACTACCTGTTCAATAATGCCATGAACTTGCTTTGGATCGCATTGGTAAGGAATACGGATGCCAATGATAATGCGGGTAATATTATTGGTGAGCGTCCAATTTATCAGGGTTCCTGTAATGAGTGCACGGTTAGGAACGACAATTTCCTTATTATCCCAATCCACAATGGTAGTCGCGCGTATGCGAATTTTGCTGACAGTGCCGTGAAAGTCATTCACCGTAATCGTGTCACCTACCCGCAAAGGTCGCTCAATTAATAAAATCAATCCAGAAACAAAATTTGCGAAAATTTCCTGTAATCCAAACCCTAATCCTACCCCTAATGCGGCGACTAACCATTGTAATTGTGACCACGGCAATCCTAGGCGATCGAGAGCGAAAATAATGCCCCCACTAATAATCGCATAACGCAAAATGGCGACCAAAGCGTAACGACTTCCGCTATCCAATCGTGCAAATAAAATTTCTAATGTACCGGGCAAGTTAGCATTGACTAATGGAATTAAAATAAGAATGCCAATACTGAGGGCTAAATTGCCTAATGTTAGAGTGAATTGGCCGTCTAATTGGGAAATTACCGCGATTTCCCCGAGCGCAGGCATTAAATTGCCCCAAATTGGCCAGAGACCTGCCAAAAACCCAAGGCCCATCACGAGCACTAGTAGGCTCCGAACCTGTTCATTAATATCCTGAATGGACAAATCGGGCATCATTTCAATGGCGGTTTCCTCTTCTTTCTGACGGGCTTCCCGACGCGCTAATGCCCGCTGAAATACAATACGTCTCGCACTAATACTGAAGCTCCGCAAAATCAGCTGTAAAAATAAAATTCCGACGAGTAATAACGCAAATGTTTGGAATAAACGGTCGCTAATTTGGTTAACGCTATAGCTGTAACCAAGTGCTGATAAAGCGCTTAATCCGAAGAGGGGTAATAACAGAAAGGTACCCACTAATTTTTGCCATTGTTTCTGCGTAATTTTCCACAGGATGACAAATAACACTAAAGCCATTCCAAGTTGCAAAAACATTTGCATAGTTTGATAAATGACATTTCCAAAGTCACCCCATCTAGACGCATTTTTTTCCAGTAAATACACAATTATCCAACTGACTGCCAATACCGTCGCAGTTAATCTTACAGGTAAAGATAGCTTAGATGGCCAATGAAAATGGGAAATGGCCACACCTTTAGGCACAAATAATTTTTCTATAAACAAAAGTATAAAAATTATCAAAGCAAGAGAAAATTCCTGGATTGTGAACCCAATTAGTACGGGAAAGGGTAATGCCATCACTGCGGTGACCAACAAGGCACGAAAGGTATATTGCAGTTTGTCGCGCCCTACCTTACCTATAGGTTCTGATAGCCATTTGAGTCGATATTTCCAAAAACGGCCCAAAAGTAGCCAAAAAAGCCATAAAACAAGCATCCACAAAAATGATGGTGATAAATCCCATTCTGGTAATTCTAGTAATTTAGATAATTCAGGTATGCTTGCCCTTGCCCAGGCTTGGTCGATGCGCGGCCCTGTGGGGAGCCATAACAAGCGATAGTCAAGATGTTGGCGGTGTTGAGCGGCTAATCCAATCAATCGCAACTGACTTTGATCAAGTAGTACCCACTGGTTAATTAAATTGCTATAGCCTGCTTGCAGACGCTCATATAAGTTCTGCTGATCGTTTAATAGTTGAGTAAGTTGTTGGCGCACCTCGCGTTGTTGCTCTATCGGAAGCGTGTTGAGCTGAGGATTCGTGACATGTTGTTGTCGAATTTCACGCCAATTAGATAACACATTATCCACGCGATGCTGGGCAAGTCGGGCAGTGACAATATCTTGTTGTCTTGTTCGTGCATCGCGTTGGTAAGCACTGACGTTTGGCAATGATTGATGTTCAGCAAGTAAAATAGGCCCCAGCGCTGGGTTAAATCCTCCGATGTTTACTTGTTCCTGTACACGCTGGATGCGCAACTCTAAAGCATTAAGTTGGTCGTTTAATTCAAGTTGATTCTGCTCTATTCGCTCTTGTTGTTGTGTGACATTTCTCAGTTCGTTGCCAAGCTGATTGTTAAAATTGATCAGTTCTTGGATAAACGAAGGCCGTTCGATCGCGTTATGAATAGCTTGAGTGGTTTGTTCCAATGCGGCCGTAGCAGCCTCGCGTTGCCGAGTATTTTGAGTCGCTTGCAACTGCCGCACTTCATTTTGAAGCTGTTCGATTAAGCGATTGGCAAGGTTTTGTTCGGCGGTCACCAGAGAAACCCGCAAATCATGATTAAGACGTTCGGCTTCAAGCACCTGCTCTTGCAATGCGATCACTTGTTGTCGCGCTAATAATGCGGTTAACCGCGCATTGTTTAAGGGGCCTGTGCCACTTTCTAAGCTAACTCTACGTTGCTGTAGCTCGGTTTTCGTCCGTTGCAATGTCTGCATTTCATTCGGCCAAGCCGCCATTCTACCTTGTAAAACAGTGAGCTGCTGTCGCAAGGTGTCCCGCCGATTTTCCTCTTCACGTAGCCGTTGTTGTGCGGTTGTGATTTGTCGATTGAGCTCGATTTCATTGTTTGCCGCAACATTGCGCGAAGCCGGTAAAGGACGTTGAAGTTGATCCCGCGCCCGAGCAAGATCCGTCGGTAAGGTTTCCTGTAATTTTTGGAATTGATCAAGCTGAGTACGCAGTTGTTCGGCAGATTGTAGTTCGGTCAATGCCGATTGGAATAGCTCACGTAACGGTTGATCTGCCGGATTATCGGGCGATAACGCACTAATCTGATTTTGTAAATTTTCGATAGATAGGGATTGCGCGTACGCACAAGTGACAGGTATCGCAATTAAGAAAAGGAGATTAAATACTCGAACAATCGTTGCTAACACGCTTTTGGAGATCCTATAGAAATTGGGATTGTTAAGTTTGTTATGAAATGAACAAAGAAAGTGCGTTATTTAACTTACAATGCGTTCTGGAATGGCTTGGCTACCCCCAGAAAAGGTTGAAAAAAATCTCCGATTTTGAGAACGGTTTTTGCAGACCCTACAAGTCAGGTTTCCGTAATTCATTAAAATTATTAACGAGGTGCTCTTCTATGAACGCATTTTCCCAAGCGGCCGATTGGCATATGAGTAACGCTGATAAGAAACTCTTTCGCGCCAGCCTGAAGCGTTGTCTCGAAAGTCCTGATTTTATCGATCGTTTTTACGACTTTTTCGTAAATTCCTCACCGCTTGTTGCAGAGAAATTTACCAATACAGACATGACACATCAAAAACAGATGTTGAAAAACTCGTTGTATGTTCTGGAACTCATGGCGGGACACGATCCAAAAACGATGAATAGCCTGCAATCTTTAGCCCATTCTCATAACCGCAGCGGTCATGCCATTACCGGTCAACTTTACGACCTTTGGTTGGATAGCATTCTGAAAGCCGCACAATCGTGCGATAGCTCCTTTGATAGTGCGACGGTGGATGTGTGGCGACGTGCCATGATGCCAAGCATCAATTATTTGCACTCACATTACTAAAACTATCTTCTATTTCGAGAATGCAAAAAGCCCCAGAAAATGGGGCTAGTTTTTGTCTGAAATAAAAATGTTGTGTTAGGGGTTCAGATAATCATATGAACCATCGGCCGCCCACACATAAACAACATATCCTGGGGCGGTAACATCGCCTTTCTCATCAAACCCTATGTTTCCCAAAACGGTATCGAACTGGTTTGCTCTCAACGCGGTAACCACAGCCTCTATTTCTAAGCTATCAACCATCTGAATTGCTTGTACGTAAGTCTGAACTGTCCCGTATGTGTATAGCGTGTACCCTTCTGGCGTAATGCCTTGGGCTTCAAAACGCGCCACTAACTCTGCGTTACTGGGATCTTTAGCCGGGTCAGGGCTAAAAGTCATCAGAGTGCCTGTACCTGCTTCACCCGTAATCGACCAGAACTCTGAAGTGACTAAAGCATCCCCCCCCATCAGAACCACATCATTCATGCCCTGCTCTCTCGCTTGACGCAAAATCAGGCCCGATTCGGTGTGATAGCCCCCGACATAGATCAAACCGATATTAGCTTCCTTCATGCGGGTGACGAGTGCGGAATAGTCCCGTTCTCCCGCCGTGTACGCCTCAAACATCGTCTCCGTAATGCCATTTGCATTCAGACGCTTTCTGGTTTCCTCCGCTAAACCCTGACCATAGGTACTTTTATCGTGCAGAATGGCAATGGGAACCTGGCTAAAGTTTTCCGCAATGAAGTCTCCCGCCACCATCCCCTGCTGGTCATCTCGGCCGCAGGTACGGAATACGTTGGCTAAGCCCCGTTCGGTGAGTTGCGGGTTTGTTGATGCGGGCGAGATTTGCAGAATGTCTTCTTCGTGATAGACCTCTGAAGCGGGGATAGATGAACCAGAGCAGAAATGTCCCGCGACGAATTTAACGCCTTTACGCGCCAACTCATTCGCGACATTAACAGCCTGGCGAGGATCACACGCATCATCCCCAATCTCCAACTTCAGCATGTAGGTCTGACCGCCCACCGTCACGCCACCCGCCGCATTAATGTCTGCAACGACCATTTCGGCACCACGACGCATCTGGTCGCCAAAGGTTGCGTACTGACCCGTCATTGGTCCCGCCGTTGCGATGATGAGTTCTTGATGATTGTCGGCTTGCGCATTAAGCCCGAATAATGCCGCTGCGAGTGCAGCAAATAACTGCTTGTGCATACAACCTCCTGAAGGTCGTTTAGTGGGAAAAATCAAAGGGTTAAGTCTCGACATTCTCTTCGGAAATTTCAGCGTAGCTAAATAAACCTTGCATTTTATACAACCAAGGATATTGCTTGACCATCTTTCTGACATGAGTGATTCGATAGGCGAGTAGCCCGACACTAATAAGGATGAATATCTCGATGAGTAGTGCGGAAAGGAGTAACAGAGGTTGCTTAAAGAGTGCAAAGCTCAAAAAACGCCATGCAAGCGCTAACAGACCGCAGTAGAGATAGACACGCCAAACGGCTAACCAACTGTTTGCTAAGGCAATTCCCGTCATTGCTGCGGCCCACCCAATCAGAACTCCTAATCCAATAAACACCTCAACCCGCGACCCAATTAGACTTTCTATCACCTCAATGGCCTCCCTCTAAATAAGCGGCACGAATCTCTGGATGATCGAGAAGCTCTGCACCTTTTCCCTGCATCACAATGCGGCCATTTGCCATGACATAAGCGCGATGGGCCAACTTGAGTGCGAGATGGGCGTTTTGTTCGACCAACAAAATGGGTAAGCCACTTGCGTTAATTTCTTTAATAATTTCAAAGATTTGCCGTACTAATAAAGGCGCCAAACCTAAAGAAGGTTCGTCAAGTAACAACAGACGTGGACGACTCATTAACGCACGTCCAATCGCTAACATTTGTTGTTCTCCCCCCGAAAGCGTTCCACCACGTTGATTTTGGCGTTCTTTAAGACGAGGGAACAGCATAAATACCCGCTCTAAATCCGCACCAAACAGCGACTCATCCGCCGTAATTGCGCCCATTTGCAGATTCTCTAAAACGGTCATCGACGGAAAAATGCGTCGTCCTTCAGGGACTTGGGCGATTCCACTCCGAATGATTTCGTAGGTGTTCAGACGGGTAATCTCGATGCCGTCAAAGAAAATTTGTCCCGCTGACGCATGAGGGTTACCACAGATCGTCATGAGCAAAGTCGATTTTCCAGCACCATTCGCCCCAATAAGCGTCACGATTTCATCGCTATTTACGACTAGATCAACTCCTCTCAGCGCTTCAATTGGTCCGTAAAAAGTATGAATACCGTGTAAATTCAACATGATGTCGCATCTCCCATCGGCACTTCATCGGGTTCTCCCAGATAAGCACGAATCACATTTGGATCGTTTCTAATGACATCTGGTGTCCCCTCCGCAATCCGCTGGCCGTAATCCAGAACTACAATGTGATCTGAAATCTCCATGACAACGCTCATGTCGTGCTCGATGAGGAGAATTCCGATCGCCTCTCGTTCCTTGATGCTACGCAATAAGGAATTCAATTCCGCCGATTCACGGGGATTGAGTCCCGCAGCGGGTTCATCTAAACAAAGCAGACGGGGGCGAGCGCACATCGCTCGCGCAATTTCCAGTCGACGTTGTGCACCGTAGGGCAAACTCCCCGCTGGCCAGTCGGCAACCTCAACTAGGTTCACGCGCTCAAGCCAATCACAGGCAAAATCCACCGCAACTCGCTCGACCTTCCGATAGCTCGGCAACCCCAGTAAACCGGTGAGGCTGAAAAATGATTCGCGCATCAAAAACTCGTGTTGAGCCACGATTAAATTCTCAAGTACGGTCATGGCGGGAAATAGGCGAATGTTCTGAAAAGTGCGTCCCACCCCTTTCTGCGCAATCTCATGTCCTGGGAGTCGTTCCAGATAAATCGGAGATTCCCCATAAAGCGTGATACGCCCCACCGTTGGACGATAAAACCCTGTAATACAATTAAATACCGTCGTTTTGCCCGCGCCATTAGGGCCAATCACAGCGGTAATTTCCTGTTGGCGTGCCGTAAATGAGACATCATCCACCGCAACCAGACCGCCAAAACGCATCGTCAGATGTTCTACAGTGAGCAAAGGCGTGTTCACGAACTGAGTTCCCCTTGGGTACGCCGATGTTTCGGATAACGAATCGTCGGATCACGGTGCGACAGTAATCCTCGGGGGCGCCAAATCATGATGAGTACCATCGCTGCACCAAATAACAACATTCGGTATTGTGCGAATTCACGGCCTAATTCGGGGAGTAAAACCAACAAAATCGCCGCAAACACAATCCCGATTTGGCTCCCCATTCCCCCTAACACCACAATCGCCACAATCACAGCAGATTCGATAAATGTGAAACTCTCAGGGCTGATAAACCCTTGACGGGTCGCGAAAAATGACCCTGCAAATCCGCCGAACATGGCACTGATGGCAAAGGCCGTCAGTTTATTGACAGTCGGGTTGATCCCCAGTGAACGACAAGCAATTTCATCTTCTCGCATCGCTTCCCACGCCCGGCCAATCGGTAAACGCCGAACTCTTAAAGTAAAAAAGTTCGTGATCAGCGCCAGGATCAAAATGAGGTAGTACAGAAAAATAATGCGGTGCAATGGGCTAAAGGGGATTTCAAAGAGTTGGTGAAACGAAAGTTCGCCTTCTGCTGGATTTCGCACGAACGGAAACCCGAAAAACGAGGGCCGCGCAATGCTGCTGATTCCATTGGGTCCCCCCGTCACCTCCTGCCAGTTAATGAGCACCACGCGGATAATTTCACCAAACCCCAATGTCACGATGGCAAAATAGTCGCCCCGCAATCGCAGGACGGGAATGCCCAAAATAATCCCCGCGAGGGCCGCGAATGCCCCGGCTAGGGGGAGGCAAATCCAGAAGGAAAGCCCAAAATGAAGCGATAACAGGGCGTAGCTGTAGGCGCCCACCGCGTAAAATGCGACATATCCCAAGTCCAATAGCCCCGCTAGGCCCACGACGATGTTTAATCCCCATCCCAACATGATGTAGATCATGACGGTTGTCGCTAAATCAATCACATAGCGATCGGCAAACGGTAAAAGCGGTAGCGTAAATGCAAACCCAATCCCGATGATTGCCATCACCAAAGTGCTCCACCACCACAACAAATCCACCGTTTTGCTACTGATTTGGCGTCGTGGTAGATACTTTAAGGGATTCTGTAGCGCGATGAGATTGAGTAAAAATCGTCCTGTAAACACGATGATAGCGGCCGTCAGCACCCAATCCAGATGGGTAACCAATCCCAAAGACCCCCGTACATCGGCAATACGAAGCCCTACCAGTGGCAATGTCAGGCCCGCCATCACCAGCGCCGCCAAAAACGCATCTTTTAGGGCATGTTGGAGTTGTGTTGTCGTCATCAGACTTTCTCGATTTCGGGTTTACCCATCAGACCGGTCGGGCGAAAAATAAGCACTAAAACCAAAATCGAAAATGCGGCCACATCTTTATAAGCAATCGAAAAATAGGCCGACCACAACGCTTCGATCAGTCCCAAAATGAGGCCCCCCAACATCGCGCCGGGCAAAGAACCAATCCCTCCTAATACGGCGGCGGTAAAGGCTTTCATACCCGCGAGAAATCCAATGAAGAAATCTACAACCCCGTAGTAAAGCGTGAACATTAGCCCCGCAATTGACGCAAGCACCGCTCCAATGATGAAAGTGATCGAAATCGTGCGATCTACATGAACTCCCAGTAGAGATGCCATCAGACGATCTTGTTGACAAGCGCGTTGTGCCCGTCCGAGAGAAGTTTTCTGAATAATGAAGGCGAACAAGAGCATCAGAATTAAGGTGATGACCCAAATCGTGATCTGAATGTAGCTGATTTGCACTGCAAACCCTTGATCTTCAAAGAGAACTAACCCACCTTGAACCAGTGGCGGTAAAGGCCTTACCCGTGCGCCTTGAAAGACCTGAATGTAGTTCTGCAAGAAAATCGACATCCCAATGGCTGAAATCAACGGTGCCAATCGCGGAGCGTGGGAGCGGCGCAACGGGCGATAGGCAATGCGCTCTAGCGTCCAACCGTACAGCGCCGTAATTACCATCGTCGCAATGGCCATAAAAAAGATCATCACGGCGATTTCGGTAAGCCCTAATTGGCTCAGCAGCACAAAAGTAACGACCGCAACAAACGCTCCGATCATATAAATTTCGCCGTGCGCAAAGTTAATCATCCCGATAATGCCGTAAACCATCGTGTAACCAATGGCGATGAGGCCGTAGATCATCCCTAAAGTGATGCCGTTGATGAGTTGTTGTGTGAGATAGCCCATGAGTGGTTCAGAGTCGTCGAGAGTGGATCGCAAAAATTGCTAATGGGCCACATAGACCATCGGGCTTCAGATGAATTGCATCTTAATCACGTCGCAAACCATTCCCACTTGAAGGTTCAGGGGGTTGCCCGTAGTAGCGCAACCGCTCTCTTTGGGGGGGCCTCGGGCGCGGACGCCGCGATTCAGTCGGATTTATCTGAATAATGGTGCAACCGTAACAGTGAGTAGGCACATCGGGGGCATGACGTGAACCACGGGATTCGGACGAACGTGGGGGACGTTCCCGGGAAAATCGCCGATCGACATTCGGATCTGCCCATGAAGACGTGCTTATCAACAGCAGTAGAACGCCCCAAAATACCCGTATCGTGGGCGAAGTTGGAAAAAACATGACAATTCTCCCGTTAATGAATGGCGTACAACCGCTCTATAGTAGCGCCGTTCATTGAAACCTTTTCTGAAAATCAGGCACTGCTTTCATCGCATTTTGAATGTGGCCTGAAATTTTTCCACCCTTACCGAGAGGTTTTTTGCGTGAATGCTTCACAAGTTATCCCTAGAGTAAACGAAACGCCGACCGTCCTTACTCCCACGACGCCAACGACAAATCCCCTTTCTCTCAAGAATCTTCGGCAAATTATGAGCGGTCGAATGCCAGGACAGCTTATAATCCAAATTACGGATCAATGTAATGCTTCTTGCGCACAATGCGGAATGCGTCGTGAAAATGAATATGACCGCGCAACGCTAAAGATCGACGACATCAAACGTATGCTCGATGCGGCCGCCGAACGGGGTGTACAAGCGATTTCCTTCACGGGCGGTGAACCCTTACTTTACCTAAAAACCATTGTTGAATGTGCTAAACATGCAAAATCCCTGGGAATTCCCTATGTACGTACGGGAACCAATGGTTTCATGTTTAAGGGCCATGAGAAGCCTGATTTTGCCGACAAAGTAGAAAAAATGGCAGTATCCCTGAAAGAAGCAGGATTCTATACTTTTTGGATCAGTGTGGATTCAGCGGATGTGGCAGTTCACGAGAAAAATCGTGGACTTCCCAATACCGTGGCCGGGTTCGAGAAAGCCCTACCCATCTTCCATAAAGTCGGGTTATATCCTTCAGCCAATTTAGGGATTAATCGTTATGTCGCGGGGTTCGACAAACCGCCAGCCATCGAAGCCGATCAAGGGGCAGCGTTCTACCATCATTTTCGCGAAGGATTTCGGCGCTTTTACGGGTTTGTCGAAAGTCTCGGATTTACCATCGTCAACTGCTGTTATCCCATGAACTTCGATAATGAAGATCAAAAAGCGGTGTACACCGCTACGGCCACCGATGACTTTGTGATTTTTAGCGATCAAGAAAAATTACCGCTTTTCCGCGCCCTTGCCGATACCATTCCCGAATTTCGCAGCCGTTTGCGAATTTTCACGCCCCTTAGCTCCTTACACGCGCTCATTCGGCATTACGGGGGTCAACCCGATCGCAGCTATGGTTGTCGTGGAGGGATTGATTATTTCTTCGTCGATGCGCAAACCATGAATACCTACCCCTGTGGCTTCCGTGGGCAAGAAAATTTAGGGAAATTCTGGGATTTAGACATGAAGTCCCTGAAGCAAAAGCCGTGGTGCAAGCAGTGCGATTGGGAATGTTTTCGCGATCCTTCCGAGCTTACCGGCCCGATTTTAGATTTATTTTCCCAGCCTTGGTCGATGATGAGCCGACTCCTGACCGATCGCGAATACGCCAAAATCTGGCGCAATGACCTGCGTTACTATCGGGCTTGTCACTATTTCAATGCCCAGCTCCCCCCTGATTTCCGTAAATTGAGCGCCTTCACTCCGCAATAAAAACAAACCGTAAAATTGAGGCACTAAAGTGGGCAATTTCCCCTACTGGAGTTGCCCCCATGCCCGCTGAAACGGCTATGTCTCATCCTCATCGCAATAAAATTGTCCATCTCACCGACGCCATTGCGCTCATTAAAAGTGGTGACACCCTCGCGACAGGAGGATTTATCGGTGCCGGATTTGCCGAAACGCTGGCCGTGGGGCTTGAAGATCACTTTATCGCAACTCAACACCCCCGCGATCTCACATTGATTTATGCAGCGGGACAAGGCGATGGCAAGGGAAAAGGGCTTGACCATTTTGCCCACGAAGGTTTGTTGAAACGGGTCATTGGGGGCCATTGGGGACTGGCACCGAAATTGGGAAACATGGCCATGAGCAACCAAATCGAGGCGTATAACTTGCCTCAAGGCTGTATTAGCCACTTATTTCGCGACATTGCCGCCAAAAAACCCGGCACGATTAGTCGGGTAGGACTCGGCACCTTTGTCGATCCCCGTTTTGGTGGGGGCAAACTCAATGCGCGGACCGTCGAAGATCGCGTTGAACGACTCGAAATTGGGGGCGAGGACTATTTGTTCTACAAAGCGTTACCCATCAATGTGGCATTCTTGCGCGGAACCACCGCAGATCCCGATGGCAACATTACCCTTGAGCACGAGGCGTTGACCCTAGAAGTGCTCGCCATCGCATTAGCGACCCACAATTCGGGTGGAATCGTCGTGGTACAGGTCGAGCGACTGGCCGAAAAGGGGGGACTTAAACCCCGAGAGGTAAAAATTCCTGGCGTGCTTGTCGATGCAGTCGTGCTCGGCAACCCAGAACACCAATGGATGACTTTCGCTACGCCCTATCACCCCGGCATGACAGGGGAATTGCGCATTCCCATGAATCAAATCAAGCCTTTAGCCCTAGACGAACGCAAAGTGATTGCACGACGTGCCGCGTTTGAGTTGCAAGCGAATGCGGTGGTGAATTTGGGGATTGGGATGCCTGAAGGGGTAGCGGCGGTGGCCAATGAGGAAGGTATTCTGGAGGCGATCACCCTCACGACAGAACCCGGTTCGATTGGCGGAATGCCCGTAAGCGGCTTGGATTTTGGGGCCGCGATCAACGCCCAAGCCGTCATCGACCAGCCTTATCAATTCGATTTTTACGATGGAGGCGGTTTAGACGCGGCTTTTTTGGGGCTAGCTCAGGTCGATCAACAGGGCAATGTGAATGTGAGCAAGTTTGGCCCCAAACTCGCGGGGGCGGGGGGCTTTATCAACATCAGTCAAAATGCCAAAAAACTCTGTTTTCTAGGCACTTTTACGGCAAAAAGTCTGCTGGCTGTGGAAAAAGGCCGTTTACGCATTTTGCAAGATGGACCAGCGCGAAAGTTCGTTTCTGAAGTGGAACACCGCACCTATAGCGGGCCATTGGGGGCGGCGCGACAACAACCCGTGCTTTACATCACCGAACGCGCTGTCTTCCAACTGACGGCCCAGGGCATTGAGCTGATTGAGATTGCACCTGGCGTGAATTTGGAGACCGATATTTTGGCGTTGATGGATTTTCGCCCGTTGATCAGCCCTCACCTACAGGAGATGGATGCGCGAATTTTTCAGCCTGAACCTATGAATTTGCAGGCCCATTTAATTCAAGTGCCGTTGGACAGCCGCATTGTTTACCAGCCTATGGAACGTACTCTGTTCGTCAATTTTGAGGGATTGGTGATTCACGATGAACGGGAAGTGACCCAAATTCGAGAGCGCGTTACGCAGTTATTGGCACCGTTGGGCCATCGCGTCAAAGTCATCGTGAATTACGACCACTTCACCATTGCCCCGGCCGCCGTCGATCCTTATACCGAAATGGTGAGAGATTTGACCCAGAATTATTACGAAAACGTCGTTCGTTACACGACCAGCGCGTTTTTACGAATGAAGCTGGGAGAAGCCCTCACCGAGCGGAAACTTGCGCCGCACATCTACGAAACCGCAGAGGAGGCGCAACGTTACCTATAGTTATCTCTGAAACCGCTAAAATCTTTAGATTACAATTACTTAGCGAGCGTGGCGGGCTGGGCGATGACTTCGATAATCAGCGTTGCGCCACCCACCTCGACCACGCACACGGTGCTACCGACGGCACAATCTGGCCCTCGTACCGACCAAGTTGAATCGCCTATTTTCAATCGGCCTCGACCGGCTTGGATGGGTTCATTGGTAACGAATTTTTGCCCGATGTACTGGGCCCCACGACGATTTAACAATGGTTGGTCGCTGGTTTGATCTTTGGGGCGGAAGTATTTAAGGGCAACAAGCACGGCAATGGCGGCACTGATGGCGAAGGCGAAAAGTTGGGTGGTGAGCGTCATTTCGGGGGACAGGCCGATTAACCCGCCGACAATGAGTGCTGCAATGCCCAACCAGATCAAAAATACCCCCGGCATCAATGCTTCTAGTGACATTAAAATCAGTCCTAAAACCACCCATAGCCAGTAAGGGGGTTGTTCTAACAATGCCATCAGCATGGAGAAAAATGCTTCAATGTTCACTTTGCAGATCCCGGCTTCAGAAGTTCTCTGATGCCCTCAAGTGACCCTAAAACGCTCGTCGCCTCAACTGGCAACATAATGACTTTCTGATTGGGAGCACTCGCTAAAGATTGCAGCGCACCGACATATTGTTGAGCAACGAAATACTGAATGGCTTGCACATCGCCGTTTCCGATCGCTTCAGAAAGCATACTCGTCGCGGTGGCCTCGGCTTGGGCCAGTCGTTCACGGGCCTCGGCATCCCTAAACGCAGATTCTTTCCGACCATCGGCTTCCAAAATGGCCGCTTGTTTTTGACCTTCGGCTTCTAAAATGGCCGCTTGCTTTTGACCTTCGGCTTTGAGCACCGCCGCTTGACGTGCCCCTTCAGCCTCTAAAATCGACGCCCGTTTTTCGCGTTCTGCCTTCATCTGTCGTGCCATTGAAGCCACTAAATCTTTGGGGGGCTCAATGTTTTTGATCTCGATGCGGGTCACTTTGAGACCCCATGGGTTAGTCGCTTCATCCACCACACTTAATAAACGCGAATTGATTTCATCTCGCCGCGACAGTAACTCGTCCAAATCCATCGATCCCATCACCGTTCTGATGTTAGTCATCGTCAGTTGCAAGACAGCAAATTCCAGATTATCGACCTCGTACGCAGCCTTCGCGGCATTCAACACCTGATAAAACACCACGCCGTCCACCGTGACCATCGCATTGTCTTTGGTAATAATTTCTTGTGACGGGACATCCAGCACTTGTTCGCGCATGTTGATGCGTTGGCCGATGGCGTCGAAAAATGGATGAATAAAATTCAGTCCAGGCTCCAACGTATCGCTGTAACGACCAAAGCGTTCTACCGTAAATTCCATCCCTTGGGGTACAGACTTAACCGTTCGCGCAATGACAATCACGGCCAAAATGACTAGGAAAATAGCAATGCTAAATGCGTCCATCAGCGTAAAACCTCGGGTTTTTGGGGAAGTAACTAGCAACAGCTTAGATGCACAAGATGAAGATTTATGCAGTCCTAGCCCCCCTAAATTGATCCGTAAAACTACAGGGTTACTCGGGTAACAGTTTGATTTCCCAGACGATAAATACAATCTGCTTGCTGGGTTAAATAGGGCTGATGCGTAATGGCAAATAGGGTGAGCGACCCGCGCAAGTCGGATAGCGTTTTCGCTAGATTTTCTGCCGTTTCCGAGTCAAGCGCAGCCGTAACCTCGTCTAAAATCAACAGCTTAGGTCGATGAACCAGGGCGCGTGCCAAACAAATGCGACTGCGTTGGCCCCCGGACAATAAACCGCCCTTCTCTCCGACCGAGCTATGAATTCCCAACGGCAACCCCTCGACGAAAGACCACGCCTGCGCTTGCTTTAGGGCCTCGATGACGGCGGTTTCGTCGAATCGCGAATCGTAGAGCGCGACATTGTCAAAAATCGTGCCGTGCATTAGGGGGGCTTCCTGCGTGACATATCCAATTTGCCGTCGCCATCTCGATAAATCGACGGTTTGTAAATCATCGTCATCAATGAGTACTTGGCCCGTATTCGGGGGCAACAACCCGACGATTAAATCGGCTAGGGTCGTTTTTCCGCTGCCCGACGAACCCACTAATACCGTTAGCTTGCCAACGGGAATAATTAAATCAACTTGACTAAATAAGTTTTGGGCATCGTAGTTGAGTCCCACGTTGCGTAATTCGATTTTATGCGTTAATTGCGGGGTTAGTTTTCCAGGATGCTTTTCTTTCGCTTGATTGGCTTCTTGAATGGCTAATTCGAGCGCCTGATAAGCACTTTCACTAGTCACATATTTTTGATACTGACGCTGTACCCGTCCGAGCTGATTGAGCATACGTCCCAATAATAAAACTAGCGTCACCGTCGTCGGAATTCCCAGTTCCCAATGCACCAAAAATGCGTAGATGCCCATCGCAATAATGATGGCAATCAATGGGTCTTGGAGCGCAGGGAGCAGTTCACTACCTAAAATTTCTCGACGCAAGGCTCGGTTCAGTTGTTGGGTTTCGTGGTCGAGTAACTGGGCGGCATTTTGGGTACGTCCCATGGCACGCAACGGCTTAATCGTTTGCAAACTATCCGTTAATCGCATTACTAATTGCCGCATTAACCGAGTTTGTTGTTTACCGGCCTTTTGCGCCATTTTTACGGGGAAATAAGAAAGCGATAACATAACTGCACCAATGGCTAATGCAGATAAAGTCGCTTGCGCGTGAACAAATAAAGCCATCAGGGCATAACTCATGCACTGCACCAACACCGCTAACGTGGTAATGCCCGCTAAATACGCTTGCCCCGCGCGGAGTGCCTCGCTGGAGATGGCATTTGATAATTTACCCGTCGGTTGGCGCAAATAGTACGCCCAATGTGCGACCAGAAAGGCTTCGAGTAATTGGCGACGAAGCTGCGTCGTGATGTCGGCGACGGCATAGCCCACTTGTCGTTGGGCCAGTAACACAAACACACTCTTCAATGCCAATCCCACGACCATCAGTCCTAGCAATGGCCCAATCGAGGGTGTTAACCCCACGGTGGCAAACGCGCGCGTCAACCACGGCGGCGATTGTTCGGGATTGACCGTGATCTCCAGCACCGGAAACAGGGCCGTAAAACTGAGTCCCTCCAATAATCCCGCCAAAATCAACGCGCCTAAGACGCCCAATGTGTGCAATGGATGCTCTTGGAAGCGCGTGCGCAGTAGTTTCATCCGTGGGGAAGATCCGCGGAAAGCTCGGCAAAGGCCGCGATAATGTGTTCGATCTGCGCTTTCTGATGGGCGGCACTCACGCTTAATCGCAATAAACTCAATCCGTTAGGTGCCCCGGGGGGTAATACTAAGTTGACATAAATCCCACGATTGAGCAGAGCTTCCCACGTCTTTAATGCCTGTTCGGGACTCGCCGTGTGAACCCCGATGATGGGGGTAATTTCCGGTCCCAACTTGAGATTTAACGCGGCCAATCCGTTGTATAACCGCGTGGCGTTTTCCCACAGTTTTTTGCGCAATGGCTCGGCATTTTGTAGATGTTTTAAGGCAACCCGCGTTGTTGCGACGGTCGCGGGGCTGCTCGACGCAGTGAAAATATACGGTCGGACTGCAAAACGAATGAGTTCGAGTTCGGGGCAATTGCTTACACAAAAACCCCCAATGCCCGCCAAACTTTTGGAAAACGTGCCGTTAATAAAGTCAACGGCGGCCTCAACCCCTTGTTCCTCTGCCAATCCTCGCCCGGTTGCACCCAGCACGCCCAGGGAATGCGCTTCGTCGAGCAGAAGTAACGCGCCATGTTTTTGTTTGACTTGGAGGATGTCTGGAAGATGGGCACGGTCGCCCAACATGCTGTAAATCCCTTCGACGATAATGAGGGTGTTACGGGCTTTATTGGGGCCTAGGCGGGTGAGACGTTTGTCTAAGTCGCTCGGATCGTTGTGGCGAAAGCGCAACACTTCGGCTTGCGATAATCGACAACCATCGTAAATGCTGGCGTGACTGTCGGCGTCAATCATGACGGTATCCCCTGGCCCAACGAGGGCGGAAATCAACCCCAAATTCGCTTGATAACCTGTGGAAAAAATCATGCCGTATTTGACGCCGTAAAATGCAGCCAACTCGCGTTCCAAAGCAGCGTGTTCGGGATAGGTGCCGTTAGCCATGCGCGACCCCGTGGTGCCGGTCCCAAAACGATCAATCGCCGTTTTGGCCGCTTGTTGGCATTCCGCATCAAAGGTGAGCCCTAAATAATTATTGGTGCCCGCCAAAATCATGGGCTGGCCATTGATGATGCCTTCGGTCGGTGAAATCAACGCTTCGGTCACAAGCCCAAAAGGGGTTAATTGCTGTTCGTTCAACCAGTTACGCGTGACTTGTAAGGCGTGAAATTTGTCGAATAGGCTCACTCGGTAAGCTCCAATAACTGGGCGAGTTGTTCCGCCAAATCCCCTACGGTGCGGATATTGGGAAGCAAATTGAGGGGTATCGATACCTCAAAATGATCCTCAATAACCAACAGCAGCTCCATGACCTTGACGGAATCGAGTTGTAAATCGCCCGTCAATTCGGCGTCCTGATTGAGGGGATGATCTGGCGGGGCGAAACGTGCGAGATGGATTTGTAATTGTTGCAATAATTCTTGGCGATTCATGAGGTTAACTCGGGTGATTTAGCCCATTGACAGGTTTTGCGCAGCCCTTCTGCAAGCGAGGTCAGCGGTTGCCAACCTAAAGCGTCGCAGAGCGGTTGATTTTGGCATGACCAGTCGTGATGGCGTAACTCATTGACTTTAGTGGGGGTCAACATGGGATCGCGCTTCAGAATAAAACCGAAAGCATGTTGCACATAACTAAAGCCGTACAACATCTCCCTCGGCAGGGGCCATTGATGCACCGGTTTTCCCCGAACCGCAGTGGCGATGGCCGTAAATCGCGCCCAATCGTAGGTTTCGCCGTCGCATAGTTCAAAAATTCCCCGAACCGGCGACTGTTGCCATTGTTGTATGGCGCGAACCAGATCATCGACGAAAATTAACGAAAATTGCCCTGTTTTTGGCCCGATCCGCAGTGCGATGCCATAACCCAGCAAGTCAAGCAAAGGCTGTAGCTCGCGGTCGCCCGGCCCGTACACCGCAGTGGGACGAAAAATCGTGGCGTGGCTGAGTCGCGTCAACAAAGCGCTTTCGGCTTCTCGTTTGCTGGCCGCGTAGGGGGATAAATGAGGCTCGCGGGCCGCTAACGAAGAGATCATTAAAAGGGGCAGGATTGGATTGAGGTCGGCAACTTGCTGAGTGATTTGTTTTGTGACAAATGTATTGTCGGCAAAAAATTGTGAATCTCGATAACCTTTTACGCGACCTGCTAAGTGAATAACGCCATCTGCTCCTGTCAACCATTGCGCGACGCTGGCCCGATCATGGAGATCCCCTGCAATGATCGTGATTTGGGCAGATTGCATTGCAATGCGATTGATTGGGGGACGGACGAGGAGTCGTAACTTAGTTCCTGACGCCAACAAAATGGGCAGCAATCGCCGCCCAATAAACCCCGTTGCGCCTGAGACGGCGAGCGTTTCCATTAATTTGCAGAAGGTTTTTCGGGAACTTTGGGCAACCGACTCAACATGAATGCGGGGGCATCGCGTTCCCAATCGTGACTTTCTATAAAATTTTGGCGCGCCCGTGATCGCGATAACTTACCGGACGAAGTGCGCGGAAGTGTGTGTAACGGGACGAGCTGGATGTAGCAATCAATCGCCAACTCCTGACGAATCAATCTTTGGAGCCGATCAATCAAATCCATGCGTTTTTCCTCGTCACTCTCCCGACATTGCACTACCAATACGGTGATGTCGGCCTCTTCAGGGCCAGGCGCTGCAAATGCCAGGGCATCTCCAGTACGTACCTCGGGCTGCTGTTCGGCCAGATGCTCCAAATCCTGGGGCCAAATATTACGGCCATTGATGATAATTAAATCCTTCTGACGCCCCGTAATAAACAATGAACCGTCCACGGAATACCCGATGTCCCCCGTGTTCAACCAGCCATCGGGCGTGAGATGGTGCGCCGTCATTTCTGCGTCATTGAAATAACCCGACATGATGTTTGACCCCCGAAGGTAAATCACGCCGCTATGGCGGTCGGGCAGAGGTTGTTGCTGGGGATCGCGAATTTCAAAAGTGCAGTCGGGGAGCACCGATCCACAGTTGACAAATTGGCTCACCCGTGTGGGGGCACGCCCCTGCTCGTCAAGGGTGACGGATAACGCAACACCTTGTTCTGCCAAGCAATCGCCATCCACCGTATCGACCTGTAGAGGATGGTTGAGGGGTGCAAAACTGACCGCTAAGGACGCTTCAGCCATTCCGTAACACGGCAAAAACGCATGGGGATTGAACTGGGCGGGCGCCAAAACCTCTGCAAAACGGTCGAGCACCTCGCGCCGAATCATTTCCGCCCCCACCCCCGCGACCCGCCATGCCGACAAATCAAACTGTGCCGCTTCGTCTTCGCGAATCCGACGGGCGATCAACTCGTAACCAAAGGGCGGACTAAACGAAATTGTGGCGCGATTGCGGGCCATCAACGACAGCCACTGGCGCGGTCGCATCGCAAAATCCCGCGTACCGAGGTAGTCCACCGACACTTGAGAAGCCAATGGCACCAGCAATAACCCCACCAATCCCATGTCGTGATAGAACGGCAGCCACGACATGCACCGATCCGCATGGGTGATGTGAACCCCATCGCGAATGATGCCCGCCAAATTAGCCAGCACAGCCTGTTGCGTAATCATCACGCCCCGAGGAAACCGAGTGCTGCCCGAGGTGTATTGCAGATAAGCGATGTCGGTGGGCAAGGGCGGCGGCGGTAGTTCAGAGACTTCTGCTAATGTCTGAAGCGACGTGACATCGCCCACAAACACCAGATTAAGCCCCAATGCCGCTTCGCGTAAAAATGGCAGAAACCCCGTCGGGGCAATCGCTACTGATGCCTGACAGCCCTGCAATAAACGTCGTAGCTGTTCGACATAGGTTCGCTGGTTGCCCAAATTGAGGGATAACGGCAACGGTACCGAGACTAAGTTTGCGTACTGACAGGCGAAAAAACATTGCGGAAAATCGGGATGCGTATCGGCAATCAATGCGACCCGCGCCCCTTTAGGCAATTGCAAACTTCCCAAATGTCGTGCCAATGCACGCGATTGAGTCTGTAGCGTGCGGTACGGCAACACGGCGTACAAGTCGCCGCGACCGTTGTAAAAGTTATAACCCGTCTCGCCTTCTGCTGCGTAATCAAGTGCCTGTGCCAGATGGGCAAAATCGGCCGCCCGCAGCGGACGCGAACAGGTGGTTGGTGTCGGTTCTAAGCCCAAGCGCACATTCCCCCACATATTAAAGTGTTAACCCAGTTGGTATCATTCGTACAACAATGCCACAGAATTATTCACTTTACGAATGGGCTTGTTGTTTACATGAAACCAAAGTGTAAATCTCACAACATTTTACGCGATTTGTCGTCGTGCTGCGAGTCTTTAAGCCGTCTCCTTTATGCTAAAGATGGGTAAAGATTTCCAAAAAGATTGACTTTTTGGCTCGAAGCATCACTGAAGTCGCGCGATTTTGCAGTGCAACATTACACTTCAGAGGTAAGTAATGCAACAAAACACACAAATAAGCATTTCTCGCGTGCAAAATGCGCGTGAAAAGCAGCAATTCCTACGAATGCCGTGGCAAATTTACAACAAAAATTCTCAGTGGATACCACAACTGTTGCTTGAATCCCAAAACCAACTCAACCCTAAACATCCCTATTTTGAGCATGGCAAGGTGGCGCTGTGGTTGGCGCGGCAGGCGGGAAAAGTCGTAGGCCGTATTGGGGCGCAATTCGATTCACTTCACCAGACCATTCATGGCGATGGCGTCGCTTTTTTCAGCTTTTTGGAAGCGATAAATGAACCGACTGTTTTTGAAACCTTGCTCACCACTGCCGAACAATGGGCGCTCGAACAGGGTGCAACGGCATTACGCGGGCCCTTTAATTTGTCGATTAACGGGCAATCGGGATTGTTAATCGAGGGGTTCGATGCCGCGCCGGTGATGATGATGAATTACGCACCCCCCTATTACGCCGAACGCCTCGCAGAACAGCACTACGCCCTAGTTCAGGAATTATGGGCCTATCGTTTGGATGCCCGATTTTCACCGCCACCCGCGATGCAATCCCTGGCCCGTAAATTAGAAAATTCCGTCACGATTCGTCCGCTGTCGAATCGCCATCTACAACGCGATTTCGAGTTATTAAGGGCTATTTTTAACGATGCGTGGTCGGGGAATTGGGGGTTTTTACCTTTCACGGAAGCCGAATTCGCGGAGATGGCCAGCCAAATGCGTTCACTCATCACCGCACAATGTGTCCAAATTGCCGAAGTGGAAGGGGACGCAGCGGGGATGATCGTATTGCTACCGAATCTGAACGAGTGGATTCGCGATTTGAACGGACGACTCTTTCCGATAAATTTTCTGAAGTTGCTCTATCGGATTTACCGCAAACGTGCCACGAGCGGTCGAGTTCCGTTGATGGGGATTCGTCAAAAGTACCGTCAAAGTCTCATTGGCACGGCATTGGCGGTGAAACTCATCGAGTCGTTGCGTCCCGCCGCGACGGAAATGGGGTTGAAATGGGTCGAACTCTCTTGGATTTTGGCGGACAACGCCCCGATGAATCGACTGATTCAGAATCTCGGTGGCGAGCGCTATAAGCGTTACGGCGTGTTTGAGAAAGCGATTTACCGTTGAGAAATCAATCGTTCAGCGTAAATCTCGCCATAAATCCTTGAGAAAATTGAGTTAATGCAGGGTGTCAAATGTCCATTTTGTCTCCCCCATTGCTTTGGTATCGCCCTATGTCTCGCATTCTCATCGCCTTGAGTTTTCTGATCACCGCACTTTTCGCGCCCCCGTCAATTGCCAAATCCATGCCTCTTCAAAAAGTTCTGGCAACGGGCAACTTTTCTGAGGGCATTGCATATTTTTCAGCTCAACCCCCAACCAATGAACAGCGATTTTCCCTAGCGACGATCCATTTTTTAGCGGGACTTGAACGATTGATACAGGATTTTTACCGCATCGGTTCGGGGGCAAATGGCAGTAATCGCGACGCATTGGTGCGGGAGATTCCGTTTTTACGTTTACCCGTTCCAGAAAATCCCCAGCCCGAAATCGCCACGCCACAAGCATTTAGTGCAGCACTGATGCAGTTTCAAACCTCGCTACAACAGGCTAACCACATTCTTGGGGAGCTCGACGAGACCGAATTTAAATTACCCGTCAATTTGGCAGTGATTCGCATGGACTTTAACGGCGACGGTCAATACAGCGATGGCGAATATCTCCATGTACTTTTCCAGGGATTAGGGGTGAATGTTCGATCGGGAACCCTTGTGCATTTTGATTTAGGGGATGGATTTTGGCTCAGGGGCTACACACATCTGTTATTGGCGATGAGTGATGTGTTTCTTGCCCACGATGGCACCGAATTTTTCGAGGCGCTGGGGCATCTGATTTATCCGAGAGTACAAACCCCATTGGCCAATACCCTCCGAAAGTACCCTCTCAAATCCGAAATACACGGGTTTCTTTGGGACACCGGTTTTATTGCCGATGTGTTGACGGCCCTTCATTTGTCGCGTTTCCCATTAACCGATCCTGAGCGCGTGTTGTCGGCCCATGAACATCTTTTAGCGGTGATTGCCAATAGCCGCCTCTCTTGGCATTGGATCAATCGAGAAACCGACGACGATCGGGAATGGATCCCCAATGCGAATCAAACTTCAGTGACGGGGATCGCGTTGAGTGCAGAACAAATTGCGGGATGGATGGAATTTCTGGAGGAGGCAGAAGCGATTCTGCAAGGAGAATTGCTCATTGGCCACTGGCGATTCAATGAACAAGTTGGCATTAACCTTAAACGCATTTTTACCGAACCACCGTCGGTCTTCGCGCCCATTCTGCTGTTTCAGGGGAGCGGGATTCTTCCCTATTTAGAAGAAGGCAAAAGTACTGCGCCTTCCACTTGGCGCAACTTTGAAACCCTCTTTGAAGGACAATTTTTAGGGTTTGCGTTATGGATCAACTAACGCGCTACCATCATTAATTATTTGATTTAACTGGCAAATTGGTGACGAGTACGGTTGGCGATGTGAACGAGGGCCAACATGACCGGTACCTCGACGAGCACCCCGACGACCGTCGCCAACGCCGCTCCCGACTGCAATCCAAATAGGGCAATCGCCGCTGCCACTGCCAGTTCAAAGAAGTTACTAGCCCCAATCAAAGCCCCTGGCGCAGCCACACAGTGAGGCACCTTCGCAAATTTTGCCCAACCGTAGGCGATAAAGAAGATCAAGAAAGTCTGCAAGGTCAGCGGAATGGCGATGAGCAGAATGTGAAGAGGATTGTTCAGAATAACTTCGCCTTGAAAAGCAAAGAGCAATACCAAAGTAATCAGCAGGGCAGCGGGCGTAATCGGTTTGATTTTGTGCAGAAACACGCCGTTAAACCAATCGAGACCTTGGCGTTTAATGAGATAAATCCGCGTTCCATAACCCGCCGCCAGAGGAATCACGATGTACAGCACTACCGACAACGCGACCGTCCCCCACGGCACCTCTATTTGGGAAATTCCCAGTAACAACATCACGATAGGCGCAAACGCGACCAACATGATTAAGTCGTTTACGGCTACCTGCACCAGGGTGTATGCCGGGTCCCCTTTCGTTAAGTAGCTCCACACAAACACCATCGCCGTACAGGGCGCGGCCCCCAACAAGATGGCCCCCGCTAGATAATCACGGGCAAGGTCTTCAGGGATAAAGGGTTGAAAAATCACGAAAAAAAACACCCAACACAGCGCAAACATCGTAAAGGGTTTAATGAGCCAATTTACGACCGTCGTAATCATGAGTCCTGTGGGTTGCCGCCGCACCTCGACGACAGCCGCAAATTCGATCTGAACCATCATCGGAAAAATCATCGCCCAAATCAGGATAGCGACGGGCAACGACACGCTGTAAACCTCAAACTGCGCCAGTGTATTTGGCACAACGGGCGCGATCTGTCCCAACGCCACGCCAGCGACAATGCACAGAGCAACCCATACAGACAGGTTGCGACTGAAGAAATCTAAACCCCCGCCTTCGGGTAAAATTTCGAGCGTTTCAGAAGCACGATCCGACATAAAAGCCTCAATTTGAGTGTTATTTAGGGAGGTTCGCGGATTATGAAGGAGGCTCATGTCATTTCCAAGAAAGTCGAATTATAAGTCCGCGCTTTCAAAATCCTTTGGATGTAATGCGAGGATGCCCCCTGCATCTTGTCTTTGCGTTAAATTAATTGTCTGTTCATTTTTCACTTCTTCCCAAACCTAAAGCGAGGTTTCTCGTGCAAATCCTTTCTAAAATCCTATCGTTAGCGGTTTTGAGCTGCATCTTAGGATCGGTCTATGCCCAGCAAGCCACCATTGATACCCCGCCGGGGACGCTGCGTATTCCAGTTTTTACCACGCCAGATGGTCGCCAACGGGCTACGGGTGACATGCGGTTGACGCCCATCCCGGGTGTTGCGGGCGGCACCTATGAAATTACCACCCTCGCGCCCATTGAAGACCACACCGAAACCAACTTCGACCCCGATTTTAACGCTAACCTTGCGACGGCTCTGCAAAGCGTTCTGGAGAGTGTCATCACCAATCGTCCGGCGATTGAGGATCCCAGCGTGACGGCACCAGGACGACCGGGCGCCATTTTGGGCGTCATTACGGCGAATGGAAATTTTCGCGGGGTTGTTGGCAGTGCGCGGGTGGACAGTACCGGACGGGGGTTGACGCCATTGGGGTATTCGCATCGGGTGCGCATTGGCAGCAACACCAAAACCATGATTTCCCAAACGGTGTTAACCCTGATTCAACAGGGGCGTTTCACGCTGGACACCTCCGTCGCGACGCTGCTTCCCGAACTTACCGACCGCATCCCCAATTCCCGCACTATGTTGGTACGTCATCTGCTGCGTCACCAGCATGGGTTGTTTAATTACGTCGTCACGGGAGAACTACAAAGTGCGCTGCGTTTAGACCCCGGTCGCGTGTACACCTCGATGGAACTGCTCGAATTGGGATTAGCACAACCGCCTGCATTCGCGCCAGGCGAGGGGTATAGCTACTCCAATACGGGTTACATATTGCTGGGAATGATTATTGAGCGCGTGACCGAACAGCCGTTACATGTGGCTTTTCAACAGGTTCTCGCGCAACCGTTGCGGTTGACGATGACGGAAATCTCCACCACGCCCATGATTTCTGGCCAGGTTGGGCATGGTTACGGCGATTACTGTCTCAGCCCCTACGATCCCAATGATCCCACCACGGTCGCCCCCACGACTCTCCCCCAGTGTGAATGCCGCATGGTGCCATTTGGCGAGTTTTGCACGAATGGAATCCGCGACGACTTGACCTACTTAGACCCCTCGGTGTCGTGGGCAGCGGGCGCGATGGTATCCAACATCCCCGATTTGGCACGCTTTGCGCGGGCACGTGCGAAGGGCGAAATTTTCGTGGGCGGGACGGAATCGGCACTTTATCGCGAGATGACGAGCGTCGTGACCTATGCAGAAGTGTTGGGGGTATCGGTTTCGATGGGGTTGGGGATGGTGGTGTTGGCCCCCGAAGAACAGGCCAGTAATCCGGCATTGCGGACGACCTGGCGCGGTCACTTTGGCCAGATTGAGGGCTACGATTCGATGGCATTTCACAGCAACGAACTCGATATCACCATGGCTTTCATTCAAACCGGCTTTCGTTTAGGGGTGCCCACGGACGTCTTCACGCTGGTATTGGCGATTTTACCCACCATCGAAGCCTTTACTTTGCCGACGACGCGCAGTGACGGCCCCACCTTGACATCGACCGAGTATCAAATTTTCGCTGAAACCGTGCGTGGCGCGATGGGCCACTAATCGGCGGTTCGATAAGGGGAGTGGCGTTTGCACTCCTCGGCATAGGCTCGCACCGCTTCCGCTTCTCGACGACAGTAATCGGCAACGGCGCGGGCAAAACGCTCATCCTTCAGCCAGTGCGCGGAGTAAGTGAGTGTGGGCACAAACCCGCGACTGATTTTGTGTTCGCCCTGTACGCCAGGGTCAAATCGAGCGATCTGATGTTGAATCGCATACTCAATGCCTTGGTAGTAGCAGGTTTCAAAATGCAGGTGGCGATAGTCGCCCAAGCTGCCCCAATGACGGCCGTACAACGTGTTTTGATCGCGATAACAAAGTGCGGCAGCCACCGGGGTTTCGTGAAGATCCCGAGCCACTAACATCACCACCTGTTCCCGTAGCGCTGCTCCGATGCGATGAAAAAAGGTCGGGGTCATCATCGGCACATTCCAATGGCGATCAAAAGTGTCGCGATAGAAGGCGTAGAAATGTCGCCACAATCCTTCGTCAATTTCGTGACCGAGATGGTGGGTGAAATGCAGCCCCTGTTTTGCGATGTGCTGACGTTCTTGACGAATATTTTTCCGTTTTTTCGCCGTCAGTTGATCCAAAAAGTCTTGAAAATCTCGGTAATTTGCGTTGTGCCACTGGAAATGACAGGCCAGTCGTTCGATTAACCCCGCTTCCCGACAGCTTTCACGGTCGGTTTCGTCTGCAAACAGCAGGTGAAACGAAGAGGTCGGTAAATCCTGTAGCGTCGTGAGGAGTGCCGTTAAGAGCGATGCTCGTTTTGTGGCGTTTTTCACTAGCAGGCGTGGCCCCGTTGCGGGCGTGAACGGAATTGCGCACAACAGCTTGGGGTAATACGCCAACCCCTGTTGTAAATACGCATTCGCCCAAGCCTGATCGAATACAAATTCGCCCCGACTGTGCATTTTGAAATAGAGGGGCATGGCCGCGATGATTTGATCTTCTTCACTAAACACCGCGTGTTGGGGATGCCATCCCACCGCATCGGTGACACAGCCAGTCGCTTCAAGCCCCTGCAAAAACTCATATTTAACAAACGGATAATCGTTGGGAGAAAGCGCATCCCATTCGGCGGCGTTCAGGTCGTGCAAATGGGAGAGGAAGCGTAATTGCATGGCGGGCCGATTATTTAACGAGATTTTTGTTGGAAGTCATTCGGCACAAGGGGTTTCCCAGTCGGAAACCGACGATAATCGTCATCCCGTTTTCGTATTCACTTGTCGTGGTATCTCTTGTGGGTACCTAAGGAGAAGCCCATTGACTCAGGTGCGTCGTCATCCTAAACATCCGCCGCCCCCTTCGGCTATTTTATTGTTTTTACAAGCATTTCCGCGAACGATTGCCTGGTTGCTCGGCTGGTTATTAGGGCTTACTGCACTGGGATTAGGCCTTCTTTTATTGGCGCATGACCCCGTTCAAGGCGGGATGTGGCGCGTCGCAGGCACGGAAATGATGATGCCGAGATTTGGCATAGGATTAGGCGTCTTTGCGGATATTCTGCATTACATCGCTGGATGGGGCGCCTACGGGTTGCCGATGCTACTGCTTATTTTCAGCCTCCAGATTCTGCAATGGCGAAACGCGCCGTGGATTGACGCCGAAACGATTCTGTATCGACTGTTAGGCGGGCTGGTTTTGGGAATAGCGATTTGTGGTTGGTTAGCCCTACTCGATGGGCAACAACTCCACGGGGGGATTTTTGGCCAAAGTATCGCTAGGGCATTGGCTTTAGGTTGGGGAGATTTTGGCAGTCGATTATTTCTGTTATCGGCATTCTTCATTGGTTTGCATCTACTCACGGGGCTGACTCCTTTCGGATTGATCGATGCAGTGGGCGGAACCGTATTAGTTCTAATTTCACCGTTGCTTCATCTGTTCAATCTATTTCCCGAAAAATCCGCCCATGCAGAATCTCCCATTGCGCCGCCAATCCTCACTAAATCTTCTGAAGTGACAAAACCTCCGATTCTGGATCCTTCTCCAATACTCCCTCAAACCTCGCTGTACGATTCGTATAAGCACCCGGTCAAGGAGATTCCCTTGACGTCGCCGTCCGTGCAGAACACCGAAGAAATTCCGTTGACGTCGCCGTCCGTGCAGAACACCGAAGAAATTCCGTTGACGTCGCCGTCCG
>CAZTIH010000021.1:0-29921 GCA_964613675.1 uncultured Candidatus Competibacteraceae bacterium
GACCACCACACAACTCAACACGCAGCTCGATCAAGAGCAACAAACACTTGGTCCCCTGCTGCGAGCCCAAAATCAACAGAGCCTCTCGTTGATGCTGATTGGCGCGGCTAGTGCGTTCATCATTAGTGTGGGACTGGGCCTCGCATTGATTCGCAACCTCTCGCGCACCCTCAAACAAGCCGCTGAGGCCGTTGGGCAAATCGTTTACGGCGACTTGAAACAGCCGATTTATACCCAAAACCGCGATGAAATCGGTCAACTGCTCATGGCGTTAGAAGCTATGCGGTCGTCGTTGCGCGATACGGTCTTGTCGATCTACGAAATATCGGAACAAGTCAAACGGGGCGTGGATGAAATGCGGCGCGGTAACGAAACGCTGGGCCAACGTACCGAGCAACAGGCTAGTAATCTGGAAGAAACGGCGGCGTCGATGGAACAGATGACGTCAAGCGTTCACCAAAATGCCGAAAATACGCAGCAAGCCAGTCAACTGGCCCATCAAGCACAACAACGTGCGCAACAGGGCGATGTCGTGGTGAGTCAAGCCGTCGAGGGGATGAATGCCATCCATCGTTCGAGTCAAAAAATCGAGGAAATCACCGCAGTGATCGACGAAATCGCTTTTCAAACCAATCTATTGGCATTAAATGCGTCCGTGGAAGCGGCAAGAGCAGGCGAGCAGGGACGCGGATTCGCCGTCGTCGCAGCCGAGGTTCGCAACTTAGCCCAACGCTCAGCGACCGCCGCCCGAGAAATCAAACAGTTGATCCAAGATAGCACCCAGAAAGTCAATGATGGCACGAGATTTGTTTCTGATGCCGGCAACACGCTGAAGTCCATCGTTGAAGAAGTTGAGCGCGTGAGTAGCATCGTAGCCAACATTGCGACGGCCTCTCACGAACAGTCCGGGGGCATCGAACAGGTCAATCAGGCCGTCATACAGATGGAAACCTTTACCCAACAGAACGCCGCCCTGGTCGAAGAAACCAATGCCGCTAACCAAACCATTAGCGAGCAGGTCAACCAACTCGTCGAACGGCTTGCGTTTTTCAAAGTACGGTAATGGCGGCGTGTTGCTTTAAAAATTTCCCCAATCGGGATGGTGCAATCGGAGAACTTGACCGTTGTGACGCAACAACCCGTCGCCCTGAGTGAGATCAATGGCGGCACTCAATCCCAAACAACGTTCGCTATCACTGCGATTGTCTAGTTTCAGCACTAAACGCGGTAAATCGTGCCACAGCTCGTCGATTAGGGGATTTTCGGCACTCACCAGACATAACGCTTTAGTCTGCAAGAGCTGTTGTAGCCCCTGACGTAACGGCGGCCCAAACCGAGGATGATTCAACCAGTCGTCGATATCTATTCCTATCAGAATCGACCACGCCTGAAGGGTCGGCGTCTGACGGCTCAAACGGGCAATCAAGCTACGCAAAGCGAGTACCGCCAAATGGGCATCGTCCAAAGTGGGGATTTCGCTTTGAAAGATCCGCTCCTGCTTTAACCGACGGTGCGGATCGAATACCAACAACGATAGGGGTGCATCGGGTTTTCGCCACCGACATAACCCCTGATACCACAGATCAATCCACGCCATCCGTTGCAACAGTTGGCTCCCCGTCAACCAAATCCCGCCACCATTCCCCCAGTGGGGATGTCCCCCCAACGTGTACCCCAAGGGAAAGTGAGGCGGCGCACGAAACGGCGAGGTGTTTTCATTGGGCCAAGGTTGCGGCGATTTGCGCGGAAATTCAGCCCACATCCCCCCTTGGGCATTGGGGAGAAATACCACGGGTTGGTTGAGCAACCCAGCAAGCGTCGTCGTAGCCGCGACGAGATCTTCATAAGTTGTCCCCTGCTCGGGTTGGGGTTGCAAGGTGATCTGCCACAGCTTGGGACCCCGTTGCCAGGATCCGAGCTTGATCCCCAACTTGAGCCGTTGCAACGCCTCCTGCCATTGCACCGACAGGGCCATTTTTTCCGCATCTTGCGCGACGGTTTGGATATCGTTTTCGTGAAGCGCACAGTGGCCTTGATGGGGACATTGCTCACAGTGACGCACTTCGCTCAGCCGAGGTAACGTCAACGAACCATTCAAAACCCCTAACGCATTTGAAAATAAGATGGGCAACTGTGCAGCGGCAGTCGCGAGGGCGGCGGCAGAAAATTTAGCTTCGTATCCATCGTGCCCCAAGACCACGGCCCGCGCCGACAGTCCTAATGCCCGTTCAATCAACCACGCCACTAAAGCTAATCGTTGAAAATCGGCGTCGTCCTGCGTTTGCGCCTGAATAAACTCCACAATCAACGCTTCGCCATTTTCCCAGTCACACAACAACCCCGGCCAGTACCCCTGAATTTGTAAATTGATCCCATTTTTCGCCACATGATCCGCCGTCAACATCACGCTCGGGTCGGCACACAGGGCATTTAATCGCAATTCGTCGCTGGGGCGTGGCCCGGCCGCCCGTCGAATAAATCCCGCCCACACACCCGCCAGTTTCTCGACTAACTGACGGTCGCTTTGAATCTGCTTCAACGAGCGCGTGTGACTCACCGTCTGCCACCACGGCACCAAGTAATCTCGCTCCCACAGCGCGTTGAGACTGGCCGCTAACCCGTCCCCCCCACGACGAATCACCCGCTCCCAATCCGCGATGCGCTTAGGAGTGGGTTCGAGATGAATATCCCGAGCGAGCACCTGAATCAGAGTGGTTCGCAAAATATCCGCATCGTTCACCTTAACAGCTGGCAAACGGCCTTCGCGGGCATAACGCATTAAACGCGGGCATTGGCGACACCACTCTAATTCAGTGGTTGTAACTCGAAACGGTGACGAGGGGGAGGCAGAATGAGGCAGCGGTGAGGACATGGGGGATGCGTTACGAAGTTAGGTCGCGAGTTTGCGTTTGAGACAATCATTTAACTGCTGAGGATTGGCTTGTCCCTTGGCCTGTTTCATGACCTGTCCCACTAAAAAGCCCAACACCTTGTCCTTACCAGCCCGATATTGCGCCACTTGTTCCGGGTATGCCGCCAGCACCCCCTCGACTAGCGCCTCCAATGCCGTTGGATCGCTGATTTGTCGCACGCCCTTAGCGTCGATGAGTTGATCTACCGATAACGTGCTGTCCGCCAACTCCTCAAATAAGGATTTTGCCAGCTTCCCAGACAGGGTTCCATCGAGGATGCGCTTGAGGAGGTCGGCGAGTCGGGTGGGGTCGATGGGCGTCATTTCGATGGACAACCCCCGTTTGTTGAGCAACGCCCCCAAGTCCTGCAACACCCAGTTTGCACACAACCGTTCTTCGCTTCCGACCGCCGACGCGACCGCCTCGAAGTAGCGACACAATGCCGGTGACTGCAACAAAATATCGGCATCGTCGTTGCGCAGCCCCAACGCGAGATAACGGGCTTTTTTCGCGCTCGGTAGCTCGGGCAACTCCGCTTTCACTCGCGCAATCATCGCATCAGAAATCACCACGGGGAGCAAATCTGGATCGGGGAAATAGCGGTAATCGTGGGCGTCTTCTTTAGAACGCATCGTGCGGGTTTCGCCTCGGTCGGGGTCGAATAGACGGGTTTCTTGGACGATCTTTCCCCCGCTTTCTAACAGGTCGATTTGTCGTGCCACTTCGTATTCAATGGCTTGCTCTACAAAGCGGAAGGAATTGAGGTTTTTCGTTTCAGTACGTGTGCCCAACGGTTCTCCCTTGCGGCGCACCGAAACATTGGCATCACACCGAAACGATCCCTCCTGCATATTGCCGTCGCAAATTCCCAAATGCCGTACGAGTTGGTGCAACTGTTTGAGATAACTGACCGCTTCCTGTGCTGAGGCTAAATCAGGGGCTGTGACGATTTCGAGTAATGGTGTGCCCGCCCGATTGAGATCAATCCCCGACTGGTCAAAAAACTGTTCGTGCAGTGATTTCCCCGCATCTTCCTCTAAATGGGCCCGCACGATCCGAATCGTTTTTGGCCCCTGAGCGGTGTCGATAGTCAATTGGCCTTCAAACACGATGGGGGCATCGAATTGACTGATTTGGTACCCCTTGGGCAGATCGGGATAAAAGTAATTTTTTCGGGCAAAGACCGAACGCCGATGGATTTGGGCCCCGATGGCAATCCCAAACCGCATTGCTAACTCCACCACTTGTTGATTTAACACTGGGAGTACGCCGGGTAACGCCGCGTCGATTAAACTCGTTTGGGCATTGGCTAACGCACCGTAAGCCGTCGCAGCCCCCGAGAAGATTTTGCTTTGGGTACTGAGCTGGGTATGCACCTCAAGCCCAATGACGGTTTCCCACATAATTTGTTTACCTCTAACAGAATGACGACGATGCGCCCCTCGCTGCGTTAATTGCGCAGGGGTGCCGTTGCGATGCCGACCCGCGTAAACCCCACTTCCGCCGCCACATCCATCACCTGCACAACCACACCGTGGGGAGCCATTTCGTCGGCGCGAATGAGGATGGGGGCATTGGGTTGACGACTGGCCAACAGGGTTAAGGTAGCTTGGAGGGCATTTCGATCCCGCGCATTAACCGGAATTCGTCCCACTTGGACTTCGCCCTGTGCTGAGATGACTATTTCCAAACGTCGCTCGCTTTCATCGCCACTTTCTTGCGCTGCTTGGGGCAATTCGACAGCCAATGTGGTTTCCTCTTGCCGAAAGGTGGTCGAGACCATGAAAAAGATGAGCAGCAAAAATACGACATCAATCAACGGCGTAAGATCGACAATCAACGACTCACTGCGTCGCGGATGACCTTTGGGGCGTAGATTCATTTAGGGCTCCGAGCAACGGGCGTGTTGCGATGAATAATTTCCACCAACAAAGCAGCCTCACGCTCCAAATCGAGGACATAACCATCAACCCGCCCCGAAAACAGTCGGTAAAACAGCAAGCTAGGAATGGCGACCGTCAGCCCCGCTGCCGTTGTAATGAGGGCCACCCCAATCCCACCGGCGAGTAAATCCGCATTACCCGCCCCGTGAACCGAAATCACATTAAACGTTTCAATCATGCCAATCACCGTGCCCAACAAACCCAACAACGGCGAAATTGCGGCAATCGTGCCCAAGGCGTTCAGAAAGCGCTCTAAATCATGGGCCACTCGGCGACCAGCTTCTTCAATGGTTTCGCGAATGATGGCGCGACCTTGATCCCGTTGAGAAAGCCCTGCCACTACTACGCGGCCCAAGGGCGAACGCCGAATGGCTGGACTTAAATCCAAGTCGCTTAAATGACCGCCCTGAGCCACCTGTCGGAGGGCCTTCACTAAAGGCGTGGGGAGCACCTGTTCTCGGCGCAACACCAAAAAGCGTTCGACAATAATGGCCATCGCTAAAATCGAACAAATCAGCAGCGGCACCATCAGCCAGCCGCCCGCCATCAGAAGTGCAAGCATGGAATGTGTTCCTCAAATCATCGTCCCCGCATGATGGCGGAATTCGCTTTACAACGCTTGATCGAGGGGAAAAATCTGCGCACTTCGCACCGTTACTTGACAACGGTCGTGGTTCGCCAACTGCAACTGGCTCAGTCGCTCCCGATCGAGTGCCACTTCCAAGGCCAAATCGCCAATGTCCACTTCAATTCGCACATTGGGACCCACCACGTGAATGTGGCGGATAATCGCATCTCCCTGTTCATGGCGCTGAAGATCGAGATCATGAGGGCGCACAAAAGCCATCCCAGGACCCGCCGCTAATTCCACCGGAACCGTTCCCGCTAACCCGAAGAGTTGGGCATGACCTTCATTGATTTGACAGGGCACACGGTTGACTTGCCCGAGAAAGTCGTACACGAAGGCCGTCGCGGGACAGTCGTATACTTCTGAGGGCGTCCCAATCTGCTCGATGTGCCCGTGACTCATCACCACCACCCGATCCGCCAATTCGAGGGCTTCCTCTTGATCGTGGGTCACAAATACGCTGGTCAACTGCATTTCGTCGTGTAACCGCCGCAACCAACGCCGTAACTCCTTCCTCACCTTCGCGTCCAGCGCCCCAAATGGTTCGTCCAACAGCAAAAATTTGGGCTCAATCGCCAACGCCCGCGCCAACGCCACCCGTTGACGTTGACCTCCCGAGAGTTGGTTGGGATAACGATTGCCCAATTGGCTCAATTGCACCAAATCCAGTAACTCATTGACGCGACGCGCAATTTCGACTTTTGACGGCCGTAGCGCCCGTGGACGCACTTCCAATCCAAAAGCGACATTTTTGAACACCGTCATGTGGCGGAACAGCGCGTAGTGCTGAAACACAAACCCCACCTTTCGATGACGCGGACTTTGAGAAAGCGCTTCTTCACCGTCGATGAGAATGCTCCCACTATCGGGCTGTTCAAGGCCCGCCAAAATGCGCAACAGCGTCGTTTTCCCCGACCCCGAGGGACCTAGTAAAGCGAGGAGTTCCCCGGACTTAATTTCGAGATTGATGCGGTCTAGGGCGACAAATTGGTTAAACCGTTTTTGGATGTCGATTAGGTGGATAGTCATAGAAACCCATTGAAATCAGTGAAAAACGAGGCAACGTGGACTCAATGATGACCGCCCGTTGCCGCTAATTCGTGGCCAAAGCGCCATTCCAACAAACTTTTGAGCGCCAAAGTCAATAAGGCAAGCAAGGCCAGTAAGGAAGCCACCGCGAATGCCGCCAACATCTGGTATTCGTTGTACAAAACTTCAATGTGCAATGGCATGGTGTTGGTCAACCCACGAATTTGTCCCGACACCACCGATACTGCCCCAAACTCACCCATTGCCCGCGCATTGCACAGCAGTACCCCGTACAACAAGGCCCATTTAATATTGGGAAGCGTGACCCACCAAAAGGTCTGCCAACCACTGGCCCCCAACGAAATCGCGGCCTCTTCCTCCTCAGTGCCCTGTTCCTGCATTAACGGAATCAGTTCGCGGGCGACGAACGGGAAGGTGACGAAAATCGTCGCTAATACCAACCCCGGCACGGCAAAAATGATCTGAATGTCAAAATACGACAACCACGGATGCAACGCGCTTTGGACCCCAAATACGAGGACATAAATCAGTCCCGCAATTACCGGACTGACCGAAAAGGGTAAATCAATCAAAGTCACGAGCAGGCTTTTGCCCACAAATTCAAACTTCGCCACCGCCCAGCTCGCCGCCAATCCAAAAATGAGGTTCAGAGGAACCGCGATGACCGCTACTAAGAGGGTGAGTTGAATCGCCGCGAGGGCGTCGGGTTCCGTTAGGGCGTCGAAATAAGGACCCCATCCCCGACGTAACGCTTCGTAAAACACCAATAACAACGGCAACAAAATAAACACCCCGAGGTACGTCATCGCGGCAGTAATCAAAACCGAGCGGGTCACATTACGCATAACGAGACCGCGCCCAATTTTGTAACCCGTTAATCAGCAACAACATGACAAATGATAACGACAACATCAGCGTCGCTAGGGCGGTGGCGCCTAAATAGTTGTACTGCTCCAAACGAATGATGATGAGTAACGGCATGATTTCCGATACGAAGGGCACATTCCCCGCGATGAAAATAACCGACCCGTACTCGCCTAACGCCCGCGCCAACGCCAATGCAAACCCCGTGATCAGGGCGGGAAAGATGGTTGGCAAAATTACGCGCCAAAAAGTTTGCGACGGCGTGGCTCCCAAACTCGCGGCCGCTTCCTCCTCTTCTTGGGTCATTTCGGCCAACACCGGCTCCACCATCCGCACCACAAAAGGAAGCCCAATAAAAGTCAACGCGACCGTCACCCCCAATGGCGTAAACGCAACCTGAAAGGGCAACCACGCCCCGATCAACCCATTGGGCGCGTACAGGCTCGTGAGCGCGATCCCCGCCACCGCTGTAGGCAACGCGAAGGGCAAATCGACAAGCGCATCTGCCAATTTGCGCCCGGGAAACCGATAACGCACGAGCACCCAAGCCACGAGCAATCCCGCAAAAATGTTGATAGTCGCGGCGGCGAGGGCACAACCGAAGGTCAGTCGCAACGCCGACCACACTCGCGGGGTGTTCACCGACGCAATAAACCCGCTAAATCCCAACTCAGCGGTGTAAATCACCAACCATCCCAAAGGAATTAAAACAATCAAACTGAGGTACAACACGGTGTAACCCAACGTTAGCCCAAAGCCAGGAATGAGGCGTTTACGCATCATACCCTCGGTTCCACAGGCCTTATCCATCTAATGATCACTATGAAAACTCCTCGCGAAATGAAAAATGACTAGGCGCGCTTTGTAACCCAACAATGGGATTTAGCCTCGCAGATTCGGGAAGACATAACCCTTACAACCGTCATCAAATTGCCATTTTCCAAAACGACTGCATAGATCGTCTAACGATTAAAAAACCTATATTTATGAAAAAAACCGATTTTAGGTCGACCCTTACACTGACTCTACCTTCCGTGACCGCCTCACCCACGGACACTTTCTCTCCCTTACGGGCGGGATTTATGGGCTTTCCCGCAAGCACATTCACAGTCGATCTCGATCTGGTGAATCGCCTTCTCGACGTAGCTCGCCAGCAACGCGCCCTAGCCTACGCGCCCTTTTCACATTTCCACGTCGGGGCCGCGGTCGTGATGGCCGACGATCCACGGCAACAGCTATTTGTGGGCGCCAATGTGGAAAACAGCAGTTTTGGGGGGACGGTTTGCGCGGAACGAACGGCGATCTTTGCCGCAACGACCCAAGGATTTCGCCGTTTACGCTATCTCGCCGTCACGAGCCAAAACCGTCATGCCCCGCTCCACGAACGCAGTCCCTGTGGGCTATGTCGCCAAGTAATTCGCGAATTTGCCGACGCCGACACCCTCATTTTTATCGACGCCGAACCCGATTATTGGGCCGATGTGTTTGATATTCAGCGCCTGTTACCCTTTGGTTTTTGCTTCGCAGGAGACCGTTAGATGTTCGATTTATTGTTGTGCAACGCAACTGCCGTCACCCCAAACGGCCTTCAATTCGTGGATATTGCGGTCAAAGCGGGAAGAATCGTCGAACTCGGCGATTTTTCGACCCGTTCCGCAGCAATCAAACTCAACTTGCGCGGCTTACACATCTTGCCTGGCGTCATCGACAGTCAAGTTCATTTCCGCGAACCCGGCCTTACCCACAAGGAAGATCTCCATACGGGCACAAAAGCAGCGGTTTTAGGGGGCGTCACGGCGATTTTTGAGATGCCCAACACCCATCCCGCCACCACTACCGCCACCGCCCTCGAAGATAAGTTGCAACGCGCCAAGGGACGCGCATTTTGTGACTACGCTTTCTTCGTCGGCGGTACCCCGCAACCCGACAGCGATTGGGCTACCCTCGAACGATTGCCTGGCTGTGCGGGAATCAAAGTATTTATGGGCTCTTCGACGGGTGATTTACTGGTGTCCGAGGACAAGGCTTTGGACGCGCTCCTGCGGCGAGGACGGCGACGGGTCGCGATTCACGCCGAGGACGAAGCCCGTTTACGCGAACGCAAACCCCTCGCAGAAGCCGCCGCGCATCCCCGATTTCATTCCGAGTGGCGCGATGCCGAATCCGCACGTTTGGCGACCGAGCGCGTACTCAAGTTGGCCCGTCGCCAAGGCCGTTTGATTCACGTTTTACATGTGACGACCGCCGAGGAAATGGCGCTCCTGGCCGAGTTTCGGGAAATTGCGACCGTAGAAGTAACGCCTCAACATCTCACCCTCGTCGCCCCCGAATGTTACGAAAAATTGGGGACATTGGCGCAGATGAACCCGCCCATTCGCACCGAAAACCATCGACAGGCCTTGTGGGCTGCGGTCAACCAAGGGTTAGTCGATGTCATCGGGTCGGATCACGCGCCCCACACCCTCGACGAGAAAGCAAAGCCCTATCCGCACAGTCCATCGGGGATGCCCGGGGTACAAACGCTGGTGCCCCTTCTACTCAATCACGTCAACGAAGGGCGGTTAAGTCTGGAACGACTCGTGGATTTGACCTCTGCGGGGCCTGCGCGCGTGTACGGCGTGGCGTACAAGGGACGAATTGCCGTGGGCTACGACGCGGATTTTACAATTGTCGATTTGCGCAAACGGCTCCAACTTGAAAATCAGCACATGGCCAGCAAATGCGGGTGGACGCCCTTTGACGGCATGACGGTGATGGGGGCACCGACCCACACCATTTTACGGGGCCAAATCGTGATGCAAGACAACGCCCTAGTGACCGAACCGTTGGGGATTCCCGTGTCATTTTTAGATACACTCTCCCCCGAGCAATTTAATTAGTCGATCAACTTAGGATGTCCCTTTGAGTCAATTTACCCGTCATCATGCTGGTCTTTTCACCCTGATTTCGTTCCTCATCGCGACTTCGGTGGCCTTTGGACTTTCCCTGCCTGGACTCGCTTTTGAGGGACGAATTGCGTTGTTTTTATTGATTTTTGCCGCACTTTTATGGCTGACCGAAGTCGTCGCCCCCTTTGCGGTCGCCGTCTTCATTTTGGGATTTTGCGCCATCGTATTTGGCCACCCCAGCCTGGCACCCAATCCAAGTCATTGGGAACAGTTTGTTCACACCTGGTCGAGTCCGTTGATCTGGTTATTTTTAGGCGGGTTAACATTGGCGGCCGCAGCCCACAAAACGGGATTGGATAGCGATTTAGCGCGGTTCGTGTTGCAGCGTGCCGGAAAACATCAAGCGTTGACCGCGTTAATGGGGCTGACCTTCGTGCTGTCGATGTTCACCTCCAACACGGCGACGGCCGCGATGATGTTGGCGGTTGCAATGCCGTTGCTCACCACCTTGCCCCTCGGAGACGGACAACGGATCGCAATTTTGCTAGGCATTGCCTTGAGTGCGAGCTTGGGGGGGATGGCCACCCTGATTGGTACCCCACCCAATGCGGTGGCGGCGGCGGCCCTCGCTTCGGTTCATCCCGTGGAATTTTTGGACTGGCTCCTAATAGGACTGCCCATTGCGGGGATTATGGGGGGAATTTGCTGGGGGGGACTGCGGTTGTTGTATCCCAACCAGGAGAGTACTTCGCTTCAACTGCCGCCCCCCGCGACGAGTTCCCGCACCGCACGACGAGGGGTTATGGCGGTTTTTGTCGTGACGGCGGTGCTGTGGCTATTGGGGAACCTGGGCTATGCCCATTCGAGCGCGGTGGTGGCGCTCATCCCCCTCGTGGCGCTAACGGCAACAGGGATCCTAACTGCAGAAGATATTCGCAAGTTACCCTGGGACGTTTTGTTGTTGATTGCGGGGGGACTGACCTTGGGGGTAGCGATGACGGTGACGGGATTGAGTTTTTGGCTCGTCGCGCAACTGCCCTTGGATGGGTTGTCGCCGATGATGACCGCATTGTTTTTGGCTTACACAGCAGCGTTACTGGGCAATTTTGTGAGTCACACGGGGGCGGCGAATTTGATGGTACCGATTGCCCTGACTATGGCCACGCACTTTGAAACGGAGGTCACTGTGTTATTTGTCGCGGCGGTGGCGCTGGGCGCGTCGTCGGCCCTAATTCTCCCCATTTCGACGCCACCCAATGCGTTAGTTTTTGCGACGGGGCAGTTGCAGACCCGCCATTTCGTCCCTATTGGGTTAATTTTAGGAACTGTCGGCCCGTTAATCGCCGTACTTTGGGTAGGTTGGCTATACGGTTGAACCCGTTAACACTGGGTTAATACTCGATCAACCTCGGATCAGGGCGTTCCCGTTGGTCGAGATAGTCTCGTAAACCCGCTTCGAGTTGGGCTTGTAACCCAACCGGTTCGAGGATAACCACATGGGGAATCCAGTAACGCACCACGGACAGGGCTTGAACCACAAAACGCACCTCAGCCTGCACGATCAGTCCGCCATCCACCAATTCTCGTTCGAGGACTTGATTCTGGATGAGGGGACGACGACGGAAATACTCAGCGACGGGGGCAGCGACATGAAATCGAAAGCGCGTGGGGGGCTGACCAACCCAACCACACCCTTCGCTGTTGACTAAGGCTAGTTGTTCAGGATCAGGCGTAAAGCCATTTGCACTCACATCTAGGAGTGAAATTTGGGCAAACGCAAACGACTTCATCTGATTTTGTTCGACTGCCGCTAAGTACCAAATACCTTTTTGATTCAATAGCTTATAGGGCTTTACTGCGTCGCGAAATTTTGTCTTGTAACAAAATGAAATCAAGCGACATTGTTCAATTGCTTTTTTGAGGTCTTGGAATCGGTTGGCGTGTTCACTGAGATCTTCTTGGGGCCATTGTTTAACCACTAAGGCATCTGAATTGCTGTTGAGCAGGTTAGCTAAGTGACCGTTTTCGATGCGCGGGAACAGACGAGGAATTCCACTAATCTCCGCAAACCGCCGAATGTGCTGTGCGCTGTACTTACCGAGCAAAGAGGGAGCTAACTGATAGCTTCCCGCCCCAATTTTTTGCAGTCCCCCGCCCAATTCGAGTTCTTCGATGGCCTGCCGTAGCCGCTCAAAATCCCGTTGTGCCGTTCGCAAGTTGACGCCAAAACGATCCACCAAAACTTGACAATTCACCGCCTCCCCACTGTTGAGTTTAATGAGCAGGTAAGCCAGTCGAACGGCAAGTTTTTGGTGGGCTTTGGCGTCTTCAGACACGGGAACGCTCGTTCAAATTATTGGAAAATCAAGGCATCCACTACCGCCACATGCCCAAGGACTTCGCCAATTTCTTTATTCATTTCGGCACGGGTTTCATCGTTGAGGTCTTGGTTAAGCACTAAAACAGTGGCGGCGTGAACAAGCAGATCTTTGGCGTGATAGCACTCGTCGGGGGACGCTGGCAACGCCCCATCTTGGTGGTAGTCGGCTTCCATCTGTTCGAGCGTAATGGTATCGAGTTTGTCCACTACAGCCCGTACCGCGTCAAAATAATCGTTGCACTGAGGCAACCGCAGGCTCGCCCCCATCAGCACAGTATCGGACAGCTCCACCAGTTGAGTGGCGTGGGTTTGAACGGTGGCCTGATCTAATTCGCTGAGTTGGGCCAAAAAAGTCATGGCGAGGGCGTTGTACTCGGCAAGTGCCTCTTTTGCGGCGGTCCACTGGGCTTTTTCCGTCGCATCCGTCACTTCGCGGCGAGAAACCTCCTCGGGCTTCACTTCATGATCGTGATCGTCGTGGGCGAAACTCAGAGAGGGCGTCAATAACAAGCAGAGCACAAAGGGCAGTCCACGGGTGAGTCGCATCGTGTTGATCTCAATTGAGGAAGGGAGAGCGCAATTTATCATGGACAGTTTCTATTCACTATCCATCTCGTTTGGCTCAACCTGCGGGTTTGGAACCACTATCAAGCGATTACGGCCATGCTGCTTTGCCACATATAGTCCGTCGTCAGCGCGTTTAATAAGCTCGTCGAGAGAACGATCCTGAGGGGACAACGTCGCCAACCCAAGACTTGCCGTAATGGTAAGCGAGACCGGTTCGATTAGGGGGTGGGACGCAATCTGCTGAACTAATTGTTCTCCAATTTCAATAGCGGTCTGGGCCGATAAATCGACAATCCACAAAAACTCTTCCCCCCCAAACCGCCCAAAAATCCCTCGCTTACTCACCACTTCCTCGCACACATTCACTACATGAATCAACGCTTTATCGCCGACCAAATGCCCGTGTTGATCGTTAATTTGCTTGAAATAGTCGATGTCCAGCATCAGCGCCGCCAACGCTGTACCGTGATCGCGGGCGATGTAAAACAATTTCTGCGCCTCTTGCAGAAGGTAGCGACGATTGGGAATTTTAGTGAGCCCATCCGTGGTCGCCAAACGGTGCAACGCCTGTTCGTAGGTTTTACGCTGGGAGATGTCGTCTTTCACCGCCACAAAATGCGTTAACCGCCCCTTGTCGTCGCGCACAGGCGAAATGGTCACTTCTTCCCAATAAAGACTCTGATCCTTGCGCTTATTCAACAACTCCCCTCGCCACGGTCGCCCCTGATTCAGATTCATCCACATCTCGGCATACACCGTAACGGGCGTAAATCCCGACTTCTGCAAGCGCGGCGACTTCCCAATCACTTCCTCAAACCGAAACCCCGTAATGCGGCAAAAGCTCGGGTTGACATATTCCACAAATCCGTGGCGATCCGTAATCAAAATCGACGCCGAACAATGCTCGACCGCCGCTTGGAAGGTTTGCAATTCCTCCGTTCGCAACTGAACCCGATGTTCGAGTTCATCGGTCGCGGTTTGCAGATGGCGACGTAAGGCCAGTCGATCAAAATGCGCACTCGCCGCACTTCCAATCATGGACAGTCCCGCAGAGTGAAACGGTTCAAGGGGTCTTTTGAGGGTGAGCGCCAGGAGGAAGGGCGACTCAACCGTGGTCTGCCAACAAAAAACCGCTTCGTTAACAAATACTTGGCTTTGATAAGTACGTTGAACGAGCTGACAATGTGCCACCAACGAGGGAGGAACTGTCGCATCCCCCCAACACTGACCGCTCTCAATCGGGATTTGCCACAGCCACGCCGCCTCGCAGTATTGCCCCAACCACTCCACCACCTGTTGACGCACTTTGTGCGCTACCGCCGACGCCGTTCCACAGCGGGTTAACTGGGAAAGGCCCACCGCCAGCGACTCCCATTTCAAGTGGGACGCTTCTCCCAAAATGGGAGAAAGGTGATCTGAACGACTACCCATAAAATCTCCTCGTGCGTTATCGCCGAGCCGAGTTAATGAAAATCGGCGTTATAAGCCATGGTGGGATACAGGAACTCCCTCAATTTTAAGTAAGTCAACTTAAAACAACACATTTAGCAAAAGGTGAACCCGTTCATGAATCGTTTTTTAAGCGTAGGACGATGGTCAGGAATACTCATGGCGATATTGCTTCCCTTCGCCGTGACGGCCCAACCTCGCATCGTGGCCACTACGGGCATGATTGGGGATTCGGTAAGTGCCATTGTAGGGGATTTAGCGACCGTCGAGGTCTTATTAGCCACGGGCATTGATCCCCACACCTATCGTTTAAACCGTCAAGATGTGGTTCGTTTAACCGAAGCTGACATCATTATTTACAATGGCGGGCTGCTCGAAGGTCGCATGACCGATACGCTAAGGCAATTCGCCGAACGCAAATTGGTCATTTCCGTAGGGGACTTGCTGGATCCCGCCTTGCACCTGGCCTCTGAAGACTACCCGGGCGAGTACGACCCGCATTTATGGATGGATGTCCGTCGGTGGCAAGCGGCATTGCAGGCCCTTGAACAGGCCCTGTCGGCGGCATATCCCCAATACAGAGCCCAGTTCCTAGTTAACCGCACCGCCTACGACCAGCAGTTACTCCAGCTCGATGCCTACATTCGGCAAATCGTTGCGACGCTCCCGCCCGAACGACGGGTGTTGATTACCGCTCACGACGCATTTCAGTACTTTGCGGACGCCTACCAGTTTGAGGTTCACGGCATCCAAGGGGTGAGCACCGAATCTGAAGCCAATTTGCAGCAAGTTAACGCCCTCATCGACCTGATCGTCACACGCCAAATCCCCGCCGTTTTTGCGGAGAGCAGTGTGAATGATCGCCAAGTTCGCGCCCTCATCGAAGGAGCCACGGCCCGAGGGCAACCCGTCCGCTTAGGTTCCGAACTCTTCAGCGACGCAATGGGTGAACCCGGCACTTACGAGGGCACCTATCTCGGCATGATGGACCACAACGCGACCGCCATCGTCCGCGCCCTTGGGGGAGAGGCTCCCGTTGGTGGTTGGCAGGGTTCCCTCACGCGCAACGAAACGCAATGAATGCCGCTTTGGGTTCCGAACATTTGTCCGCGCCGACAACACCCATCTGTAACGCTTTGACGCTAAGTCGCTTGACGGTCAGTTATGGAGAACAAATTGCGCTGTGGGACGCCTCATTCAACCTGCACTGTGGCAGCCTCACGGCAATTGTCGGGCCTAACGGTGCGGGGAAATCTACCCTGCTTAGAGCATCGCTCAATCTAATGCCCCGACTCCACGGCACCGTTCACTTTTTCGATCAACCCCTTCACAAGGTACGGCGACGTGTGGCTTATGTTCCGCAGCGTCAACAGGTCGATTGGGACTTCCCCGTGACCGTTAAAGAAGTTGTGGAGATGGGACGTTACGGCTTGCTTTCTTGGTGGCGACGCTTTCGGCCCACGGATCGGCAAGCGGTCGAGGACGCCCTTGAACAGGTCAATCTGCAAGCCTTGCGTCATCGTCCGATTGGCGAACTTTCGGGCGGCCAACAACAGCGGGTTTTTCTGGCACGGGCATTAGCGCAACAAGCCGATCTGTATTTAATGGATGAACCGTTTAACGGCGTGGACGCGGCGACCGAGGAACACATCGTGGCGTTGTTACAGCAGCTTCGTAACCAAGGTGCCACGGTGGTCTGTGTCCACCATGATTTATCGACTGCGGCTCGTTACTTTGACCATGCGGTGTTGTTAAACCACAAAGTCATTGCCCACGGCCCCTTGCACACCACTCTCACCGCCGAACAGCTTAAAGCGACCTACGGCGTGGGAATCCTGAACTTTTCCTTACCCCATGACCTGAAACCGTGACCCCTCAACGCTGTTTTGACTCAATTTTTCCTTACTTACAGGACTGGGAGCGTAACCCTTGAAAGGCCGCATTTTAATCATTGCGGGATCGGATTCTGGAGGTGGTGCGGGCATTCAAGCGGACATTAAAACCGTTACCGCGCTTGACGGCTTTGCCATGACCGCCATTACTGCCCTTACTGCGCAAAATACGCTCGGTGTACAGGGAATTTTCCCGATTCCCCCCGAATTTATTGCGCAACAGATTCGCGTGGTCTGCGAAGATCTCGGCGTCGATGCGATTAAAATTGGCATGTTGCACAGCGCGGCGGTCATTGAAGCGGTAGCAATGGCCTTACCTGACGCGGTTCCCGTAGTACTCGACCCGGTTATGGTGGCGAAAGGCGGGGCACCGCTCCTCGAAGCGTCGGCCCAACAAGCCTTAATAACCCGATTGATTCCCCGCGCCACTCTCATCACACCTAATTGGCCTGAAGCCGCCGTTTTGCTTGGGTGTCCTCTCGAATGGCCCCCGAATTCGGCGTTAAATGACTTATTGGCGTTGGGCGCAGGGGCGGTACTCCTGAAGGGGGGGCACTGTCCTCAAAAAGCGGCTGACGGTACGACGCGAGTTTACGACTACCTCGTGACTCGCGATTTAGCGGATTCAGCGCCCCTAACGACGGTCTTTGAAAAAAGGTTCATCGAGACCCGCCATACCCACGGCACGGGTTGTACGCTGTCGTCGGCGATTGCAACAGGGTTGGGACAACAATTGACACTGATGACGGCTTTACAACGCGCCAATGATTATCTCGAACGGGCGATTTTAATGGCCCCGGGATACGGTCGAGGTCATGGCCCCTTGAACCATCACCCGACATCGCTAAATTAGCCCGACGTGATGCCATCCATAAACAAATGTGTTGCCTTCCCCCGCTAAAATTCCGCGTCATCCATGAACACATGCGTTACCCCCAACGCCTCCGAGCAATTCGTAATGTCTATCTCGTTTACATATTGCTCGGTAGGCGCTCGACATCTACGGCCACGCTGAGTTGGTGGTCGCCGCCCCCAAAAATAAGCCCCTTGAGCGGGGGAACATCCCCATAATCGCGTCCCCACGCGGTCGTAATGTACTGCTCATTGGGCTGCTGATCGTTGGTGGGATCAAAATCTAACCATCCGATGTTGGGCAAGTACGCGGCAAACCACGCATGAGACGCATCGGCCCCCTGCAACTTCTGCTGTCCAGGCGGGGGAAGCGTCTCCAAGTAACCGCTGACGTACCGTGCCGATAACCCCAAGCTACGCAAACACGCAATGGCTAAGTGCGCAAAGTCCTGACACACCCCTCGTCGTTGCAATAACACCTGTTCAAGCGGCGTGACGACCGTGGTTGCCATTGGATCGTATTGAAAATCGGCAAAAATTCGGTGGGTTAAATCGAGTAATCCGTCCCATAACGGCCGTTGTGGCGGAAAAGAACTTAGGGCGTACTCCCGCACATCGGCTTTTGTCGCTTCGCTCAAGGTGATTAAAGGCGAATCCAAAATGAAATCTCGCGCCTCAATGCCTTCTAGGGACAGATCGTCAAACACGCTATCTCGCACACTCTCCCACGCTAAATGGCCACTGGTATTGAGATCCAGCGGCGTAATTTCGACCTCGCTAATGGCGGTCACCGTTAGTATTTTGTGGGGAAACTGCACTGCGAAGTGACTGGTTCGATTGCCATAATTGTCCATTCGCTCGTACTGCCATGCGGGTTGGGGCGCAACCTGAATACAGCTTTTTAGACAACGCTGATGAGGAGTGTGGCGCGGAGACAGGTAGGTCTGGTTATGACATAGACTGACAAAATCAGTGTAATGGTATTGCGTGACATGCTTGATGCGGTAACGCATTTAGAGGGCCTGTTCTTTTCGATAGCGGACGAGAAGTTGCGGTTGATCGGCATGACTAAAATAACTCCCTGTCAATGCGTCAGAGAGCATGGGCATGAGTTTTTTCAGATGATTAAAAAGTTCGGCAAGACGTGTATTTTGGTTCGCATCAGCGGTAAGGAGTTCATTACTGCTGACTAAACGAATGCGCGTTAAGGCCTCTAATGCAAATCGCCGTTCCGGGGCACTAAAAGGCGCATCATTGTTTTGCAAAGGTAACTGCTGAATATCGGCGTAAATTTCGGCTAACTGGTACGCCAATGCCCGTGGATTGGTTTCGTCGTGGATCAATAACACGATAAATCCCTGCATCTGAGGCTGTGTTCGGAAACGCCGTCGATAGGCCATCAGACTATCTGCTATTTTCAGAAGCTGTTCGAGCAGTGCAGCATCGTCGTGACGCACGGGAATTAGTAATTCGTCAAACAATTCAATGAGATACACTGCGCGCTCTAGGCGTCGTCCGATCATCAGAAAATGCCACCCCTGGCCGTGAACCATGCTGTCCTGCATCAAGCCGGTGAACGCTGCAAACCGCGTTAAGGCGCGATTGAGTTCTTCAATGAGTTCGCTGAGTGGCAACGGTGGCGAACCGTACAGCGCGTTAAACTGATCTTCCAATTCCGTAAATACGCGCCACATATCGGGTGAAATTCGGTCACGCACGGAACGCATGGAGTAGCTTAGTCCATTGAATGTATTGGCTAAACTCCCCACACGACGTCGATCTACGGTTAACGATCGCAATTCATTTTCAGACTGTTTTACATTGCGAGCCTCAAAGAAACCGGGCCGCGTGCCGGTCACCCGCGTGACGGCCTGTAATAGAGCAGTTCGCTGATCAGTATTCATGTCACGCCCATCGGTCTCCGCTATACACCGCATCACCGTACGCAATAACCGCAGTGCGCCCTCTGCCCGTTCGGTATAACGTCCGAGCCAAAATAGGTTTTCTGCCACTCGACTCGGCAACTCGCCGCGCTCCATCGCATAGAACGGCCCAGTATCCATCGTATTGACCAGCGTTAAGTGGCGTTCGGGTTCAGAAGCCAGCACCCAAACATCTTTGCTGATGCCCCGTCCCGCCGTGTAGTAAGGCCCGTTACTCACCCGTGCCAAAGCGCCGGGCATGGCCTGATACCCCCCGCGTCCGTCGGCAATCAAAAAACTTCGCAAAGTCAACGGGGCAGGTTGCAATCGCTGGTCGAGTAAAATGGGCGCCGTTGAATGGGAGACCACTTCCTGCGCCACAAAAAGATGGGGGCTGTGCAAAATGCGACGCCGCCACTCAATCAACTGCTGACTACTCAACTGCCCTCCCCACACCCCCGCACTGTCTCCCCGCACCGTGGGGCGAATCATCAATTGGTCTAAGTGATCCAGTACAAAATCGCGGTGGTGCTTTAATCCACACCAATAACTCGGCGGACTATCTAGGTGGAGAGGTTGCCCCAAAAAGTGTTGAGCGAGTTGGGGAAGAAACGCCATCCACGCAGGACTTTCCAAAATACCGCTTCCCAAAGGATTCAAAATGGCGACCTGTTGACTCCGTACTGCCTGCACGAGGCCGGCCGGCCCACAAAATCCATCGGGGCGTAGCTCTAAGGGGTCACATAAATAATCGTCGGCCATGCGCAAAATCACATCAACCGGTTGCAATCCATCCAAGGTTTTGAGGGCGATGCGGCCGTCCCGACTGATTAAATCGGCCCCCTCCACCAAGGTGTACCCCAGATATTTGGCCAAATACCCGTGCTCAAAATAGGCTGGACTACTCGTGCCCGGCGTTAGCAACACAATGCGCACATCGTTGGAATGACGCCATGGCATCTGCATGAGGAGATGGCGGAGTGAACGGAAAAAAGCGGCCAGTCGGTGAACCTGTGCATCGCGGAATAGACTGGGCAATACCCGCGACAACACCATGCGGTTTTCTAACGCAAACCCCAACCCCGGCATACCTTGGGCGTGATCGGCGAGAACATACCAATTTCCCCGTTCATTGCGCACGACATCCGCTGCATACAGGGGCAACACGGAATCGCCATTGCGACCGTCACGCCGCGTTAATGACCCGTGTAAAGGCCGTAGGTAAGCGGGGTGGCTTAACACGAGTTCAGGGGGAACCAAGCCGTTGCGCAATAAAGAACGCGCATCGTAAATGTCTGCCAAAATTAAATTGAACAACTCAGCCCGCTGCATTAAGCCGCGTTCTAGTCTTTGCCAATCCTCGCTGTGCAGGGGCAACGGGATGGGATCCAACGCCCAAGGTCGCTGAGCCACGGCCCCCTCCGTGGGGTAGCTCACGCCATTCAAATGAAATTCCCGCCGAATGAGATCTTGGCGCTGAGCCAACGGCGCGATCCCCAGTGACGCCAACGCGGATCTCAAATAGTGCCAAGCAGGGTTTGCGTTGCCTTGACGGTCGAAGAGTTCGTCGTAACCGTAGGAGGGAGGTTGATAGTCCAAAACGGGCGGCAAGGATTCAGGCAAGGCACTCATTGTCATTTCTCGAACAAAAATAAAGGGACGCGGTTAAAAAGCAGCATGACCGGGGGTACGTGGAAAGGGAATCACATCGCGCACATTGGTTAAACCACTGACGTAACTCACTAATCTCTCAAATCCCAAGCCAAACCCCGCGTGGGGAACCGTACCGTAACGTCGCAAATCGCGGTACCACTGGTAATCCGTTGGAACTAATCGTTGTTCGCGCAAACGTGCATCCAGCACCGTCAACCGCTCCTCCCGCTGCGACCCCCCAATCAATTCCCCCATGCCGGGCACCAAAACGTCCATGGCCGCCACGGTTTTCTCGTCGTCATTCAAGCGCATGTAAAAGGCTTTGATTTCTTTGGGATAATTCACCACGACGACAGGCCCCTTGGCCCATTCCTCTGCGAGATACCGTTCGTGTTCGGATTGCAGATCCAGTCCCCACGCCACGGGAAAGGTGAATGACCGTTTTGACGCCTGCAAAATGGCGATGGCCTCGCGATAGTCCAAGCGCGTAAAGGGCTGTTGTACGACATTTTCGAGTCGTGCCAAACAGGTTTTGTCGATGCGTTCGTTAAAGAAGGCTAAATCGTCTGCACTCTCTGCCATCACTTGAGCCAACACGGTTTTTAACAGGGCTTCGGCGAGTTCGGCGTTATCGTTCAAATCCGCAAAGGCCACTTCGGGTTCGACCATCCAAAATTCCGCTAAGTGACGGCTCGTATTTGAGTTTTCCGCGCGAAACGTCGGCCCGAAGCTATACACTTTCGAGAGTCCCAAACAATAACTCTCTAAGTTGAGTTGCCCCGATACCGTCAAAAAAGCCTCGCGTCCAAAAAAATCTTGCGCGAAATCGACCTGCCCTTGATCGTCACGGGGTAAGTGATTCAAATCCAATGTGCTGACGCGAAAGAGTTCCCCCGCCCCTTCACAATCATTACTGGTAATAATGGGCGTACTGATCCAATAAAACCCGCGTTCGTGAAAAAATCGGTGAATCGCCTGGGCCAACCGGTGCCGTACCCGCGCCATCGCCCCCATCACTTGAGTTCGCACCCGCAAATGGGCGTGTTCGCGCAAAAATTCGAGGGTGTGGGGCTTGGGCGAAATGGGATAGGTCTCGGGATGCTCGACATCCCCCACCCACACAAGCTGTTCAGCGTGCAACTCGGCGGGTTGAGGGGCCTGGGGCGTTGCGATGAGCCGACCCGTGACCGAAATCGCACAACCCGAAGTCAGACGTAAAACGGCGTTTTGATAATTGGGCAAGGTGTTGGGCGCCACAATCTGCAAAGTAGCTGCCCCCGAACCGTCGTAAAGCTGGAGAAAAGACAACCCCGCCTTAGAATCTCGACGGGTACGCACCCAACCACTTACCGTCACGGATTGGTCGAGCAGGCGTGGGAAATCGCGGAGGAGCGCAGAAATGGAATGGGTGGGACGATAGTTCATAGGGATTAGGCCGCCATAAAAATAGCATTAGGTTACCGAATCGCGTCCTGCATTCCCCCTACAAGCCAACTCCCCACCCGATCGTTTACCGTCATCATCCAACGATAACGGCGTCGCCAAAACCACGAGGGCCAGCGCACCGTGACCACCCAATTGAGGTTTTCCTGATATAGGGAAGTCGTCCAAATGGATTGGGGGTTTCCCTCAATTTTCCAGCGACTGCCCCGTAAAAATTCAAATCGCCGTCGCAAAAAAACGAGATAGCCCACTTCGACCACAACCCCTTTCGGCGTGCGTGAGATGGCGAGAATTTGCGGTTCAAACCCCCAAAGCGTGGGTAAAAATAAGGTCAAAAACGCGATTATCCCGATTCCGAGAACGATCTCTGAGTTTCCCCGCAAAACGGCGATTGAAATCCACAGGCAGATGCCCACCAACAATATCCAGAGCAACAAGCACACCCAATGCTCAATTCGCCATTGCGGTTTGAGGGCTACGGTACTGGAAGTCGGTTGATCGTCCACGCCACACGCTTGCGCCACCTCGGAAATTCCCCAGCGCCAAGGTTCTGAGGCCACTTGCGTAACTACGGCGTACTCAACGGGGGGATTTTCTTGGCGTTCTCGCTGACGGCGTTGCCAGAGTCGAAAAAGCGCCAAAGCGCCGACCAACACGGCAACCCACTGCGCAATCAATTCTAATAGCTCCATCTTGGCTTTTTCTCAAAAAAATGGGCGATCCCCTGTTCGGTGAATCGCCGTACCTAGAACTATTTCGACATTAGGGGAGGAGATGAGCGGGCAAGTCAATTCCGTTCTCAACATACCAACGTGCGGCACCTGGATGGAAAGGCAAGAAAGTGTTCTTTAGCGCATTTTCAGGCAAGGTTTCCACGGCGGCGCGATGAATATTGACCATGCGATCGTTGTTTTCCATCACAATTTTAGTCACGGCATAGACAAACGATTCGGGTAAGTCGGCATTCGCAACCGCAAAATTCCACATCGACACGCTAACTCCAGAACCAGTCAGCGATTTGTAGAACTGTGCAGGAATCGGCTCGACGACCACGGGAAATTGAGCTGCTAACAGCTCCGCTTCCGCCTGTGAAAATGCGAAAATATTCACGTCCATCTGTGCTTCAAGCTGGTTGAATGCGGGAATGGGGTGGCCGGCCGCAAACCCAAACGCATCGAGCAATCCATCTTGTAGCTGCCCTGTCTGATCGGAAGCCCCTCCAAAGCGCGGATTGCCCCGAACCCCCAATGCTTCGAGAAACCGAGGTAGATAAGTACTCGCCGTCCCGCCGGCCGGCCCAACGCCATAATTGCGCCCTTGGAGCTTTTGTACTGAATCAATTCCAGAGTTTTTCAGCGCAATGAACGCGAACGAGGTTTGGTACATGGGAAACATCGCCCGCAGCTTGTCGTGGGGCAACCCGGGGGCCAATTCACTTTCCCCATTCCACGCATCAAAGGCCGGTCCCATGGTGACTTGCCCAAATTCAGCGTCACCGGTCTGGATGAGCGCGGCATTCTGCGTTGGCCCCCCCGTCACCTCTGCGCCGCCCGAGATTCCCAAGGTTTCGCCGACTAAATTGGCCCACCCCGACCCGTACACGAAATAGGTTCCGCCTTGGGATGCCGTCACCACCTTAAAACTTCGCGGCCAACCCGTGCGATCTTCAGCGTGAGCGACGGTTAACGAAAGTGCCGATAAGGCGACGAGGGCAGAAAATAAGCGTTTCATAGTGAAACCTCCTTTGGATGGTGTGATAAGAATTATGGGGTTTGGGAACTTTAACTTAATTTGGCGTGCAACAACGTTAAGTTCCGCGCCGCGCTGCCATGATTAACCCAAAACTCGTCAGCACGATGACGACGGCGGTTCCCCCGTAACTCATCAGCGGTAAAGGCAACCCCACCACCGGCAATAACCCGCTGACCATCCCCAAGTTCACTACGGCGTACACGAGAAAGGTGAACGACAAGCTGCCCGCCATTAAACGACTAAAGTTGTCCCGTGCACTACACGCGATGACCAGCCCACGCAGGACGATAAGAAGATAAAGCAGGATCAGTCCCATTGCGCCGACAAACCCAAATTCCTCGCAAAATACGGCAAAGATGAAATCGGTATGTCCTTCGGGGAGGAAATCGAGGTGCACCTGAGTTCCTTCGGTCCAGCCCTTGCCGTACAGCCCCCCAGAACCAATGGCGATTTTCGACTGCGTAATGTTCCACCCGCTCCCCAACGGATCGGCACTGGGATCGAGGAAGGTCAATACCCGCTGACGTTGATAGTCCTTCATGACATAAGTCCAAAATAAAGGCGCGGCGGCGGCACCGCTGGCCAACATTGCAACAATTAACCACGCATTCATTCCCGCCAAAAACAACACCGCCGCCCCCGAGGTCACGACGAGCAGCCCCGTTCCCAAATCGGGTTGTTTGAGGATGAGCAAGAAGGGCACGACCGTGATTAACGCTCCGACGATGAGATGGAGCCAGTTCGGCGGTAACGGATGACGTCCCAAGTAAGCGGCCATCATTAAAGGCATTGCCAGACGCATGAGTTCGGCGGGCTGAAAGCGAATCCCCACATTCAACCAACGTTGCGCCCCCTTGCTCTCGACCCCCACCACTAACACCGCCACTAATAGCAATGTCACTACAATGTAAAAAGTTGGCGTCAGTTTTAGCCAAAGTCTGAGGGGAATTTGCGCGACGATCAGCATCAGGACAAATCCTAATAACAGTCGTTTTCCCTGTGCCATAACCAAGTTCATATCCCCATCGCTAGCGCTGTAAAGGGTCATCAATCCCAGGGCCGAGAGGATTAATAGCAATAAAATCAAAGTACTGTCCCACGCAATACGCATTGGCATTGAGCTAGCCTCGTGAGTGAATCTAAAGCGCGATTGTTCGATAGGGCCGTACATTGGGCAAATGCCCTTTTCCCCAACGGTAGGCATGAATATGTCTTGGTGTTATTTTGAAATGCCAATTTTTACATTTCTTCCCCACCCAAAGGTCACTCTCATGTCGATGTTCAAAAAGTTCGGGCTTATGGCGATCCTGCTCAGTGTGTTTTGCAGCGCACAAGCCGAAGACGCGCCCCATAAAGTATTCGTTACGGTCAGCAGTGCCGATCCACAAGCGCAGGCGATGGCGATGATTTTGTCCGCCCAAATGCAAGGGCAAAACGCGCACGTACGACTGTTACTTTGTGGAGAAGCGGGTCGAGTCGCGCTCCAAGATCACCCTCCAGTCGTTCTAAAACCCCGCGATGCCACGCCTCAAGGGTTATTAAAGGGACTGATTGAACGGGGCGCACAGGTCGAAGTCTGCGCGATTTTCTTACCTAATGTGGAACAACCCGTCGAAAACCTGATTACTGGGGTAACGGTTGCCCAACCGCCGGATATTGCAGCCTATATGTTACAAGCCGACGTTCGCACCTTCGGGTTCTAATTTTTTCATTTAGGGTAAGCAACCCTTAAAAAAAGGCAGACTTTGCGGTCTGCCTTACTTTTTGGATTAACTCATTTGACAAGGATTAGGCGAGCAATTCCACTTTTTCGGCAATTTTTTGGAATTCTTCGATTTGGTCGAAGTTCATGTAACGATAGACTTCATCGCCCATCGTGCTAATTTTTTCCATGACGGCGAGATACTCCGCGACTGTCGGAATTTTGCCCTCAATCGCGCAGATGGCCGACAATTCGGCGGATCCCAAGTACACACGTGTGTCAATGCCCAACCGATTAGGAAAATTGCGCGTCGAAGTGGACATTGCCGTGGAACCCTTGCGAATTTGGGCCTGATTTCCCATACACAGCGAACAACCAGGCATTTCCAACCGTGCCCCGGATTGCCCAAAAATCCCGTAATACCCCTCTTCAGTCAGAAGATGCTGATCCATTTTGGTGGGAGGAGCGATCCATAGGCGCGTCGGCAGGTCGCTACGCCCCGCTAATAACTTACCGGCGGCGCGGAAGTGACCCACATTCGTCATGCAGGACCCGATAAACACTTCGTCAATAGCGTCACCGGCCACTTCGGAAAGCAATTTCACATCGTCTGGATCGTTGGGACAGGCCACAATGGGTTCATTGACGTCCGCCAAGTCGATTTCGATCACGGCGGCGTATTCCGCATCGGCATCGGGTTCCATCAACTCCGGATTTGCCAACCACGCCTCCATCGCCCGAATCCGACGACTGAGCGTTTTGGCATCTTGGTAGCCATTCGCAATCATCCACTTCAACAGCGTGATGTTGGAATTGATGTACTCCATGATCGGTTCCTTGTTCAGCCTGACCGTACAGCCCGCCGCTGACCGTTCCGCCGACGCATCGGAAATCTCAAAGGCTTGTTCGACTTTCAAATCGGGTAATCCTTCGACTTCCAGAATTCGTCCTGAGAAGATGTTTTTCTTACCTTTCTTCTCGACGGTCAATAACCCCTGTTGGATAGCATAGTAAGGAATCGCGTTCACTAAATCGCGCAGGGTAATGCCCGGCTTCATGGTTCCTTTGAAACGCACTAATACCGACTCGGGCATGTCGAGCGGCATAGACCCGGTCGCGGCGGCAAAAGCGACCAGTCCCGACCCCGCCGGGAAGGAAATCCCAATGGGAAAGCGCGTATGAGAGTCTCCGCCCGTCCCCACCGTATCGGGAAGCAACATGCGGTTTAGCCACGAATGGATGATGCCGTCCCCAGGCCGCAAGCTCACGCCGCCCCGACTCGAAATAAAATCGGGCAAATCGTGGTGGGTTTTAATATCCACGGGTTTGGGATAGGCCGCCGTGTGACAGAACGACTGCATCACCAAGTCCGCCGAGAAGCCCAAACACGCTAAGTCCTTCAACTCATCGCGAGTCATGGGACCGGTCGTGTCTTGCGAACCGACCGACGTCATTTTGGGTTCGCAGTAGGTTCCTGGCCGAATACCGGTCACGCCACACGCTTTGCCCACCATTTTTTGGGCGAGCGAAAAGCCTTTACCCGAATCGTGGGGCACGACAGGGCGGCGGAAATCTTGACTGGGTTCCAGATTGAGCTGTTCCCGCGCCCAGTCCGTCAACCCGCGCCCGATGATGAGGTTGATGCGTCCCCCGGCCCGTACTTCGTCGAACAGCATGTCCGATTTCACCTTAAAGTCGGCGATTAACTGACCGTTCTTGAAGGCTTTACCCGCGTAGGGCTGGAGTTCGATGACATCTCCCATCTCCATTTGCGAAACATCGAGTTCGATGGGCAATGCGCCGGCGTCTTCTTGGGTGTTGAAGAAAATCGGGGCAATTTTGGTCCCCAAACAGTAGCCCCCAAAACGCTTGTTGGGAACGAAGGGAATATCGTCGCCGGTGTACCAGATGACGGAGTTGGTCGCGGATTTACGACTGGAACCCGTTCCCACCACATCCCCTACGTAAGCCACGGGATGGCCTTTTTGCTTGAGTTCCGCTAGGACTTCGAGGGGTTTATCGACAAAATTGGGTCGGGAATTCTTCAGCATGGCGAGCGCGTGCAACGGAATGTCTGGACGACTCCACGCATCGGGGGCCGGCGATAGGTCGTCGGTATTGGTTTCACCGGGCACTTTGAAGATGGTCAAGGTCACCGACTCAGGTACGGCCGGGCGGGTCAAAAACCATTCGGCATTGGCCCATGAAGCCATAACCTGTTTCGCAAACGTGTTCCCGGCGTCGGCTTTTTCTTTGACGGCGTGACGGTAATCGAAGATGAGCAGCGTAAAAGACAGCGCTTTAGCCGCCGCCGCCGCACATTCATCACTGTCGAGCAGATCAATAAGCGGTTGCACATTGTAGCCGCCTAACATTGTGCCGAGGAGTTCAGTTGCCCGCACCTTGTTGAGCAACGGTGAGGTAGTTTCGCCCTTGGCAACGGCCGCGAGAAAAGCGGCTTTCACATAGGCCGCTTGGTCAACCCCTGCGGGTACGCGATAGGTCAACAAATCAATGAGGAAATCTTCTTGGCCGGCGGGCGGATTTTTGAGGAGTTCGACGAGTTCAGCAGTTTGGGGAGCCGAAAGCGGTAAGGGCACAATTCCCAAGGCAGCGCGTTCAGCTACGTGTTGACGATAGGCATCAAGCATATAAAAACCCCTTATTTAATTTAGTGCGGTGGTAGAGGAATTTGATTTTAGACCGATTTAACTACTATCGAAAGCGATGCTCGAATCAATGGGTTACCCAATAAAAAAGCCGCAGTTGAAACCACGGCTTTTATTCTCACTAACAGAATAAAATATTTACGATTTACGCCCTCTGCGTAACTGCTCGATGATTCGTAGCTGCGCTACCGCTTCGGCCAATTCGGCTTGGGCACGGGCGTAATCCATCCCCATCTGACGATCGGCCATCGCTTGTTCTGCACGCCGACGGGCTTCATTCGCCGCGACTTCGTCCAGATCGTGGGCACGTTCGGCGGTATCGGAGAGCACGGTGACGATGTGAGGTTGCACTTCGAGAATGCCCCCGGACACGTAAATCGTCTCCTCTTCCTCGCGGCCGGGCACCTTGACGCGCAACAGGCCGGGCCGTAACCGACACAGCATTTGTGCGTGGCCAGGCAAAATCCCGACTTCGCCGTCTACAGCAGGGGCTGTCACCATTTCGGCGGAACCGGCGTAGAGCATTTTTTCCGCGCTGACCACATCCACTTGCATGTGTTTGGCGGACTTATTGAACTCGACCATAACGCCCCCTTAGAGGGTATCTGCCTTCTGCACGGCTTCTTCGATGGTGCCTACCATGTAGAAAGCCTGTTCGGGGAGATGATCGTAATCGCCGTTGACGATGCCTTGGAACCCTTTGATCGTTTCTTTTAACGGCACATAACGTCCGGGCACATTGTTGAAGACTTCTGCTACGTGGAAAGGCTGACTTAAGAAACGTTGCAGACGGCGGGCCCGCGAGACAGTGCGCTTGTCTTCTTCCGACAACTCGTCCATCCCCAGAATCGCGATGATGTCCCGCAATTCTTTATAGCGTTGCAGGGTCATCTGTACCGCACGGGCCGTGTCGTAATGCTCTTGACCGACGACCAGCGGATCGAGCTGACGACTGGTGGAATCGAGGGGATCCACCGCCGGGTAAATCCCCAATTCCGCGATGTTACGGGCAAGCACCACGGTGGCATCTAAGTGAGCGAAGGTGGTCGCCGGGCTGGGATCGGTCAAATCGTCGGCGGGCACATAAACGGCCTGAATGGAAGTAATCGAGCCTTGGCGCGTGGAGGTGATGCGTTCTTGTAAAACGCCCATTTCTTCGGCCAAGGTGGGCTGGTAACCCACCGCCGACGGCATCCGTCCCAACAACGCCGACACTTCCGTCCCCGCGAGGGTGTAACGGTAAATGTTATCGACGAACAACAGCGTATCGCTGCCCTGGTCGCGGAAATACTCGGCCATGGTCAACCCGGTCAGGGCGACGCGCAAACGGTTGCCGGGCGGCTCATTCATCTGGC
>CAZTIH010000022.1:0-22748 GCA_964613675.1 uncultured Candidatus Competibacteraceae bacterium
TTCCTCACTGGGTTTGCGCCAGATACGGCGTTCAAACTTGGTCACGGCGATTTTTCTCGAATCACGCGGCTGTGCCACTTTATGGATGACTTGGTTTCACGAATGAGTAAGGCCAAGTGTCAGCAAAAACAGCGGATGCGGCGTGCGTTGCAACGAATGCGGTGGCAAGTCCGCGACTTGGTGGATGAGCTGCATTTTAAGTGCATCAGATTTCTGCTCGATCGCTTCGACATGATTCTGTTGCCGACTTTTGAGACACAGCAGATGACGCGCAAAGCGGGGCGTAAGCTACGAGCGAAATCGGTGCGGGCCATGCTGTCGTTCTGCCACTTCCGATTTAAGCAACGTCTGAAGTCGGCGGCGTCGGCGATTGGCAAAACCGTCGTGGACTGCAACGAAGCCTACACCTCGAAAACGGCCAGTTGGACGGGTGAAATTAAAAAGATAGGTGGTGCAAAGACGATCACGTCGCAAGGCGTGACCGTTGACCGCGACATCAACGGCGCCCGTGGGATTTTCCTACGGGCCTTGGGAGATACCCCCTCACTCAGAAATGATTGTGCTTTCGTTCGCAGTTGGTAACATTTGTGAGCAAAAAAGTATCGGTTTTATTCTGTGACGGCAATTAACTCGATCCAATGACGCACGGGTTGATCGGAACCGCTTTGCAGATGGGTGAGACAACCGATATTGCTCGTTACAATCTGGGTAGGGTTTTGTGCTAACAGATTCTGCAATTTGCGTTTTAACAGGCTATCCGACATTTCGGGCTGCAAAAACGAGTACACCCCGGCCGATCCACAACAGATGTGCGGTTCATTGACCGTCGTCAGGGTGTAACCGAGCTGTTTCAGAATCTGTTCGGGGTAATTCGGCAACTTCTGACCGTGCTGTTGGGTACAGGGTACATGGAGCGCAATGGGTTCTGATATTTCAAAATTTGGTTTCAACGGTTGAAGGTTTTCGCGATGCAGAACTTCGCTAATATCGACTACCATCTCGCTGAAACGAATAGCTTTTTCTGCATATTGCGGATCATCAGTGAGCCACTTCCCATAATCTTTGAGTTGAACACCACACCCCGTTGCCGTGGACACAATGGCTTCAATTTGCTGACTTTCGATGTAAGGCCAACAACGATCAATAGTCTGCTTCATCTTCTGAAACGCCGCGTCTTCTGCACCGAGATGATGGGCCAGTGCGCCGCAACAGACATCTGTAGCGCGTATCGCCTGAATACCCAACTGCTTCAGAACTTGGGCAGCATGAGCATTGATGTTTGGGGCCAAAACAGGCTGTACACATCCCTGTAATAGCAACACTTTGCGCGGCAAATTCGCCAAAGGCCATCGCAATCTCTGAGATAATGGATGCACTTTTTTACGCAAATTCAGCGGTAAAAATGGTCGCATCATGCGTCCCATCGTCAGGCTAAACCCGAACAGCCACCGTTGCGGCAACAGGGTGTACAGCCCCCAACGCATCCAACGCGCTTTAAGCGTTCGCGGCTGCTTCTGATCGAGAATCGGACGGGCTAAATCGACCAACTGCCCATAATTGACGCCCGACGGACAGGTACTTTCGCAGGCACGGCAACTAAGGCAACGGTCGAGGTGAAATTGCGTTTTGACGGGAACGGGTTCACCTTCAAAGCCTTGTTTGATCGAAAAAATTCGACCTCGTGGCCCATCTGCCTCGTCAAAAGTCAACAAATAAGTAGGACAACTTGTGAGACAAAATCCACAGTAAGTACAACGCTGTAAGATGTCATCGACCGCCTGCCCTCGAGGGGTATCGGCGAATTCTGAACTGAGATGGGTTTGCATAGAGATTCAACGGGTAGGAAGAAAGAAATCACAATCATGCTGCGGTTTATGTAACCAATGATCGCTATTACCACTTTGTTCCCTGCAAAAATGGGGCTAATTTCTTTGTTCCATTCTCCCTATTTTCAAAATCTGCCCTTCTGATTTACATAGAGGCGCTGTTAGGAATCTACCTAGCGGTACTATCTGTAAAAACTTCTTTCAGAAACAAGGAGATGGACCGTTGTACGCCTATATGTTTGAAGTGAAGGGCATTCAATCCTTCATCTTTTCTACCGGTCGCCTGAAAGACATGGTAGCGGGCAGCGAGTTAATCGACCTGCTCTGTCGTACTCCCCTCGACGCAACCCTCCAAACCGTCGGTCTCGACCCGTCTAGCGTGCTCTGTCCTCGACGGGCCGGTGGCGCGTTCTATCTGGTGTTTTCCGAGGCGCAACAGCAACAGGCCCAACGTTTTCGGCGACTTTGGCCACTGTTGGTCGATCAATTGCTGCCGGGCATCGAACAAATCGACGCCTTCGTGAACGGTTCCAGCGCCCGCGATGCCATCGAAAAAGGTCTCGAAGCCCTACGCGCCGCCCGAAATCGTCCATTTACCCTTCTTCCCTTGGCGAGTCCGCTTGCACAACGTTCACCGCGCACAGGGGCCGTGGCAACGGATTACATGTTGTCCCGTCACGCGGATCGCAGTGGCGAAAATCTCGATGCTGCGACCTTCGCAAAACGTTGTCTGAAGCGCCCCACCAGCGGCGTGATCGAACGGTTTCAAGATACAGGTGGTCTGCGTTGGCCTGTTCAGTTTGAGCGCGATGACGATACCGATCAGAACCAAGTTTTTCCTCTGGATGACAACCGTCTCGTTGCGGTCATCCACGCGGACGGTAACGGCTTGGGGGAAGTGTTGAGGATGCTCAACGATGCCACTAAGGAAGCTACCGATGGGGTTTACATCGAGATCTATCGTACTTTTTCCGAAGAACTCGAAAAGGCGACATGCGATGCCGCAAAAACCGTTTGTCAGAATCTATTGCGCTGTCATATATCGGCTGGCGGTCGCGTACCCGCTCGACCTTTGGTGCTCGGCGGCGACGATCTCACGGTCATCACCCGCGCTGATTTAGCCCTCGATTTTGTGAAGCAATTCGCAACGGCTTTTGAGCAGAAATCTAAGAAGGCAATGGATGCCCTTCGCGAAACCATGCAGAAACACGGTCTGGCTGCTGAACGCATTCCTGAGCAGCTCACGGTATGTGCGGGAATCACCTATATGAAGGTCAATCAACCTTTTGCGGTGGGGTACGAACTGGCCGAAAACCTCTGCAAACGCGCCAAGAAAGCCTCTCGCAACAGTCGCGATGTAAAACAAACCCTGATTCCATCGAGTGTGGCGTTTCACCGAGTGCAAGGTACTTTGGTCGGGGACGCGGACGCGCTGTTCAAACAGGAGATGATCGCTACCGATCCCTTAAATGGTCGCCAACGGCAACTCGCGTTAACGGCTTATGGCGTTGGCACACCGCAGGAAAATACAAAACTCCCCCGTCTCGAAGCCTTAGAAATGCTTTGTAATCAATGTTTTGGCTACAAAAAACTGAACGACCGACGATTGCGCAGCCTCGCCACGCTCATTTACGACAACCCCCGCCTCGCCCAACAGGATTACCGACGATGGCGCGATTTAGCCGATAAGAATGCGAAATCTCTTCTACAGCAGTTCGATGAAGGGTTACGGACACTCATCGGCAACCCCGAAATCTATCTCCCCTTTAGCAAAACGACTTTCTGTAGTCCGCTCGCTGACCTGTTGACTTACCTCTCGTTGCAGCGATCTGCAGAAACCCGCAATCAGGACAAAGCATTGGCCGCCAGCACGGGAGAGGTGCGATGAAGATTCAAACTCGTTCACTCGATTTGGAATTATTGAGCTATTGGCAAGCGGGAACAGGCCTTAGTAGCGGTCAGCATGTGGATGCTCTTGCCGAAAAGGACGCGCACGGTTTGCCTTTTGTATCCGGTCGCCACTTGAAAGGATTATTGCGTCACGCGGTGCGGCGGGCCGAAGAATGGGGCTGGTTCAAAGACTTGACCCCACCACCACCTGATCCCAATACCCCCTTTCCCAGTTGGTCGGTTCTACTATTTGGCAGCGCGGCGGGAACGGAAATTCGTTTCAAAACCAAGCCCGGTATGTTGCTCATCAACGATGCTCGCCTCGACGATGCCTTGCACGCTTGGTTGAGCCTTCCCACACAGGCTGCCCACCGACAAGCCCTCTATCAGAATCTATTTTCCACAGCAATCGATGAATTCGGCATCGCGCGAGAACACACCCTGCGCGGCATCGAGGTCTGTTTGCCCGTCAATCTCTCAGCAGAAGTTCGCTTGACCGTGACCGCAGTAGAAGAACGATTACGTCAACAGCAAATCACGTTGCTCGAACATCACGCCGCGCAGATTTGGCAATGTCTCGAACAAGCGCTCCCGCTTATCGACAGCATCGGTGCGAATCGCACACGCGGTTTTGGCGAAGTTGTCGCCACATTTGGACCAATTAAGGAGGTCGCTTAAATGACTGATTTAACGCAGTTTTTTCGCGTAACTTTAGAACAGGATGTGGTCATGAGTGCGACCAACGCCACCACCGATATGACCAACCATCTGGACTATCTCCCTGGAAACAATTTTCTGGGGATTGCGGCCCAGCGGCTCTACGACGAGTTCACCGCCGAACAACAATGGCAGGTCTTTCACAGTGGGGCGGTGTCATTTGGAGACGGGTTGCCGTTGGGGCCGTCTGATCTGTTGAGTTATCCGGTGCCTTTATCGTTGCACCACTACAAAGGTGAAACCTTCGTACAGCAAGATCGCTTGATTGCAGAACAACTATTCGATCCGAGCCAATTTCAAACCGATCCCACTCGCCAGCCCGTTCAGCTACGCGGCGGCCATTTCACGGCGGACGGCCAATCGCTCACGATTAAAACGCAATTTCGGATGAAAACGGCCATCAATCCCGTCACAGCGCGGGCGTACAGCGGCCAGTTGTTTGGCTACTCATCGTTGCAGGCGGGACAGCGTTTTGGATTTCACCTGACCACTTCGCATCTCAATCCCGATGTGTTTGCACAACTGGTGAAGGGCTTAACGGGAATCGCGCATGTGGGACGGTCGCGGTCAGCGCAATACGGTCGGGTTCGCATCGAGCCGATGGATTCACCGCCCGCCTTGTCCCATACCCCCGCTAAAAATCTGGTGACTTTCTGGCTCTTGAGCGATTTGGCCCTCGACGACGAAAGGGGACAACCGACGGCGTGGCCACGCCCGAGTGATGTCGGTTTACCCGAATCGGCGGAATGGCGAACGGATCGGAGTTTTATTCGTACTCGTCGCTACAGTCCGTTCAATGCAAAGCGTCAGGCTCACGATCCCATGCGCCAACTCATTGTTCGAGGAAGTGTTTTGCGATTCAGCTGTCCCGAAGGAACCGCCTTGACATCGGGCGTACAGCAGTGGGGCAAATACCGCGAAGGTGGCTTGGGTGTCATGGTCTGTAATCCGACTCTCCTGTCGACGGCCCATCCGCAATTTCTACCGTCAAGTCCCTTTCAGACCCCTGCTTCGTTATCTGAACCGTCTCAGCCAAGATCCTTCGCAACCCTTCTAACCTTGCTCGATCGTCGCGTAACAGGCCTTAAGGAACGGGAGACCGCCGAAGAGTCTGCTCGTAAAGTTTACGACGAACTGGTGAAACTGATGCGGGCAGCGCGGGCGTGGAATGGGCTAAGAGACGATCAACCGTTCCCGTCGGCGCCAAATCGCAGTCAATGGGGCCAAATTAAAGAACTCGCCAATCAGCATCGCACCGATGCCGTTGGACTGTGGGCAGATTTGTTCACGAGAGACACTGCCGTGATTCGCAAGCGTTCGGGGTGGGAACTGGAAATCGGTCCCAATTCCTTCCTGTACCAAGCCGTCCCCGAAATCGAAGTCTTGAAGAGTCATCAGAACAACCCCTTACTACCCGAAATTATCGGGCGACTGGCCGCATGGGGACTCACGGAAGACTGGCGCTATGTCATCGAAGGACGTCCCGAACGCAAACAGGAGACCGTCAAATGATTAGTCAACGTCCGATTTGCCACATGGCGCGATTAACCCTGGAAGCCCTAACCCCTCACGGTATTCACGCAGAGGGCAGCGCTACCCACGATGTGTTGTTGGTTCGGGATGCGAATGGGTTACCGACGATTCCAGCCACTTCGCTTATTGGGGTTCTGCGCCACCACATGACGCGCCGCTACAACAAAAAAATGGTGGAATCGCTGTTGGGATTTGCCGAAGACCACGACGAAGAGAGCGGCCAGCCTAGTTGGGTGACGGCGACTTGGGGCGTGGTTCACGACAGTCAGAATCGCCCCATTGCGGGTTTGCGCGACGACGCTACGACCGATCCGTTGTTGAAAAAGCTGATTGTGGACACGCCGATTGTCCGCCAACGAGTCCGGCTGACCGAAAGGGGCGTTGCAGCGGAAACGGGCAAATTCGATGTCACTTTGATTCCGGCGGGGGTACGTTACAGCCACTTTCTCACCTGTTGGAGCGATGGTCTCGATGCCACCGAAACGGCGTGGCGACATCTACTCGGGGAGCTGTATGCGACGACCTTTCGATTGGGGCACGGTACGCGCAACGGAAGCGGTGCTTTCAAAGTGGTGGAGTTACGGACGACCCGTTGGGACTTAACAACGCCCGAAGGCCGCAAAGGTTTTTGCAACCGCCCTCGCAAGCACAACGAGGCCGCCGTCAATCAATGGCCCTTAGCAAATATCGAGAAACCCCAAGAACCGGGCCTAGTGGAATATGTGCTGAACCTGAAAGCGGCGGCGGGTTGGCGGATCGGAGGCGGTGAACGCCCCTTAATGCCGAGTCGCGATGGTCACGAACCCGATATGCTCCCACAAGCTGAGGCCGTCGTTCGTTGGAGAACGGAAGCGATATGGCACGAACGAGAAGTCGTTATTCCGGCAACCGCGATTAAGGGGCCTTTGGCGCATCGCGTGGCGTTCCATTATCGGCGACTGCGCCGACAATTTGTTCAGCCCAATCAACCTCTTTCCCAACCTGAAGATTGCTTAGCTGTACTCGACTTATTTGGTTACATGAAGGATTCGCAGGCTGACAGCGACTTGCAAGGCCATGTAGGGCGGGTGCTGATCGACGATGTGTACTTAGGGAAACCTTCGGTCGTGTCAAGTACAACGCACATGCACAGCACCATTGATCGCTATACCGGCGGGGTGGTCGGGGGGGCGCTGTACCAAGAGGAAGTGCTGTGGCAAACCCCGCTAACTCTAACGATCCGCGTTACGGAGGGCATAACTCTGTCTGACGATGTGATGAAAGCGCTTGAATTAGCCCTAGAAGACCTCAAACGCGGCGATTTACCCATTGGTGCGTGCGGCGCGCGAGGTCAGGGCATCTTAGTGGAGGTCGCCCCATGAACGAGTCATTAGTCCAGTTACAGAACGATTGGGAAGTCTTACGCAATACGATTCAGAATAATCTGCCCTTGGGAAGACCCCTAGCCAAATTGCAACCAATGACCGTTCAAGTCCAAGCCGACCGTCTCGACGATAAACAGGTCATGGATTGGATTAATGCCCACAACGCGGCGCAAGGCTGGTTGATGTTGACGGATGTCGTGCAGATTTTGCCGTTACCGAATTCGCGTTTTGAGAAATATCCCTTGAGTGCAGAACTGTCTCAGAAGGGTTCAGAAGGGGATTTTTGCAGTTGGCGCCTACAGTTGCAATCGCCGCAGGTCTGGACGCTCCATGAATACACAGTGCAACCCTGTGATCCGAACGAAGCGACGCATTTAGCCGAAACGGTGTACCACCAGCCCACCGAACGGGTACGCGAACGCGGTTTTGGACCGCTGTGCTATCTACGACTGTGGGCACTTGAAGACGAGCGACTCACCAATCAATTAGCTATTTTTACAGGCTTTTTACCGAAGGAGGCTCCATAAATGGCGATTTCTACCCCTTACCGTTTTGTGCCACTCTCGCCACTGGTGTTGTACCCCGATTGGGCAAAAGAGGTGAGTCACGATCACCCGTTTGAGGACGGTTTTTGTGGACATTTAACCGTCGAAATCACAAATCACACGCCGCTTTGTGTAGGCGGCAAACAGACTCCCGCAAGCGATAGGGCACCGGGAACAGTCGAATTTTATCGAACGCCCGAAAATCGCTTGGCCATTCCGGGGAGTACACTCAAGGGCATGTTGCGGAATGTGCTGGCCATCGCGACATTTGGGCATTTTCGCCCCGTGGAAGATCGGCGTTTTGGAGTGCGCGACATCAGCAAAGCCCACAATTTTTATTGCAAGGCCATTAATCAACAGCCCGTGCAAGCGGGTTGGCTGACCTTCGAAGCGGGTAGGTGGCAAATTCAGCCTTGTTCGTATGTTCGTGCCCATCAGCAAAAAATCATCGATCGGTTCAATATCCAAAAACAGATGTGGATCAAAACTAACAAGGCGAAGGATCGCTACAACCTCCTCAATGGGTTACAAACGGTCTATTTCACGACCGAACCGTTAAAACATTCCCATGTACCGCAAGTCCGCGAATTTCTGAATGCTCAAACAGAACTTAGCGGCATTCTGGTGGTGACGGGTCAACCGGGGGCAGCGTTCGATAAAAATAAGGCCAAAAAGTACGAATTTGTCTTCTACAACATGCAAGAACGCCATCTCGAAGTTTCCAATGAGGTGATGGCCGATTTTCAATTCATCCACGCCGAAAGTGACGAATGGAAATACTGGAAAACGCAAATTAACCAGTTAAGGCTCGGCGTTCCCGTGTTTTTCCATACCAACTCTGCTGGCGAGATTCACTCCTTGGGTTTAGCGCGGATGTATCGGTTGGCGTACAAATATCGTCTGCATGAGGCGGTGGGTCACACCCAAAAGGCCCATCTCGCCACCCGCGATTCGGATTTAGTCGAACTGATTTTCGGGCGCATCGACGAGAACGAACCCCGTGGCATCAATAATTTTCGGGGGCGTATCAATGTTGGGATGGCGATGTTACAGGGCAATCCTCCGCAGATAACTTGGCAGGGGCCAACCGTGCTCAGTAGCCCCAAACCGACCTTCTATCCCGCTTACTTGCGACAAAAAGCGGGCGGTGATTATCAGACTTTGATGGAGGGACGACCTGAGTTAGCGGGTTGGAAGCGTTACCCCGTGAGGGAGGAGATTTATGTGCCGCCGCCCCCTGAAAAATCGACGAATCGCGTGGCAATCAAATTGGAAACCCTACCGCCTCGCCAAGTTTTTACGACGACGATCCGATTTCATAATTTGCGGATGGTGGAACTGGGGGCGTTGCTTTGGGCGCTGGATTTTGGGGAACGTTCGGAGTTACGTCACAGCCTAGGAATGGGCAAACCCTTTGGATTTGGACAGGTGCAATTGCGCTTGCTCTCTGAGAAGAGCGCGTTACGGCCAAATGATCCGACGCAAGAAATTTCTAATATTGCTCATGAATTGTTGTTATGCCGACATCAGTTTCATGAATTTATGAATGGTGCTTGGAAACAGGCCATGAATAAGGGAAATGCAGATTGGCTGAAAAGCGAGCAGCTTGTAGAACTCTTGGCGATGTGTGATCCAAAACAAGCTGAAGGACAGGAATTGCGTTATTGGAACGAACCTAAGTCCTTTGTTCAGGCGAAAAACCAACAGGAACGTTTGGATCATTACAGTGGATTCAACGCCCAGCAGGTGAAACCGGGCACGAGTTTATCTCCTCAATCCACGCCAAATTTATCGCGGGAAGATTTTGAAAAGCAGCTTGTCGCACAACAAGCGGCCCGTTTAGCGAAAGAAACCACCGAAGCTCAGGAACGGGAACAAGAGAAGCAGCGACGGGAAGCCGCAGAAGCCGAAGCGAAGGCCCAACGCGAAGCAGAGATCAAAAAGGCTCAAAAACAGCAAGCTCTCCAAGAGATGGGGGAGGAAGAACGCGCATTGGAAGAAATTGCAGAACTTGTTCAGAAACTCCAGAGTGAGTGGAGCAATGGGGGGCGCGATAAACTGACAACAAGTCTGAATAAAACCAATGACTTATCGCTCAATGACGATGAACGGGAGAAACTGCAAAAGTTGGCAACAATCGCAAAGGCGTTATGGGAGGCGAAGGAAAAGCCCAAAGCATTGGGGAAAGCGATTAAGAGAATCCTCGGAAATTTATAACCGTAGTTTGTTTCTGAAATCACGCCCCTATCCCTAGCGGATGGGGGTTTCATTGTGGAAGATAGATAGTGGTTCCAGAGTATTAAAAACGATTCTCTGGTTTTGGCTAAAAAGCCTCATAAATCAATAGGATAACTGTTCCATGCTACTGATGATCGATAACTACGATTCGTTTACGTATAACCTTGTCCAGTACTTTGGCGAACTGGGAACAGAAGTCATGGTACGGCGCAATGATCAGATCACGATTGCAGAGATAGCAGAACTTGCGCCCAGCCACATCGTCTTGTCACCCGGCCCCTGCACGCCCAATGAAGCGGGAATTAGTCTCGCGACGGTAAAGGCTTTTATGGGGAAAATTCCTTTGCTGGGCGTATGTTTAGGTCACCAAGCAATTGGTCAAGCCTTGGGGGGACAGGTGATTCGCGCACCAACGGTTATGCACGGCAAAACATCGCAAATTTTTCACCAGCAACGAGGCATTTTCAGAAATTTGCCCTCCCCATTCACGGCCACGCGCTACCATTCCCTCATTGTTGCTCGAGAGAATCTACCAAATGCTTTAGAAATTACGGCGTGGACTCTTTCAGAAACGGGCGAGATTGCAGAGATTATGGGGATGCGCCATCGTCATCTGATGGTCGAAGGGGTGCAGTTTCATCCCGAATCGCTGTTAACCGAATACGGCAAACCCTTACTGGCGAATTTTTTAGCCTTACAAAATGAGTTAGTCGCGTAACCACGAGCACAATAAAATGAAAGAAATCAATGATTTACCTTCAGCTATTCGGGCAGTCATGGCACACCGCGATTTGTCCCACGCCGAGATGACAAAAATCATGGAAACCATCATGGGAGGACACGCAACCCCAGCTCAAATTGGGGGGTTTTTAGTGGGATTAGCGATGAAAGGCGAGACCATTCAAGAAATTACCGCTGCTGCCCAAGTGATGCGCTGTCTCGCCACACCTGTTGTCGTTCAAGGGGGCCCCATCCTGGACACCTGTGGAACCGGTGGCGATGGCAGCCACTTATTCAATGTTTCGACGGTTTGCGCATTGGTGGCGGCGGCAGCGGGCGCTAAAGTTGCTAAACACGGTAATCGAGCAGCATCGAGCAAGTCGGGAAGCGCTGATGTATTAGAAGCAGCAGGCGTAAAACTCAACCTCACACCAGATCAATTATCTCAATGTATTCAACAGGTTGGCGTTGCATTTTTGTTCGCCCCTGCCCATCACAGCGCGATGAAACATGCTATTGGGCCACGCCGCGAAATGGGGATTCGCACATTGTTTAACCTTCTTGGGCCGTTGACTAACCCCGCCGGTGCACTACATCAGGTACTTGGGGTTTTTGATCGTAAGTGGTTGATTCCAATGGCAGAAGTGTTACGGGAATTGGGGAGTCATCATGTACTCGTTGTGCATTCGCAGGATGGTTTAGACGAAATTAGTCTAAATGCGCCCACCCACATTGCAGAACTTAAGAACGGTGAAATAGAAAGCTACGACATCGCTCCAGAACAGTTTGGTCTCGCACGACAGCCCCTAACGACCTTACAGGTGACTTCGCCACAGGAGAGTTTAACGCTCATCCGTCGAATCTTGGCAGCAGAACCATCATCGGCGACGGATATGGTGGTACTTAACGCAGGGGCTGCCATTTACGCAGCGGATTTAGCGAGCGACTTACAAGAGGGGATTTTCCAAGCAAAACAATTACTTGAAAGCCAAAAGGTTGCAGAAACTTTTGAGTCACTGATTGCCTTTACACAGGCTGTCGGCAATGACTGATATTCTGCAAACCATTCTGCAACGCAAAATAGTAGAAGTCGCCGAAAACCAAAGCCGCTGCGAACTTTCCGCACTTCAGAACAAAATTCTCGATTTGCCCCCAACCAGAGATTTTCGAGGGGCACTGGAAGCGCAACAGATCCAACAAAAACCGGCGGTGATTGCAGAAATCAAGCGCGCCTCCCCCAGCAAAGGTTTGTTGCGCGACCCTTTTTTTCCTACGGACATTGCGACTGATTACGCTCGGCATGGCGCGACTTGTCTCTCTGTATTAACCGACCGCGATTTTTTTCAAGGTCACGATGACTATCTACAAGCCGCCAAACGCGCCTGCAATCTCCCTATTTTGCGTAAAGATTTTATCGTAAGCGACTATCAGATTTACGAATCTCGGGTGATTGGTGCCGATGCCATTCTGCTCATCGTATCGGCACTCTCCTTAGAACAACTTCAGACTTTTGCCGAAATCGCTTTTTCGCTTGATTTAGCCGTGCTAGTGGAAGTTCACGATGAGAACGAAATGGCATTAGCGTTAATGCTTGATTCAAAAGTCATTTTAGGCGTCAACAATCGCAATTTACGCACTTTCGAGACCTCGTTACAAACCAGTGTAGAACTCCGAAAGTTAGCACCCGATCGTTTATTTATCGCAGAAAGCGGCATTTTAACCCCTTCTGATGTGCAACAACTTCGCGCCGCGAATATTCATGCTTTTCTCGTAGGAGAAGCTTTCATGAGAGCACCTAGCCCAGGGCAGAAATTAGCAGAATTATTTTTCGAGGTATCAGAATAATGAAAGCGACCATTAAGTGGGTTGAAAACATGGAATTTGTGGCAGAAACAGGCAGTGGTCACGCGATCGTCATTGATGGCCCCCCCGATTTAGGCGGTCAGAATTTAGGGCCGCGTCCGATGGAACTTTTGCTGGTGGGACTGGGAAGTTGTGCTGCTGTCGATGTCATCCATATTTTGAAAAAAGGTCGCCATCAAATTATTGATTGTAAAGTAGAATTAACGGCTGAACGCGCCGACACCGATCCTAAAATCTTTACGGCGATTCATCTACATTTTGTCGTGACGGGCTTGGCGTTAAGCGAAAAAACGGTAAACCGTGCCATTGAGCTATCGGCTGAAAAATACTGTTCGGCCTCGGCGATGTTGGGCAAGGCGGCAACCATTACCCATAGCTTTGGGATTCACCCCCCAATTGCAACGCAATCCGACAAGGAATAGAGTTCCGCCCTTTCTTTTTTTGCGATCTAGTTTGAGATGAAAACCTTCAACGCAAACGCTACCACCGTTCAACGGGGGTGGTACTTAATTGATGCGACGGACAAAACGTTGGGCCGTTTGTGCACGGAAGTGGCGCGCCGCCTGCGTGGGAAACACAAGCCCGAGTACACCCCCCATGTCGATACTGGGGATCACCTTGTCGTCATTAACGCCGAAAAAATCCGCGTGACAGGCAAGAAGTTGACCGACAAAATTTATTACCACCATACCGGCTACATCGGTCACATGCGCTCGATCACCTTGGGAAAAATGCTGGAATCAGCCCATCCCGAGCGGGCGATTGAGATTGGCGTGAAGGGAATGCTGCCGAAAAATCCGCTGGGAAGAGCGATGTATCGCAAGCTTAAAGTTTACAAGGGAGCGACCCATCCCCATGAAGCCCAACAACCCCAGCCTCTAGAGATTTAAACGATGAGCCGTGAGCAACATTATGGAACGGGCCGACGTAAAACTTCGGCAGCACGCGTATTTTTGCGGCCTGGAACCGGAAATATCGTCGTCAACCAAAAGCCGTTAAACGAATATTTTGGTCGCGAAACCTGCTGTATGGTGGTACGTCAGCCCCTTGAAACGGTACAAATGACGGACAAATTTGATTTCTACATCACCGTGCGGGGGGGGGGGACTACGGGCCAAGCGGGCGCCATTCGCCACGGCATCACGCGGGCTTTGATGGACTATGACGAAAGTTTGCGGCCTCCTCTTCGTCAAGCGGGCTTTGTAACTCGCGATGCACGGGAAGTTGAACGCAAAAAAGTGGGCTTGCGCAAAGCACGCCGTGCCACGCAGTACTCCAAACGGTAATTTTTACCCTGTACAGTCATTTCAACCCGCTTCGGCGGGTTTTTTATTGCGCTAAACAACAAATCTATGTACTACAACAAGTGTTGTTAATTTGTAAAAGTGGCGCCTCTCATGAAGTGCGAATGAATCTTTTATAGGGGCTGTCGGATCATGTGTTTTCGGCAATATATTTCGCTTATACTGTTGCAGATAAGCTAAATTAAGGGTTGATCTGTAGTAAAAAAGCAACAACCGTGGTCGAAAAGGCCTAGATTTAACCCAAAGCTGTTGCATTTTTGAAAAAACAGTTGCTTTTTTGCCATTCCGTCAGTATAAAAACGCTTAACGAACCTTGTCGTTTACCTTGTTGTTAAAGTGCAACATCCGACACTTAGGAGTTACTTCATGAAAAAGAGTGCTATTGCTCTCGCCGTCGCCGCAGCGTTAGGGCTGTCCGCCACGGCCAATGCCGCCACGACCCTCTACGGCTCTGCGCGTGCGTCCTTAAATTATGTAGACGAAGGTGGAGACAGCGATGCCCACATGACCTTCAGAGACAACGGCTCGCGTTTAGGCGTGCGGGGTAATGAAGATTTAGGCAGCGGACTGAAAGCCATCTACAACTTCGAGTTTGGCTTAAACGTTGCGACCGATGGCAGCGGCCAATACTGGACCTCCAATCGTCCTCGCTTCCTTGGCTTGGAAGGCGGTTTCGGTACGATTCGGGCGGGGACGATGTTTACCCCTGAATACGATTTAAATGCCATCGTTGATACCTTCAACTTCAGCGAATCCTTTGCTGCTTCCACCATCGGTTCGCGTACGGGCTTCTTAGCACGTTATGACTCTCCTTCTTTCTCGGGCTTCAATGTGCAAGCGGCAGCTCGTTTTGACGGCACCATCCGAGTTGAAGAGTACCTCGACATGTGGAACATCGTTGGAAAATACGACGCAGGCGGAATCCTGGCAGGTTTCTCCTACTTGCAGAATGAATCGCTGCGTTATGGCGCCCAGAGAAGAGACGGCCGTCGTTGGAGCGTTGCCTTGGGTTACACCGTTGCGCCCATCTTAGTAGGCTTCACTTGGGAACGCGGTAACTTCAACGGTTCGGCAAACACCGATAGTACCTCCATCCGTGCGATCAGCGGTTTCCGTACACCCGCGGATGAGCGTAACAACATAGCTACCTTCCAGCAGTACTACGCAAACGTTTTCCAACTCAACGCTGAGTACACCTTTGGCGCCAACACCGTTCGCGGTTACTACGGCCGCCGCAAGTTCGATGATGTGAGCTTGCGCAACAGACAAGGGAACGTTGTCGCCTCCTCACCAGATGATGTGAACTTTTACAATGTGGGCTTCCAGCATCGTTTAAGCCGTCGCACCCGACTCTGGGTTGAATACGGCGGTCTGGACGAGCCAGATAACCAGCACTTGTTCTCCGTGGGTATGCGTCACGATTTCTAAGCTAACCCCTTAACGGGTTACACCGAAATCGCATCCTAAAGGCATCCTCGCGATGCCTTTTTTTATGGTCACTTCTAGAGGTTGTCATAAAACAGTCGCAATAGCGTTGCAAAATAATCGGGCCGTAAAAACAGATGGCAAATTCCCTCTTCGATTAAGTTAAGTAAGGAGTGACCTCATGAATTTCGTTCGTGCTCTGTTTGTTGCTTTGCTTTTGGCGTTATCGCCTGCAATGGCCGCCGATCTCATCGACCTCAACACCGCTACCGCCGACGAACTCACCCGTTTGCCGCAAATCGGGCCCGCCCGTGCCCAAGATATCATCCAATACCGCGAGGCAAATGGCCCGTTTGTTTCAGCAGATGATCTGCAAAACATACGAGGCATCGGGCCTCGAATCGTCGATGGCTTGCGTGATTTAGTCACGACCTCAATGCCCGTTACCGAAGAAAATGATCCAAGACCCAATCCGTAAACTTGTTGTTGATGGTCTAGCGTTCATCCACACCGCCCGAGCTTCCTATCAGCAATTTATCGGCTGGGCGGTTAGCAAATAACCCCACCGAAATTACGCCAGCAACTTGATTTAGTTCGGTCTCGATTTTTTCAGGTTCATTAAATGACAGATGATGGACATCTAAGATCGTTCCTCCGTTGTCTGTCACAAAGTTTTCTCGCCAAACGGGTTGTCCCCCGCGCTTGACGAGATCGCGGGCCACATAGCTCCGCGCCATCGGCACCACTTCAATGGGTAACGGAAACGCCCCTAAAAGCGGCACATATTTGGATTGATCCACGATGCAAATGAACTGCTCACTGGCCGCCGCAATGATTTTCTCTCGCGTCAGTGCGCCGCCGCCGCCCTTAATCAGCCGCCGCAGCGAATCCGCTTCATCGGCGCCGTCCACATAGAGCGGCAGAGGCCCGACAGCGTTGAGGTCGTAAACTGGAATGCCGAGTTTTTTCAAACGAGTCGTCGTAGCTTCGGAGCTAGAGACTGCCCCTTCTAAACGACCTTTAATTTTACTAAGCGCTTCGATGAAGAAATTGACCGTTGATCCCGTGCCAACGCCAATTACCCAGTCAGATTGAATAAATTCCAAGGCAGCAAATGCCGCTTTTTGCTTATGAAGGTCGCTCATCTTAATTTTTTCGGTAGATTGGGAGCTTTCTATTGTTTCCGATAATACCGATGGACGACTACCTCAAACGCATTCTTACTGCCCATGTTTACGATGTGGCCGTCGAAACTCCACTTGACTATCTCCCCAAACTTGCAGCGCGCTTGGGCCATGACATTTGGCTCAAACGCGAAGATTTACAGCCCGTGTTTTCGTTCAAACTACGGGGTGCTTACAACAAAATTGCTAGAATTGATCCCGAAATTCGCCAAAAAGGCGTGATTTGCGCCAGTGCAGGGAATCACGCACAGGGCGTGGCGTTGTCCGCGCAACGACTCAAAATTCCCGCCGTCATTGTCATGCCGCAAACCACTCCCAGTATCAAAGTGCAGGCTGTGGCGAGTTTTGGCGCAGAGGTTGTGCTTTATGGCGACGCCTTCGATGAGGCGAATCATTACGCCCAGGAATTAGCCAAGGCCCGCCAATTGACCTTTGTTCATCCTTATGATGATCCGGACGTTATCGCAGGTCAGGGGACGATTGCGATGGAAATACTGCGTCAACATAGCGGCCCGCTTGATGCCGTTTTCATTGCCGTAGGCGGTGGGGGGCTGATTGCCGGTATGGGCGCTTACATCAAGGCGTTGCGCCCTGAGATTCGCGTGATTGGAGTTGAACCCGAAGATGCACCGTCAATGTACCGTGCCCTTCAAGCGAAAGAGCGTGTTTTGCTTAACGAAGTGGGAATTTTTGCGGATGGTGTAGCCGTAAGACAGGTCGGTGTGGAACCTTTTCGCATCGCACAACAGACCGTGGATGAGATGATTTTGGTTTCGACCGACGAAATTTGTGCAGCCATTCGGGACATTTTTAATGACACCCGTTCCATCGCAGAGCCAGCCGGTGCTTTAGGCATTGCGGGGCTCAAAAAATATGTGAAACAGCTCAAGGCGTCAGGCCATGGGCAAAATGGTCGATTTGTCGCCTTGAACTGCGGTGCAAACATCAATTTCGACCGTTTACGTCATGTTGCCGAAAGAGCGGAGTTTGGCGAGCAAAGAGAAGCGCTATTAGCCGTAACGATTCCCGAAAAGCCCGGTAGTTTTTTGCACTTTTGTCGGACGCTGGGAAAACGTGCAATTACCGAATTTAACTATCGGTTTGCCGCGGATCGCTCTGCCCATATTTTTGTGGGCGTTGAATTAACGGGAGGGGCGGCGGAAAGACAACAAATTATTGAGAAATTGCGGGCGGCTGATTACGCCGTGCTTGATATGACGGATAACGAAATGGCGAAGCTACATATTCGTTATATGATCGGTGGGCGAGCACCTGAGCAGCTCGAAAACGAAACGCTGTATCGGGTACAGTTTCCCGAACGCCCTGGTGCTTTACTGCGTTTTCTTGAAGGAATCAATGGGTTAGCCCCATGGAATATTAGTCTATTTCACTACCGCAATCATGGTTCAGCCTACGGACGCGTTCTAGTGGGCTTACAAATTCCGCCCGATGAACGCCGTCAATTCGAGCAATTTTTAAACGAACTGCATTACGGATTTCGTTATGAAGGCGATAATCCCGCTTACAACTTATTTTTGGGACAATGAATTAAGAGAATTAAGATAATTCCACTGGGCTAACGACAAAGGCAAGACCGATAACCGATTGCCTTTTTTCAATAGCTTAAAGTCCCCTAACTGATTAGCGTGCAAATGCAATTCAGATAATAAGAGTGGCCGTTCAAATCGCTCGACTAGTCTCACCTCTACAGCAAACCAGCGCGGATGATGGGCATCGCTTTTAGCATCGAAATAATCACTTTGCGGATCAAAAGCGGTCGGGTCGGGATAAGCGGTTTTAACCACTCGTACAATCCCCACAATGCCGGTGTTCGCTTTAGCATTGGAATGGTAAAAAAACGCCAAATCCCCCAAAACCATCTCTCGTAAAAAATTGCGGGCTTGGTAATTTCTGACGCCATCCCAGCGCGTAGTCTGTTCAGCAGAATGCACTAAATCGTGGATTGAAAAACTATCGGGTTCGGACTTCATTAACCAATAGGCCATGGCATAAAGCTTCCTGTACGGTAAAGTCCTGATTCTGTTGCAATGGCGTCCAGTTTCACATCCCACGGTTGCGGCACAAGATTCGTTACACACTGACACTCAAATGCCACGCCTAACAGAAACGGAGCAGTGGTTTTTGCGATGCGAAATGAAAAAGTGCGATCGTAAAAACCGCCCCCCATTCCCAGTCGTTGACCGTGACGGTCAAAACCGACGAGGGGCACAAGAACAAGATCGAGTTCTGAAGGAGAGATTTTCGGCTGTTCTGTACCAGGTTCCAGAATCCCTAAATCGTTGGGGATCAAGGCATTATCCGAATCCCATAAACGGAACTGCAATCTATTCGCTTCAATTTTGGGGAGGTAAATGGTCTTGCCAAACTCGCTTAAGCACGCAGTTAAATTAACTTCTTCTGGAAGAGCTTGGTAACCTGCGATCTTTCGGGCCGTTATCCATTCTGACAACTGTACGATGTTCTGGCAGATCAACTGACTCGCCCACTGACGGGCTTCAGCGTTGAGTTGCCGACGTCGCTGACGTAGCTGTTTGCGGAGATTATTCAAAGACAAGGTTTTTGATTTATGAAACCTAAGAGCGATCCGCCTATGCCGTTTTGGGTCATCACCCTTGAACCAGAGGGTTCAAGTGGGAGGATGGGCGCGATTTTTAGGCTTTCCGCTACAAGGCGGACCTGCACACCAATCAAGCAACCAAGCTCCCGGGCAAAAAAAGTTAGGATCAAGGGACTTACCAAACCCATTCGCGAACACGGCAGACCGTGACAATGATTAAAACACAGCGCCTCGTTATTTAATATCCATTTTGCGAATAAAATTTGTTGCTTTAGCGTTCATGCTCTCAATTCGTTCGTCGAGATGCTGCTGTTGAAAGTCCAATTCGCTCTGAAGTGAAATCAGATCATAGCTAATGTGCATTGCTGTTAAAATTGCAGATCGCTCAAGACTCAGAGAAGGGTTACTCTGACGAGTCTCAATGAGTTTCTGATGAAGATAATCTGCTGCGGCCATCAGACCCTCTTTCTGAGCAGCAGGACAGGCAATTGTGTAGAGCTGGTTCAGAATTTTTATCTGTACGGTTTCGGTTAATTCTTCGGTCACGGTCATTGCTCCAACTGTTTGAATCTCGCCATCAAAGCCTCAATTCGACGACGATCCGTCTGACTTTGCTGTTGCCAATGATCACGCTCTGCAACCGTTTTTTCGTGTACGGCTTTAATCGCAAGATGTTGCTCATGGAGTAATTCGTAGGCTTGAATAATCTGATCAAGCTGTTTTTCGAGTTCGAGAATCTTAAAAGTCGTCATCTGTTACTTGCCACTTAGAGAGGATAGAACATGGTTGAGTTGTGGGTATTCATTGTAGTGATCGCAATCATTTTAGGAATTGGGGTAGCGGGTTGGCGTGAACCCCAAATCGACCATGCTTATTGGCTGGCCTATCGACAACAAGAACGCCTCATTATTGGCAAAGGCTTTTGGCATCTTGGGGGGTGGCAATCGGTAAAAACCGTTTCACTACAATCTGTTAGCGCAGAAATTAACGCGAAACCTCACACCACGACCTTGACGAAAAAGGGTTGGCGAGTGCGTTGGACTTTACAAGTTGCTCTTCGCGTTTTACCTGAAGAAGCCGCCATTCAGAAAGCGATTATCTGTTGGGGGAAATCAGTTGCTCGACCGACATGCTTGGCAAAAGCCGTTACCCCTTTGCTCTATACAGAAGCCGTTAATCTCATACAGCGACTTGATTTAGAAGCACTTTTATCGCACCAATCAGAGTTCAGCAGACAGCTTACAGAGCGATTTGAGGCGCTATTAACCCATCGAGGACTCACATTAGATCATGTGGCGATTACAAAATTACAAGCAGCCCATCGGAAAGACTATGATTCTGATAATCCTCTCGATCAAGTCGCCCTTAATTGGTTTTGTGAGCAAGACAAAATCCAGGAAAATCAAATCGCTAACGAGATAATTCTACAACAGCAGAAGTTAGAACAATGCACGAAATTCTGGATGACCCAAATCCAGAAGATCGACCAAATTATTCAGCAGTTACAGATGCAAAAAATAGCGTCAATCCAAGAGGTTGTCGAAAAAACTCAGTGTTCTGAAAGTCAGAAATTGACGAATGAACTGGCGATTCTGTCTCAGAAAGTCGAGTTAGCGCGTTGCGAAGCACAAATAGAAGGTGTGCCCCTTATCGAAGCTGCCGAACACCAACGCCAAATCACCGTGTTAGCGGCCAAAGCGAAGGCGGAAAGTGAAGCTGTCACGGTTACGGTCGCGGCTGAAGCCGAAATGCAGGCGAGTCGTTATCATGGTGAGCGACTGCGAATTTTAGCCGAAGCAGAAACGGCTGCCGCAAAGATTCGCGTGCGACTGTCGGAAGAAAGTCCCTCACCCGTAGCAGATCCCTTAACCAAATCTTCTTGGCAATCCGTAAAACAAGTGCCTTTCACTGCACCTTAATCGGGCTGCCCTAAAAGTGACGCCTCATGGTGAAGCTTCATTTAAGCGCCCAATCAATCCGTCTAAACCAATCCGTCGCACCTCGCTATCGAGGGTATTGCGGTAACTCGTCGCGATGCTAATTCCTTCAACCGACACATCAAAAACCATCCAATTTTCGCTAACTTTAATCATTCGGTAGTCAATTCTGAGCCGATTTCCATTCGGGGAAACAAGTTCGGTTCGCACGACAGCCCGCGTATCCTGTTCGTCGACCTGTAGGATATTGACCTGACCATTGGCATATTCAATTAACGCACTCGCATAACTACGCACTAAAAAGGTGCGAAATGCGTCGCGAAATTGCTGCTGTTGTGTCGGACTTGCCGTGCGATTGTGCCGTCCCAATACCCACTGAGCGATTCGATCAAAATCGAAATGAGGCGTGATGTAGGCCTGTACAAATTCGTAAAGTCGCTCAGGTTGCTGTCTCAACTCGTTCTGCTGACGACTTAATGCGGTCATGGTCTCACGCGCCGCAAGTTCTACCCTTTCCTTAGGTGTGAGTGCCCAACCCGTCGATGTCCAACACAGCAATAGCAGAACAATAAGGCGAATAGCAGAAATATGACCGTAATTCATCAGATACCTTCTCATGCGTGTAAAGACTACACTTGGCGAGCGAGAAGGGCATAAAGTTCCAAAATATGGCGAGTGTTGGCTCCCAAATCACCACGTCCCACTCGTGACTGGGAGCGAATGTGAAGCTCACTTCCCCGCTCCCCCGGCACGATCCTAATCTCCATATCATCGCGAAACCGCATGAGCTGGGTCTCGATAATTACCTGAAGCGAATATTGTTCGAGATCGCGGTCGCTAATTTGCCACCCCAAGCTGTTCACTGCCTGTTCGACCTTGGCGAATAACTGAGTAGGCGCAATGGTGTAACTTCTGAGTTCGAGTTCTGCAAACTCATGATCGCGGCGAGTTTCCGCGAGATTAGTCGTTAAATACGCATTCAGCCTGGGCCAAAACCCCGGTGGATCATGGAACGGGGGATTATTCAGATACAACCCCCCAATGATCAGACAACCGGCTAAGGCAATCAGAAAAATAATAGTATTAATGAATAATAGGGCAGGTGTGGACATACAGAGGACTCGGCAGGCAAAAATAGACCTTTATTGACCACTTTGCCGCCGCTGTGTTTGTCTGATGGCAATCAGTGTTGATGGGAATGCGCTGAAGGCGCACCGCGATGGACGGGCACTTCAAAGGTCATTTCACCCGCTTTCTCAAAATGTAAAGTTAGGAAAAACGACTCGCCTTGCTTTAGCGGCTCAACTAGATCAATCAACATGATGTGTAATCCTCCTGGTTTCAGCGTTGCTGGCTCCTCGGGGTTGATCTCAATAGCGGAAACCTCCCGCATTTTCATCACACCGTCTTCTAATAAATGCGTATGCAGCTCTATGGTTTTGGCAACCGCCCCCGAAGCCTTTACAAGCCGATCAAATTCCTTCGCATGGATCGTCATATAAGCGGCACTAACCTGCGCGTTGGGTGGAGTTTCGCGTGCCCAAGCCCCCTCAATCATAATCGGTAGTTCACTATGATCGTGACCGTGATCATGATGTGCGTGATCGTGACTGTGATCATGATG
>CAZTIH010000022.1:22848-28896 GCA_964613675.1 uncultured Candidatus Competibacteraceae bacterium
GTGATCATGATGTGCGTGATCGTGACTGTGATCATGATGACCGTGCGCCATGACCATTGCAGACTGCATCAGAACGAGATAAGCGATAAATCGCAGAATACGCATTGCTGTTTCCCCTAAAGGAAGCGTTGGAAAAATCGCCGAACAAACCCATATTGCTGGCGGTGAAATCGTTGTAAGGCAATGAATTCTTGGGCGACTGTCTCTGGATCATGGGGTGGCGAAAAGACTGCCGCCAACTCACCTCGCGGATTCAGAATCATGACCGTTGCAGAATGATCGACCAAGTAGAAATCTTTACCTGGTTCGGGTTCATGAATGGTGTAAACCGCGCCGACCGCCCGCGTTAACCGATTAATTTCTTCCGGTGTTCCTGTGGCTCCCCGAAAAATTGGATTAGAATAACGGACATACTCTTTCAGACGTTCTGGGGTGTCGCGTAGAGGATCCACGGAAATAAAACGGTAGCCAATTTCATTAAACCCCTGTTCTGCCAACAAATTTTGCACTTTAGAGAAATCTAAAAGGGTTAATGGGCAGATGTCTGGACAAAAAGTGTACCCAAAAAACAGAAATTGCCAGCGCCCGTAAAGATCATTTGGCCCTAAAGGTTGCCCCTCATCAGAAATCAGTTGAAATTCTGGGAGTGATTTAGGGGGTTGCAGAATAAACCCACCGATGTCTGGTAATCTGGGTTGCGGCAAACTTAAAAACATAAGTACGCCAAGTACCAAAGCGATGTTCGATATAATGATGAGCAGACGAGTAGAAGGGTTTTTTAGCATGTTTTTTCATCCGTTAGGGCAGCGGTTTTGACGGAAATTTTACTTGCAAATCAATCAGTTGATTGCTTCGATTAACGACTAAAGGTAACCAAGTTCCGGGAGCTTGGCGACGCACGATGGCTTGTAACTCACTAGAACGGCGAATGTTCAAACCCGCTGCCTCTGTAATCAAATCCTCTGCTTGCAGTCCCACTTGCGACGCTAAACTATTGCTAATCACCTGTTGAATCAGTACGCCTTCACGCCCGTCCGCAACCTGTACGCCTAAACGAAGGGGCTCCCCGTCTGTGGGAAAAATATCATTGTCATCTAATAAAAAAACCGCATTAGCGATACCAGGGACGACCTGTTCACAATCGCTCGCGCCCATCGGCAAAAGATTTGCGGTGTCAAAGTAGCCTAAATCGAGGAGTTGGTTCCCCACTCCATGACCAAATTGCACATGAAATCGCCCCATTAAACCGACTGCAAGGGCATCGTTATGTTGTTTTCGCGCCTTGATTAGCCCCTCAGCGAAAGCACGATCCCATACCAGTTGAGCTTGGACGAATCGGTTAAGTGCCTCTTCATTTTTCTGATGATCTGGGTTTTTTTGCCCAAAAACATTTTCTAATTCAAGGAGATAAGCCTGATTTGCAGGTAACGGATTTCCTAAACCCTCGCGACGTTCAGAAGGCACCTTATCCCATCCCACTCGGGCCACTTCGCCGATAAGCTGCCGATTGACATTCAATGCCACTAAGGGCAGTCGGTGCATTTGAGCAAAGCGTAAAATGGGCAAGTAAAGTTCGCTATCAAATCCCCAATGTTCGCGCCAGTTGCTTTCCTCAAAAAATGACACTTCGTCGAGTTCTCCTTGCCAAAATCTATCGAGTATGGGTTGAGCAGATCGCGGTAGCATCTCCAACCCAATGATTAAATTAGGATTATGGGCATATAACCCCGCTAGCGTATGAAGTTGCCAGCGGTGGTGACTGACCTGATCGTGGATTTCACCCAGCAATACCACCGATCTTCTCGCCAATGCGGCAAACAATGGCGCTGCATCACGCGGCACTTGTAAATCAGGGTCAAACCACCGACCTACGGATTCTTCACAGCGTTGACCGTGCGCAAAAGGGCTGATGAGAAGTCCAAATAACAGCCCGCTAACCAGATGAGTAAAGTTCATCGACATGAATTATTTTCCAATAGAATTAAACCAATAACATATTAACTATTTACGCGACAAGGCGAATGCTTCTTCAAATGAACACTTATTACTTAGCGCTGTGAGGCATCAGTGAATCCCATGATTCAGTTGTTTACTTTATTTTTAATACTTTCCTTGAATTCTTTGGCTTACTCTAGTGAATGCCTCACGGAAGATTTACAAGTAAACAAAGCTGAGATTACCCAATCTATGGCACACGAGTTAGCGGAGAAATGGCAATCTTTAACGATTAGAACGACGGAAATAAATGCGCTGTGGTTGCGATTTGAACTCGATCAAATAGTCGCGGATGAAGTGGAAAAAGCGGTTGTTCATGTGCGCGAAAATAGCGGTTACTGGCAGCGTTATTTGTCGGGTTGGGGCACGCAAGCAGGAGAAAAATTTGCCGAAGAAATAGCGAACCGTGTGTTTAGCTCGCCTGCCGTACAGCAGGGGTTGCAGCGCGTTATTGAAGCAGTGGTTTCAGAACTGCAACAGGACATGCAGAAAGCCATGCGAGAAAGTGTAGATCGAGTATTGCGTTGCTTTAATCAATACGCCGGACGACGGTTTGGTGATCGGGTAGCCTCAGTTTTACAGCAGCAGTTGCAGGAAAAATACGAGATTTTTCAATCCACTATGTTAGCCCCCGAAGCAAACGCATCGACACGATTGTTACCCGCAGCGGGGTTGGCGTTGTTGTTGGCGCGCCGAGTGGTGGCACGAATGGTGGCGCTGATCGCCCAGCGAATTGGTATGCGATTAGCGACCCGCTGGATTCCGGTTCTTGGTTGGGCATTATTTGTCGGCGATTTCTGGTGGTCGGCGGACGGTGTTCTCCCCGACATTGCACACGAATTGCGCTCTACAGAAACCCGGGCCATTCTGATAAATAATCTTACCGAAGCCCTTCGAGAGGAATTGTTGAATCCAGAAGAAGTTGCAGAACAATTAGCTGTACAGTTAGTACAGGAGTGGCAACAGTTTCGCGTACATTATCAAGGGCTTTTAAGCCTTGCAGAAAGCTCGTCGGATTTCCAAGCCGCACTTAATGCGGTTCCCCCTAATGAATTGCACCATTTCGCGCAAGTTACGGCTCAATTAAGGGCTAATTTTAGCGCCCAACAAATTATTCGCTGGGGAATTAGTGGTGATTTACGGCGCTTGGCTCAACTCCCCTCAGAAGCACTTGTTTTATTGAGTGAAATCAAGCGTATAGAAGCCGTTTTCTCGTGGCGACAATTAATCCCACGAGATAATACTTTTAGGTTATTTGTGAGTACTGATATTTATCGAAAATTTCAGCCGTCTCAATTTGAGAGTCACGGGCTCAATCAGCTACTCGAATTAGGTGACCTAAAAGCGATTAATCGGGTTGCTGAATTACCCGTGCCTGATCGCGATGCGATTCTGCAATTACCGTCGCCCTATCTGGCCATCATCGGTCCCCAACTCGCGAACCAAGATTGGTCAACGGTTGCATTTTATCTACGTCATCTACGGAACGATTCGAGAGAGCAGAGATTTTTTCTCGATATTGTGCGCGATTATCCTCAAAAACTACGCACAATAGATGCACCTGCGCAGCGCCAACAAATCGTACAGTCTGCTAATCCTCTGCGAGCGATGGCGGAGTTAACCGATTTGGCTATTCCAGCAACGGACAATTTTGCACTATTCGGAATAGATTTAACGGGTTTCATCCCCGAAATCACTCTAAACGACGGCACCCTAAGCGCGCTCGCTTTCATCGTTATCCTATTGATTTCATTACCTGTTCTCACAATTCTATTCTTGTGGTTGCTGCGCACTTATGTGGTCATTTTATGGCGAGCGGTTCTTAGCGGAATCCGTGCGCCAACGCCTAAAAAACTTCCGTCATTCAATGGATTACCGACGGAAATCACTAAAAAACAGTGGATTGTTTATGGCTACGACACTTTTGCACGCGAACGTTATGTCGTCGGCACTTTTGATAACCAAAGAGAGGCGAAAAAGGCCGAATCGCAAGCTCGGCGAAGCGTTGCAAAGCAGGATGCAGAACTCCGAGATAGCTTTTGGACGGAAGAATTAGGCGCTAACGATGAGACATAACGCGAATTTTTGTGATATGTGGCGATCTTTACTGAAACAGAAAGCATTTCGATGACGCATTCCTCACCTACTGCTACGACTCAAGATGCCATTGCGCAACAATTCATCGACCTTGCGTTGGCTTACAACGCCCTGCAATTCGGAGAATTTACGCTGAAATCGGGACGAATTAGCCCGTATTTCTTCAATTTTGGGGTATTCCATCGTGGCGTTGCACTACAGCAACTCGGACAACTGTATGCGCAAACGCTATTACAGAATTCTGGACTTGCTTTCGATCAGCTCTTTGGACCGGCGTACAAGGGCATCGTGTTAGTGAGCGCAACGGCTATTGCCCTCGCACAGCAAGGACATAATTTACCTTGGAGTTTTAATCGGAAAGAGACCAAGGATCACGGCGAAAAGGGCCTTATTGTAGGGGCACCGCTGACGGGGCGAGTTCTGATTGTCGATGATGTCTTAACGAAGGGCACCGCTGTGACTGAAGCCATCCAGATAATTCGTCAGCAAGGTGCGACGGTAGCAGGGCTAATCATCGCCTTGGATCGAGAGGAACGACTGAGCGAAAGTGACCCGCGTTCGGCGGCGAGACGTTTATCAGAAGAGCAACAGATTCCAGTTAGGGCGATTGCTTCGTTTCATCAGATTCTGAAATACTGTCCGAAAGATCAACGAGCGGCACTGGAGACCTATCGGGCGCGTTACGGGGCGCAGTAGGGAGTCGATGTCGCTGCATATCGTCATGCCACTGCTGCTCTTCGGCGTGGAGATAACGAGTCGTCATCGTAAGGCTACTGTGGCGGGCATTGCGTTGGATGTGACGCACATCGAGGCCCGCCAACGCCTGATGAGTCAGACTTGTATGCCGTAGCCAATGCGTCGAAGCGTGTTGAAGTTGGTGGACGATAGCGGGATCTTGCGTGTACGTAGCCGCATCGCGCAAAGCCTTTTTAATTAGTCGATAAATCATATCGCTACCGATAGGGCGCGTACCCTTGATGCTGGCAACGAGAGGCCGTTCGTCGTCAGGCGCGGGGAGAGGCGACCACCCGTAACTCGTGCGGTACCGCTTCAGCGCAGCGAGCATATCGGCGTTGACAGGGACACGGCCTGGTTTATTGCCTTTTCCAACCATCTCCCACCACCAGCGCCCACGACGTTCTACAAAGCTGTTCATGGTGTGATTGGCGACTTCATGAAGACGGGGGCCGAGAAGATAAAAAAATGAGAGCAAAAATTGCAGTCGAGCGACTTTTTGGCTTTGAGCAGGTGTTTTGCGCGGCAACTGGTTGATGTATTGCCAAAGCGTTTGCCATGCGGCTTCGTCGAGATAGCGTTCGATGGAGATGGGCTGGCGCAGACGACGCAAGCGACGATGCGGTTGCCACGGATTGCGTGTGACGAGATCGCGGCTCTGAAGATAGCTAAAACAAGTATTTAGGGCGCTGTGAACTTGGGCGCGACTGTTGGATTTGAGGGGGCCGCGTAAGGGACGCCATTGGGGGTGTTTTCGCGGATAGGTGGGGCCACACCAGCGTTCACGGGGCTGTGGATCTTGGAGAAAGCGATCAAATTCGAGAACTTGTGTAGCAGAGAGGGAAAGTAATCGTTGACGACGCACCCCCAGCCACATCCACAACAACCATGCGGCACGCCCATAAACGGCCTGGGTATGGCGATTATCGGCGTAACCATCGAGCCATTCGCGGAGATACTGGCGCTCGGCGATAGATTCGACGAATTCGCCCGTGGGGGCAGGGGGAGCATGGAGATGAGGAGAGGGGGAATGGTTATTTGGGGGCAGCAAATCGTTCATGGCGGGCCGTGAAATAGCCAAAGGAAGGCATCTCAATAGACAGTTCTGTGGGAAAATTTTCTTAATGAGTGAACAAAGCTTGATTTCGATCAATTCGGCGATTCGGCGATTCTTGTTCAGGGGTTTCCGATGAATGGAAATCCGTCAATGGTCTGGCTCGA
>CAZTIH010000023.1:0-27905 GCA_964613675.1 uncultured Candidatus Competibacteraceae bacterium
GGTCACGAGGGCAATCACCGTAGAACGCCAGCTCTACAAGAATAGAAAAATCACCAAAATGACCAGTAAGCCGGCTTCAATGAAGGTACGGGCTACTTCCGAAATGGCTTGGTCGATAAACATCGTGGTGTCGTACACCAAACGGTATTCCACATCTTCGGGAAACCGTTCTGCTAAACGCGCCATCGCCTGCCGAATTTCACGGGATAAGGTCAACGCATTGGCATCGGGTGACTGATAAATGGCCAAGGCCGACGCGGGCTGCCGATTCAATTCAGAGATGACCGAGTAACTTTCCGCCCCTAGCTCAACGCGTGCGACCTCCCGTAAACGCACTAACTCGCCCATTGGCCCTTGACGCACCACGATATTTTCAAATTCTTCGACGGTTCGCAGTCGTCCAGGGGCGCTGATGGCGTATTCGATGAGATCATCCGGCGTGTCGGGGGAAGCGCCTAAACTCCCCGCAGCGACTTGGCGATTTTGCTGTTGAAGGGCCGTAGCGATGTCGGTAGGCGACAACCCCAAGCTATTCATGCGGGGCACATCAAGCCAAATGCGCATGGCATAGCGCAATAAACCGATGTTCTGAACCTGCGCAATTCCCGGCAAACGTTTTAGCGCGTTGACGATGTGAATATCGGCATAGTTACCCAGGTATTGGTTATCCCGCGTGCCGTTTGGCGACACTAAATTCACGACGAGCAGAATGTTGGGCGAAACCTTATTGACCGTCACGCCCGTTCGTCGGAGTTCATCGGGAAGCTGAGGTAGTGCGCGTTGCAGACGGTTCTGCACATCTACCGACGCAATATCCTGGGGATAACCGATATCGAATGTGACATTGATTACGCTCGCGCCTTGGTTCGTGCTGATCGACGACATGTAAATCATGCCCGGCACCCCATTTGCAGCTTCTTCGAGAATCTGCGTCACATTAGACGCGGTAGTCGCTGCATTCGCCCCCGCATAATTGGCGCTGATCTGCACAACGGGGGGCGTAATATTTGGATAAAGCGTGGTGGGCAGCAGAAAAATGCACATCGCCCCCGCTAATAGAATCATCAGCGAAATGACAACGGAAAAAATGGGCCGATAGATGAAAAAGTCCAAGGGAGCCTCTCAGGTCGCCAACAGGTCGAGCGCAATTTATTAGCTTATTCGCCCCCTGTCTTTAACTTGAGCGCGAGGGCGTAGAGGGTATTACGGGGTTTTTGCGTAATGTCAGCCGCTAATGACACGGCTTTTTTAAGCGGCAACTCAGCTAATAATAATGCCAAAACGCGTTCGCTTTCTGGATCAACTGTTGGCGCAATCTTCATTCCTTCAACTAGGAGAACGAATTCGCCCCGTTGACGTAATTCATCAGCGAAATAAATAGCTAATTCGCGTAGTGAACTGAGTCGAATTTCTTCAAAGGTTTTGGTCAACTCACGACACACCGTTGCCTGACGGTCATCGCCAAAAATCTCAGCTAAATCAATTAAGGCTTCGGCGATTCGATGCGGGGCCTCCAAAAAAATGAGCGTTCGTGGCTCGCCAGCAAGTGCCTGTAATTTTACCCGTCGCGCATTTGATTTTGGCGGGAGAAAACCTTCAAAAACGAATTGCGTTGTCGGTAATCCAGCGACCGATAAAGCCGCAATTAAACTGCAAGCGCCGGGAATGGGGCTGACTTTTAATTGAGCGACTAATGCGGCACGAATTAAATAAAATCCCGGATCGCTAATAAGTGGCGTACCGGCATCGCTAATTAATGCGAGGGACTGCCCCTGTTGTAATTGGCGAACGAGCGTTTCAGTTACCGACTTTTCGTTGTGTTCGTGAAGAGCGACCAAAGGCGTTGAAATCCCATAAAAATCAAGGAGTTTACGACTGTGGCGGGTGTCTTCAGCGGCGATGGTCGCTACCGTCTGCAAAACAGTTTTTGCGCGTTCCGTCAAATCGGCCAAATTGCCAATGGGCGTCGCAACTACGTACAAAATACCTGGAGCAATAGCCATAGTTTTAAGGAATCTCAACAATGCCGCGTCGCCGTTTACCCACCGAAATAGGGCAACAAGCCGAAAATCGCGCCCTTAATTTTTTGCTAAACCAAGGACTTAGCTTGGTTGCACGGAACGTACGCGGCGGCGGCGGGGAATTGGATTTGGTGATGAGGGACGGAGATTGTGTGGTGTTTGTCGAGGTACGTGCCCGAAAATCTGCCCTATTTGGGACGGCGATAGAGTCGATTTCAGCGACCAAACAGCATCGTTTGTTACAAGCTGCCACCCATTTTCTGCAACAGCAATCGGATCCATTACCGACCTGCCGTTTTGATGTTGTTGCATTCGATCAATCTGAAATTTCGTGGATTCGCCATGCTTTTGAAGCTCAGTAAAAATCTGTTTGCCCTAAGTTTATCAATGGCTTTGTTATTAGGATTACAGGGATGCGTCGGTACCGTTTTAGCGACAGGGGCGGTTGCGGGATTCATGGTGTACAACGACCGTCGTGACACCGCCACCATCGCCGCCGATAAAAGTCTAGAGTTTGGGTTGAGCCGCGACATTAGCAATCGCTACCGTGCAGACCCCTTTGTACAGGTATATGTCAATAGTTTTAACAATCAGGTGTTGTTGACGGGGCAGGTGCATTCGGAAGCCGTGCGGCAGGACATCGAACAGGTCGCACGAAATCGACCAACCGTCCGCAATGTATTCAACGAGTTATTGATTGCCCCGCCTTTGGACATGGCCACAAAAAATGGGGACACCTATCTCACGACGGCGACGCGTGCAGCTTTGGTGGGGATTTTTGATCTGCCGGATTTTGATCCAACCCGCGTAAAAATCACGACCAATCGGGGAGTTGTGTATCTCATGGGTTTATTGACGCCCTTTGAGGCTCAGCGAGTGACGCAGCAGGTCAGAACGGTTCAGGGGGTTCAGCGCGTCGTGACATTTTTCGAGTTTGTGGCGAGCGATGGCCGCACCCGCATCAATCCGTCATCGACCAGTGTCGAGATGCGCAATCGTTGAGGGTGTACGACATGCTGCGCATAGCTTAAGCACTCGACGGGAGCGGGTTCAGAGAGAGCAAGCGATAATGAACGGCGTGGCGAAATAGTTCTGCACCGCCGCCTTCTACAACGACTTGGCGTAAAAGATTCGGATTTTGCACGACGACCCCCGCTAAATCGGTCACACCGTAGCGACCCCACCCGTTCCACCATGGAGCACTTGGCCCCATCAAAACCAGCCGTTTGCCTTGCGCCAATCCCAACAAGCGCGGGGCTGTTTTATTGACCAAACTGCTGGCCGTCAACAAGACCCAATCAGCTTCTGGAATGACGAATTCGGCGGCAGGATCAGGCAAATCTTCCGAACTCGGATCGCGTTCCAGAACCGTCCAACTGTGTTGCTTGACCAGCGGTGCGAGATGGGGATTGCGTCCCACGACCACCACTTTGCCATTCATGAGAGGGGTAAGATGTTGAAATAACGCGATATTTGGATGTTCACCGGGTGAAATGCAGGTGGCATCGGTTGCCAAATCGTCGCCTAACGCCGCATTGACAGCAGCCAACGCTACCGCCGTTTCAAAGGGATTCCACGAAGTCAACCACGAACAGACATCGGTTAAGGGACGCCCCACCAGTGAACCTGGCCACGGTAGCGTTCGATTGCGCATCTCGGGGGTCATCGCAAGTCCCGAACGCCCGTCAACACGACACGCAGTCCAGGTCAACCCGATTAAGACCTCTTCCAGAATGGCGTGGGGCGCTTTCAGCTCGGCGGCGAGGGCAAGTTCACGATAGATTTGTGCGGGATTCACTCGAATTCTCACTGCATCGAAAGGGGAGTTAATTGTGAGCGCGTCGGTAAAGGGGTTGCCATGATTTCGAGTAATAAATCCAGTCGCGAGGGCTGCATGAGCAACGGAATTAGATTGGGGAGCGCGTAATAGTCGCCATTGAAGGTGTAGGTTTCGACGGGGATATTGGCTCTAAGGAGTTGTTTTTCCAATAAATCACAGGCTTTACCCACGCGAATAATCAATACATTCGGCGCTAACCCCAAGGTTTTGCGATAGTGCTGATACTGATCGAGAAAGGCGGGGCGTTGATTTTCGGCCTCGTCCGTCACGATTAAAATCTGTTCGACGGCAATTTCTGCACGCAGCATCAGAACAAAAGGACAGCCAATTGAGGTGCTCCCACTGGCCTGAAGCGGCGCAAAAACCCGTTCCCAATCACTTAGTTCGGTTCCCGATGCGACCAATGGATAAGGAATGGAATCAAAGGCATACACCCACAAACCCGCATCGCATAGCCCTGAAATCAGGGATGCCAATTGTTTTCCCAGTTCGAGCGCAACTTTCATCGAGGCCGATTTATCGACAAACAATGCAGTCGCCCGACGAATACGTCCGCGTTTTTTCAACTGCGCATCTGCAACGGCATCGAGTTGCTCGCTCACTTCTGTTGAGAGCGCAACATTTTGTTTTGCCTTGGAAATTTTGAACCCAGCAACTCGTGTATCGCGTTGAGCGGTTTTGAGCTTTTCAGTCACTAGATTTTTTAGCGCTTCATCAGAAAACGCATCCAGTCGTTTGAGTAACTTCAGATGGTTGATGACTTCCTGGGGCGACATGACTTTGATCAGTGAAGCCAAAAGCACTGCTGAAGGTTGTCCTAACCCACTGATTGCCATTGGAAAAGGAATCTGATAGCGCTCGATCAGTTTACTCTGATGAATTGGATTATTGGACTGCACGAGCTGCTTTAAAGCCCATAATGCGCTGTTTTCTGGGGGACGATTCTCAAAAAGGATCGCTTCAGCCCGTACATTGGGTTTGATGTGGAGGGTCGAATAGAGATATTTCATCGACTGACGCGCCCGCATCACCGCTGCATCGAACTGTTTCGGAACTTGTTCTCGTTGTTTCAGATAGTATTGAACCGCTGTGCGTGCTGAACGGGGTAATTTCCGATGTTCTTTCAGAAATCGCACGACCCGCGCCACCTGATACGGGGGTAAATCTTGTAAAAGCGCAAATCCGGCCTCTCGTTGATTAGACCAGGGGCTAACGAATAAATGGGCGATAAAAAGTTCTTGGTGGTCGCGGACTTGGCCTTTTGTCTGATACCAAGTGGCTAAGTGGCTGTAAAACACACTATCCAATTCCAACATCAGCGCATGAAGTTCAGCCGCCGCTTGTAAATTCCCGTGAGGCGTATTCAGAAGACCATTGAGCATATCGAGACGCAAGTCCCGTTCGGCGGCTTCCATTTCAGAACTCCTTAGATATTCTGAAGACAATAAAAAACCCGCGTGCAAGTTATTCAGAAGGGGAAACACAGTGGGAATTGAACCCACCGGGGTTTGCATCAATAGGCAAGCGCTCAACCAGCGAGCAGTGTGTAATTCCGAAAGGTCAGGGCACGCGGGGAGGCTTTGTTTAATCCCTTTGACCTACATCGTCAAGCGGCTAAATCCGATTACAATCAGTCACACCTTAAAAAGCCACTGAAAGGCCGTTATTTCATGAAAAAAATCATGCTTATCGAGGATAATAGCGACAATCGCGATTTGGTTTACGCCATCCTCGAAGACAGCTACGACTTAAATGATTATGCCGATGGATTTTCGGCCCTGGTAGCGTTACAGAACGAATCCTTACCTGATCTAGTATTATGCGATGTTTCCTTACCTGGGATGGATGGTGTGGAACTCATCCGAACCTTACGAAAACAACCGCGTTTTGCGCATTTACCGGTCATTGTCCTGACTTCTCATGCAATGAAAGGCGATCAAGAGCGTTTTCTGGCGGTTGGATTTGATGCCTATGTCAGCAAACCCATCGTCGACGAGGAAGCGTTTATCGACATTATCGAAAAATTACTGTTAAGAGGTCGTCCATGAAAAATTTAGTGGTAAAAGGCGCGGATGCCTTCCGCATGAGGCCCTTAACCTGGATGTTATTGGGCCTGCTGAGTACGATTCTGATGTTAGCTGTAGGGCCTGCTTTTTTATCTGATACTCAGTGGTTGCAGATAGGCGGCGTTAGCGCGGCGGTCGTGATGCTCATCATAGGGTTTTGGTTAATTCGCACGATGAATCAAAGGCTTGCACGATTGGCGGTTGTAGCCAGAGCATTGGGAAGCGGCGAATATCACCAACGAGCCGTCGATAACGGACGAGATGCGATCGGATTACTCGCCCACGCGCTCAATGCGATGGCGGATCGGATTCAAGAGGCCGTTGGAGAATTAGAAAAACGCGGCATCGAAATTGAAGGTAACCGTCAAAAATTAGAAGCACAGAACCAACAACTGAGCGCCGAATACGGTCGTCAAGCAGCTTTCGGACAACTGCTCGGTGCATTAAACACGGTGGATACAAATACTATTGCAAACAAAGCGTTAGACTATTTGTTGCGCACGGCAAAGGCTCAACTAGGTCAAGTTTTTGTGAAAGACCAGAGTGGGAAAAAGCTGGTTAAAATTGCCGAAATGGGGATTGATCGGGCGGCACTTCATGCGTTGGTCAAGGGCAATCCAGAACTCGGTTTGCCTGGGGAAGTTCTCGCACGACGAGAAGTTATCATTGTAGAAGACATCGATGAAAAAGCCTTTCCGCTCGTGAACTTAGGCTTTGCGCCAGTCAAAATTCGCTGTGTGATCGGAATGCCGATAGGGTTTCAGAACCAGAGTTTGGGGGCCGTCATCATTGCGTCGTTGCATACCCCCGAGCAGAACACGATGCGGGCATTGCAGAATGCAGTCGATGCCTTGGGAAGCGCCATGAGCAATGCGCTGACTTACAAAACCGTGCAGCAACAAGCCATTCGTTTAGAGCAAGCGAACCAAGAACTTCTCGAGGCGGATCGATTGCGTAGCGAGTTCGTGGCCAATATGAGCCATGAATTGAGAACGCCCTTGAATTCGATTATTGGCTTTTCCAGCATTCTGATGAAGAACCGCAATAAAACGCTTGCAGAAAAAGATTTGGACTATGCCGAAAAAATTAATCGCAACGGCAGACATCTCTTAAGTCTGATTAACGATATTTTGGATCTATCGAAAATCGAAGCGGGTCGAATGGAAGTCGAGATGCGACCGACTAAAGTCGATTTAGTGGCACGAGAAACCGTAGAACTGCTTCACACTCAGGCAGAAGCGCGGCGGCTTGCGTTAGAGCTGGTAGTTGAGGAGGAAATCCCCGAAATTCGGACTGATGGCGACAAATTGCGTCAAGCAATTATTAACCTTGTCGGTAATGCGATTAAGTTTACTCATCAAGGAGGGGTTACTATCCGCGTTTATTTGAAAGAAAATGCGGTGGGTATGGATATTATCGATACGGGGATTGGAATTCCCGAAGATAAGGTGAAAGTCATTTTTGAACCCTTTCGGCAGGTCGATAGCAGTACAACGCGGCAATACGGGGGAACGGGACTGGGCTTGTCGATTACTCGTTCACTAGTCGAACTGTTAGGCGGTCGCATTAGTCTCCAGAGTGAAATCAATAAAGGAAGTACATTTACCATTTTGTTGCCATTAAGCGGTGAAAGTCTTCAAAAACAGGATGAAGAATTACCCAACTTACCTAACCAAATGACTGAAATTCCTTCAGGATTGCGAAAACTAAAGAAAAACAGTCGAGTACTGATCGTCGATGATGATGGTGATGCACGTGATTTGCTTGCCCACTATGTAAAGGATTTAGGGGGTGAAGTGTTACTTGCCGGCGATGGAGAAGAAGCATTGCGACTGGCAGAGCAACATAGGCCAGATTTAATCACTTTGGATCTTATGCTTCCTGGCATGGATGGTTGGGAAATTCTGCGAAAACTTAAAGCGAATCCGATTTTGGCGCAGATTCCAGTGGTCATTATCAGTATTGTTGCAGATCGCCGTCATGCCTTAGTACTCGGAGCGATGGATGCCCTTACAAAACCCATCGCACAAGACGATTTAATGGCAATTTTGCGTCGTACTCTGAAAGGTGGCCAAGAAGGAAGGATTTTAGTCGTCGATGACAACGATGAAGTGCGAGAATTATTTGGGCGTCTCTTGGAAGATAAAGTCAAAGAAGTAAGATTTGCCGAAAATGGGCGCGTTGCACTCAGCATTCTCAACGATTACGAGCCTGATTTGATTTTTCTCGACTTAATGATGCCAGAAATGGATGGTCTTACTTTCCTTCGAGTAATGAGGAGCGATCCAAAACTCCTCGCGTTACCGGTAGTTGTCGTAACGGCTAAGCAGTTGTCCAGTGCAGAACGTCGGGAACTGGAAATGCGGGTGGCACAGGTCATTCAGAAAGGAGATGCGGCAATTGAGAACCAACTTGCAGAAGCCTTGCAGAATGCCTTCGCGAATGCCTATGAGGTTTCCTCGCCGTAAAAACGGACTGGGTTGGTGGGTTGGGGGGATGATTTTTAGCTATGCGATTGCCCCCCATTACCGATAAATAGCTCCATCATAAATTTCCTACAGGAACGGCTGAAATGTTCACTCAATTTTCAGTACAACAACGAATCCTCATGGGATTCACCGCTGTTTTCATCGGCCTTGCGGCGGTTCTGCTACCAGTAGTGCTAAGTGCTCTTTACAACTTAAGTCGCACTTCCCAAGAGATGGCTATGCAATTCCGTTATGAACAATTCGTGGAAACAATTCGTCATGGGACCCAGATGGCGGAAATCCTAGCTAAGTACATTTCGACAGGCCAACCGATCCGAAATGGTTTCCGTAATCAAGACCGTGCATTTCTACTTCAGAGAGGGACAGATGCCCTAAAGACGCTGGATTCAGATGGTTTAAGGCAATTCAATTTCTTTTTGCCCGACGGAACAGTATTTGCCCGCAGCCACTTACCCGAACGTTATGGCGATAATTTGGTGCAAATGCGCCCTCTAATTGCGAAAGCCGTACAGGAAAAGCGCGTGTTGCGGGGATTTGAACGTGGGGTTGATGGTTTCAGTATGCGCGGGATTGCTCCCGTGTACGACCAAGATGAGCATTTGGGATTTGTAGAAATTGGTTTTCGCTTTACAGAAGCGCTGTTGCAACAAGCAAAGTTGTCGTCAGGTGCAGATTTAGGCGTTCATGTGATGGAGAATGGTCAATGGCGTCAATTTGCGACCACGTGGGGCGGTTCGCCGGGAATTTTGCGAGAGACGCATCTAGACCAAATTATTCAAAGCCGTCAGAGTGTTATGGCTTGGGATGAATTTAATGGGCATCCTGTTGGGGTTCTGGGAGGCGTATTAGTAGATGTCAATAACCAGCCTGTTGCGGTACTTGAAGTACTGATGAATCGCCAGAATTTCACCGAAGTGCTAAATCAACAGCTAATGCTTATCATGTTGATTAGCTTGGGTTTTTTTGGGATTGCCTTAGTGATCGCGCTTTTCGTGACCCGTAGTATCAACCAGGCATTAGGGGGAGATTTGCGGGAAATTGTAGAAATTATTGATCAGATTTCTGAAGGAGCGCTAGCAGATATCGAAAGCCATCAAAATCATGTCGTTGGTGCCAAAGCCGATCTGTTTAAGATGGTGAGTCAGCTCAATAATGTGGTTCGCGAAGTGAATTTAAAAATTAGCGAAATCGACCGAGCTGCCGACGAAATTTCCAGTGGTAGCACGAGTTTATCCCAACGAACAGAACAACAAGCCGCAGCATTGCAGCAAACGGCGGGGGGCGTTGAAGAACTCACCACGACGACCCATCAAACAACGGAAAATGCCCAACGCGCCGCAGCAACCGAAAATTCAGCCCAGTCTGGCGTTCAGATTGCGCAACAAGCGATTGCGGCGATGGGGAAAGTCAGTGCGGGAAGTCGGCGGATCAATGACATCATCAGCGTAATTGACGACATCGCGTTTCAGACAAATCTATTAGCGCTGAATGCAGCAGTAGAAGCCGCTAGAGCAGGCGAACAGGGGCGTGGTTTTGCGGTGGTCGCCGGTGAGGTTCGGAACTTAGCGCAGAATTCTGCAAAATCGGCACAAGACATTAAAGCCCTTATCTTAGAGAGTACGGAACAGGTGTCACAGGGGAATCTGCTCGTTCAGCAATCGGGGGAAGCATTTGCCAAAATTCTCAAATCAGTTCAAGAAGTTAACGGCATCGTCGCGCAAATTGCCTCTGCGAGCCATTCGCAAACACAGGGGATTGAGCAGTTCAACCAGGCGATTGCCGACTTGGATCAAGTGGCGCAGCACAACGCAGCATTGGTTGAGCAGACGGCCGCGGCCAGTGCTTCTCTTCACGATCAGACCTTAAAACTGAAAGAACTCATTGGGTTCTTCAAAATAGCCGATCAACCCTCGTCACTGCGGACAAATCAACGCTCGCTTCCGCTTCTTAAATCAAATGTAGTCGCTTAACCCGCTGTGTTGTGGGTGACCCAGTGGGTTGAACCATCCCGGCGAATTTCGCGTTTCCAAAAGGGCGCACAGTGTTTTAGTTCTTCGATCAGAAATCGACACGCCTCAAAAGCAGCGCCCCGATGTGCGGACCACACCGCAATCAATACGATGGTTTCGTGGGGATGCAGATCCCCCACCCGATGGATAATTAATGTATCCAGAATGGGCCACCGACTCATAGCCTCGTTCGCGATTTTAGTGAGTTGTTTTTGGGTCATCGCGGGATAATGTTCGAGAAACATTCTCTCGACATTTTCACCATCGTTAAAATCGCGCATGGTGCCAATAAAAATACTGGTTGCCCCAAATTCAGTCGCCCGACAATTAGGTAGATAATTTGCCAACTTTTCATAGGGTGAAAATGCGGTTTCAATAATCTCAATGGTTGCCATTCGTTAGCCCCCGGTCACTGGTGGGAAAAACGCTACTTCGTCGCCATCTCTCACAATATCGTCCAATTCGGCGTATTCCCCGTTTAATGCACATAATAAATTGGGTGGAATCGCCAAATGGGGCATGAGCCGCTGCCAACATTCTCTAATTGAAGTCGTTTGCAGCGACAACTCATCCTGGTCTCGGCCAATTTGTTCACGCAAGCTCGCAAAATAACGCACCGTAATCATAGAACAGGCTCTAACCTCTTGTTTAACGAATAAAAATAGGAGGATTGACCATGCCTTATACCATTCGCTTTGAAAAGACGGGCGAACCTAATGTTTTGCGAGGTGAAGAGATTCCGATAGACAACCCGGCAGCCCATGAAATTCAAATCGCTCAAAAAGCGATTGGATTGAATTTTATCGATATTTATCATCGCACGGGTCTGTATCCGCTCCCGTTACCGAGTGGCTTAGGGTTGGAGGGGGCGGGGGTGGTGACGGCGGTTGGGCGCGAAGTCACCCATTTCACGGTCGGCGACCGCGTTGCTTATGCAGGTGGCCCGGTAGGCGCGTATGCAGAACAACGAAATTTTCCCGCAAATCAAGCAGTTAAGCTACCAGAAAGCTGTGATTTTGAAACCGCCGCCGCCGTCATGCTGCAAGGATTAACGGCGCAATATCTCTTGAGACGCACCTATCGCGTGAAATCGGGAGATGTGATTTTGGTTCATGCCGCAGCGGGGGGCGTGGGACTTTTAATGTGTCAATGGGCAAAACATTTGGGGGCCACCGTAATTGGCACCGTGGGGAGCGATGAAAAAGCCGAATTAGCTCAACAACATGGCTGTGATTACCCCATCAATTATCGAAAGACAGATTTTGCAAAACGCACGATGGAAATCACCCATGGCGGTGGCGTAAATGTAGTGTACGACTCTATCGGGAAGGATACCTGGACGGCATCGTTAAATTGCTTAAAACCTTTGGGACTAATGGTGAGTTTCGGGAACGCTTCGGGAGCAATACCGGCCATCGAATTAAATGAATTATCCCAACGTGGATCGTTATTTTTAACGCGACCAGTGTTATTTCATTACACCGCAAAACGCGAAGATTTATTAAGTATGGCGAGTGAGTTATTTGCAGTTTTAGAAGACGAAGCAGTAAGAGTTGTAATAGGACAGAGATATGCTTTAAGGGAGGTCGAATTAGCTCACCGAGAACTCGAAAATCGCCGTACGGTTGGGGCGTCAATTTTGTTGCCCAATTAGTCAGATAATCCTCATTTGAACGCCTTCATGCGTTCGGTTTTTCGGGGAACGGCGTTTGAATTTCAGCGCCGTCTCCCTAAGGACTTAAATAATTGCGTCTTTCTCTTTCTGCAAAAAAGCTTCTTGCAAGTTGCAGGAATCACGACCAATTTCCTCAAAATGTTCTGCTAGCCACCTATCGGCAGCACCTCTGCCCAAGCGTTTCAGATATTGCAGAAAGTCGCCATCGGTGTTCATTTTACTCGAAGCATTGAGGGCGATCATCTCTGCGGGGCGTTCAATCAGGTGAATATGCACGCGTTTGTAGAGTTCTGCATCCAACTGATGTTCGTCGATCAAACGGTTTACGAAATTGATAATGCGCAGTTCAGAGATCAAACTCGAATTAAAAGTGATTTCGTTAGCGCGATTTGTGATTTCTAATGCAGTCAACGGGTATTCATGCCGTTCAACAGGATTGATTTGAACCAGCAGAATTTCGGGATTCTGGCAATGATAAATGAGTGGCCACAACGCGGGATTGCCCATAAATCCGCCATCCCAGTAGAGTTCCCCTTCAATTTCAACACCTTGAAAGAGTTGCGGTAAACAAGCAGAAGCCAACAACGCATCAATCGAAATATCGCTACATTGAAACACTCGAGCGCGTCCATCTCTTACGCGTGTTGCCGTCACGAAAATTTTGATCAGACTACAAGCATTTACCTTGTCGATCTCCAAAGAGTTTTCTAAAACTTCCCGCAAAGGATTAAAATTCAAAGGGTTAGTCAAGTAAGGCGACAATAACCGACTCATCAGATTGCCGAAAACAAACATGGGCGAGTCATCTAAATTCCAGGGATTGCCCATCAGCCATTTGCGCATCGGATTTGTTCTGAAAAGAGAGAACTGGGCAGCTTCTGCAATGGATAACCAGAACTTTTCTAATGCACGCCGTGCACCTTCACGCCCATCCGTCATGAAGCCATTCACCAAAACGGCTGCATTCATCGCACCGGCACTCGTTCCTGAGACACCTTCTATCTCGATGCGCTCGTCTTCAAGTAACCGATCTAAAACGCCCCATGTGTAGGCCCCATGTGCGCCGCCCCCTTGAAGGGCCAAATTTATGCGTTTAACAGACATCTATTGTGCCGTCCAACCGCCATCGACAGGAAGCGCTACCCCTGTGAGAGAGTTCATATCCCGACGACTCAATAAAGCCACCAACTTGGCCAGTTCATTAGAATTGACAAACCGTTGATTAGGCTGCTTTTCTCCGACTAATGCGACGGTTTCTGTTTCAATCGTTGTCTGGTTAGCCACTGCGCGATCCTCGATCTGTTTCTGAACTAAAGGGGTATCGCGACCCATCCTGGACACACCGCATTGCATGTAATGTCGTATGAGGCCGTTTCCAGTGCAACAGTTTTGGTTAATCCCAAAATACCGTGTTTTGCCGCGACATAAGCCGATTTTTGCGCCGATGCGACCAGGCCATGAACGGAAGCAATGTTAATGATACGCCCGAAATTCCGCTGCTTCATTTGGGGAAGGACGATTCTGATTCCGTAAAAAGCGCTGCTCAGATTCGTGTTCAGAATCGCTTCCCATCGCTCAAGCGGAAATTCCTCGACCAGCGCAGTAAATTGGATGCCTGCGTTGTTTACCAGAATGTCCACGGCACCAAATTGCCGTTCGGCTTTCTCGACGAGATGGGTCCAATCGGCGGGTTTACCGACATCTGCTGCACAATAAATCACATCACCTCCCTGCAACGCAGCCAATTTTCTGACTAAAGCCGCTTGATCAGATGGCGGACTACGCCCGTTCAACACAACATTGCATCCCAATTGGATCAGATGTTGAGCAATACTCAATCCGATACCACTCGTCGAACCCGTCACGATCGCCGTTAAATTAGTCAGTTCGCTCATGTTTGACGGCGCTAACCCACTAACTTAGCGGTTATTTTGGCGACATGCTGCCCTTGGAAATGCGCTAATTTGCGTTCTAATTCAGTCGGTTGACGAGATCCATCTGCACCAGCAATTGTCCCTGCGCCATAAGGTGACCCTCCCTTCACTTGACTAAGATCGGTGAGTTCAGAAATCACATAGGGCAATCCCACAATCACCATGCCGTGGTGTAACAGCGTGTTATGAAAGGATAAAATGGTGCTTTCATTCCCCCCTCCCGTCCCCGTTGAAACAAAAACACTCCCGACCTTGCCAACAAGCGCCCCCTTCATCCACAAGCTGCCCGTCTGATCGAGAAAGTTGCGCATCTGGGCCGCCATGTTTCCGAAGCGCGTTGGGGTGCCAAAAATGATGCCATCGTAATCGCCTAATTCTTTGGGATCGGCAATCGGCGCTTTCTGATCGATTTTTGCGCCATATTTTTCGGCGATCTCAGGCGACATCAATTCGGGAACCCGCTTAATGATCGCTTCTACGCCCGCCGACTGCACCCCTTCTGCAACGGCATCTGCCATCGTCTCAATGTGCCCGTACATGCTGTAGTAAAGAATGAGAATTTTGGCCATGTTCAGAACTCTGTGTGGGAAAAATTTGCGCGATAGAAGCTCAACGCTACCGCCAAAAATGGGCAGTTCGATGGCGCATTTATTTCCCAAAAGTAGGTTTAATTCACGAGCGTTCTTGTCCACACTTCGCCAGCTACTTTTTATGCCATGGCCATAACCATTTGAAATGATTCATGGATTTCTCTGTCAGTGGCGGCCATTCGGGATTTAATGAAATAAACGATTGTTGTCGTTGAGACATTTCTTTCAAAGCCTGTTGAGAATCCAATAGCGCCTTATTTTGCGCTTGCAGAATCATCTGTACTTCTATTTGTTGCTTTTGGGCCTGTTCTAAAGCAGTTTGCGCACTTAACAATGCACTTTCATATTCGCGATTTTGCTGACTTAATTGGTTACACTCGTCGGTGAGTTCGCGAATCTGATGCTCAAACCGCGCAATGATGTCGCGGGCTTCGTTGAAGGCTTTCTGATGTTCTTGTAGATTCTGATCAGTCTGGCTAAAACGCATTTTCAAAAGCGCGTGATCCCGTTCAAGCAACTCATAATTTCTTTGTAATTCAGTCAGTTGCTCGTGTATTCGAGCAACATGGCCCGCTTCATTGCTATTAAATGCGCGTACGATGAATTGATAAGTATCTGCATCCGGAAAGCTCGCCAAATTCTGCCGTAGGGTTTCTGGAAGCGATAACCAATAGTGGCTGAGTTCTGTTGCACTCGCAGGAACCTGATGACGCTCCCATACATCGGGAACATATCCCGTTTTTAAGAGCATTTCTTCTAAATCTTTTCGCGTGAAAAACCGCAAATGGGTAAAATCGAGTAACCCCTTGTCTCGATAGGGAAAACGACCGACGAGGAGTTGAGCAACCAGGCTACTATGAGCGACATTAGGGATCGAAATAACCCAATATCCTTCGGGCTTCAGAAATTTGCGTAGCTGTTTTAGACAATGTTCGGGTTCTTTAAGATGTTCCAATACATCGGCAGCGATAATGGCGTCAAACTGCTGTTGTCCAAATAGTTCTACAAAATCCATCTGTTCTAAATCACCGACAATTAAGCGTTCACAGTAAGGTCGCGCTTCTTCCGCAAGTTCTGCATCAATTTCGATTGCCGTGACGGCACATCCCTCGCGCTGCAAAATTTGCGTCATCGTCCCCATAGCACAGCCCAGTTCCAGTATTTTTGGCGGTCGCCCGACTAATCGAAGTACTTTATTCGGCGTATCATTGGCTTGGGGGTCGATGGCATAGCTGTATCGTTGCCAGTTTTGAGCAGTCATTAGAGTCCTAGCCGCAAAAACGAAAATGGTTTGTATAGTGTCCGATGGTTCTCCTCAATGGCACAACTTTCAATTTCCCTTATTCTGAAGAAATCCTATGTCGCATTCCTCCCCCGAGTGGATTGCTCGCTGTGGACAAGCCTGGATGCGCGTCAAACAGCAAACACCACTAATTCATGTGATCACTAACTCGGTTGCCGCCGAGCGCACGGCAAACACCCTATTAGCCGTGGGCGCGATTCCCTCAATGACCCTCGACATCGACGAAATTAGCGAAAATATTCAACGAGTTGGTGGGTTATGCATTAATTTAGGCACCTTGGATCCGTTACGACGCGCGGCCATCCTGCGGGCGACTACGTTAGCTCATCAACTGAATTGTCGGTGGGTGCTTGATCCGGTAATGGTCGATCGTTACAACAGCCGACGCGCCCTCACTCAGGGATTATTGTTCCAGAAGCCATTGATTGTACGCGGAAATTTGGCAGAAACACAGTCGCTTTCGCTATCCCCCATGACCACCGTCATTGCACAAACTGGTAAACTCGATCTCATCGCTTATCAGAATCAACAAGTGCGTATCGGAAATGGTCACATTTGGTTAAATTCCGTGACTGCTGCCGGCTGTGCGCTATCTGCATTGGTTACGGCGTTAGCCGCTGTCGAAAACGATCCTCTATTGGCGACCAGCTCGGCCATTTTGGGCTACGGCATTGCAGGTGAATTAGCAGCGACTAAGAGCGCCGGATTAGGCGATTTTGCGTGGCGTTTAATAAACGAATTACACGACCTCAATAGCGATCATTTTGTCGAACATGCTCGGTTAGTTTTTAAGGATTTATCTTATGAATCGTAAACGTCGTTGGTTAATCGTTAGCCCGATTGCATTAGCGCTCCCATTATCCAGTTTTGCTACGCCCATTTACCGTTGGCGAATGGTAACATCGTGGCCTAAAAACAGCCCAGGCCCCGGATTTAGCGCGGCTCGGTTAGCCCAGCGGTTAAATCAACTCAGCGATGGGCGAATTGAAGTCACTGTTTACGGTGCCAACGAAATCGTCCCCGCCCTCGAAGTGATGGATGCCGTTGGCCGAAAAACTGCTGAGTTAGGCCACACAGCGGCGCTGTTTTGGTCAGGAAAATGGCCGATTAGCCCTTTTTTCACAACGGTTCCGTTTGGCCTCAATCCGACCCAACACGAGGCCTGGATTTTGTTCGGCGGCGGTCAGGCATTGTGGGATGAGTTATACAAACCCGTTGGCGTAAAACCCTTTCTTGCGGGCAATACTGGCCCAGGAATGGGGGGATGGTTTAAGCGCGAAATCAATGAGTTAAGTGATTTACAGGGGCTAAAATTTCGCATCGCAGGACTGGGCGGCGAATTGTTCCGTCGCCTTGGCGCTAATCCCGTTTTGCTACCGCCCGGCGAAATGTTTAGCGCCCTGCAAAATGGCACGATTGATGCCGCCGAATTTGTCGGCCCGTGGAGCGATTTTGCATTGGGACTCCATCGCGTGGCGCCCTTTTACTACGGCCCCGGCTTCACCAAACCCAATGGTGCCGGCGAATGCTTGATCAATCGCGAGTTGTGGCTTTCCTTGCCGCCCGACCTTCAGAAAATCATCGAACTCGCCTGTCAAGCCGAATATGCACAAGGCTTGGCGGAAGCAACTTGGCAAAACAGCGGCACATTAGCGCAAATCGTCGCCCAAAATGGACGCTTAAAACGGTGGCCATTGAGCATTTTACAAGCAGCCGAAAGAGTCGCCGAGGGGCTATTTGAGCATTTTAATGACGCTGACGAATTAACCCAACGCATTTACCAGTCTTATCAAAATTCAAAAGCCCACTTTTCCCGTAATCCATTTGCGTAATAATTACGGCTTGTAATTTGTAATTCTATTGCCCTCATCTTAAACGAAAAAACCCATGAATATTTTTATTGTGCATGCCCATCACGAACCTCAAAGTTTTAATGGGGCATTAACGGAAATGGCGTACCAACATTTAGACGCATTAGGTCATGAAGTACGCATTTCTAATTTGTACGCCATGAGCTTTGATCCTGTTTCTGATCGTCGAAATTTTACGACCTGTAAGGATGCAGATTATCTGAAACAGCAGGAAGAAGAACGCTATGCTCATGAAAACGATGGGTTTAGCGACGATATTCAGACGGAATTAGACCACTTAAACTGGTGTGATGGGATGATTCTGCAATTTCCGCTCTGGTGGTTCGGAATGCCGGCAATACTGAAGGGGTGGGTTGATCGCGTCTTCGCTATGGGCCCCGTCTATGGTGGGGGACGCTGGTACGATAACGGCGTGATGCGGGGTAAACGGGCAATGCTGTCATTGACAACGGGTGGACCAGCGTCGATGTACGAAGCCGATGGCTTAAACGGGGATTTGAACCTGATTTTGTACCCCATTAACCACGGAATTTTGCGATTTGTCGGGTTTGAGGTCTTGCCGCCGTTTGTCGCATGGGGGGTTGCGCGGGCTTCTGATGCAGAACGTGAGAATTATCTGCAAGCGTACCAGGCTCGACTCGATAGATTTTTCGACGATACACCCATAGCGTATCCGAGCCTTAGTCAGTTTGAATTGGGGACTTTTCGTCTAAAATCATGAGTTTAACCAATTCTTATTATCATGCGACGGCGAATGTAACATTGGATTGTCCGTCGCTTCAGGGATCCCAAACCGTTGATGTCGCGGTTGTGGGGGGAGGACTGACGGGGATTTCAAGCGCATTAGCGTTGGCAAAACAAGGCTATCGCGTCGCACTTTTAGAAGCGAAAACCTTAGGTTATGGGGCAAGCGGTCGTTCGGGGGGACAAATTCTCCCGGGGTTCTCCGCAGATATGAACGAAATTTATCGCGAACGCGGTCCGATTGCAGGACGCGATCTCTGGTGGCTATCTGTAGAAGCGGTTAATTATGTCCGCAACTTGGTCGAGACCCATCAGATCGACTGTGATCTCATGGATGGTGCATTAGCAGCAGCTATTACCCCTAAACAGGAGATTAAATTAGTCGAGGATTTGAACAAACTAGTCGATGTATTTGACTTTTTCGACGCGCAATTTATTGAGCAATCCGAATTAGCTCATTTTGTTAATAGTGACCGTTATCGAGCTGGTTTATTTTTTCCAAACGCAGCGCATTTACATCCGCTTAATTTCACTTTGGGACTGGCTCAAGTCGCACAAAATTTGGGCGTCAAAATTTACGAAAATAGCCGCGCTATTGAATTTGATTTTGGAAAACCTGCTTTAATTAAAACTTTACAAGGTGAATTAATTGCCCAATATGTTGTGTTAGGCGGGAACGCTTATTTGCCCGAATTAGCGCCATTAAAAAGTTATGTAATGCCCGTAAGCACTTTTATGATTGCCACAGCGCCTCTTGAAATGTCTCAAATGGCTAAATGTCTTCCCAAGAAATCAGCCGTTTATGATCTAAATTTCAATTTAGATTATTTTCGTCCCAGTAAAGATAATCGACTTTTATTCGGCGGTGTAGCGAATTATACCGCCCAAGAGTCGGCAAATACTTCTACAAAGTTACGCAAAAATTTAGCCCGCGCATTTCCTCAAATATCTGATTTGCCTGTAGAATTTTGTTGGGGCGGGAAAGTTGCAATTACGCTAAATCGTACGCCACACTTTGGTTATCTGCGGCCCCATGTGTTGTTTGCACAGGGCTACTCAGGACACGGTTTAGCCTTAGCAACCTTAGCGGGAGAATTAATTGCGAATGCCATTCGTGGATCTGCTGAAAAATTCGATTTAGTAGCGCAATTTAAGCACCATCCATTTCCGGGTGGAGACTATTTCAGACGCCCGTTATTACAGCTTGCCGTTAGCTACTTTCGGTTACGCGATCGCCTAGGTTTTTAATGAGGTTCCCGTCATGCGCATTGAAATTGATTTGAAACTCGGATTTAAGGATGTGCTCATTCGCCCCAAACGATCTACTTTAAAAAGTCGAGCCGAAGTTTCTCTCGAACGCCAATTTAAATTTCGACATGGAGCTCCGCCTTGGACAGGGATTCCGATTATGGCAGCCAACATGGATACCGTGGGGACTTTTTCAATGGCGCATGTGTTAAGCGAATCCCATTTATTTACGGCAATTCACAAACATTATTCGCTCGATAAATGGGATCAATTTATGGCCATTTTACCGCCTGAATTAGCCGATTATATCGCAGTGAGTTCGGGAATCTCTGAGAGTGATCTACAGAAACTTTCACAGATTTTACAGATGCACCCGTCACTAAGATTTATCTGTCTGGATGTAGCAAACGGCTATTCAGAACACTTCGTCGAGGCCGTCACCACGGTACGTCAACAGCATCCCCAGAGTGTGATTTTTGCGGGCAATGTAGTGACCGGCGAAATGGTCGAAGAACTGTTATTAGCGGGGGCGGACATCATCAAAGTCGGCATTGGTCCGGGATCTGTCTGTACAACGCGACTCAAAACCGGTGTCGGTTACCCCCAACTGTCAGCCATCATCGAATGCGCAGACGCTGCCCACGGTCTTGGGGGGCTAATTGTGGCCGATGGGGGATGTTCCTGTCCGGGGGATGTGGCTAAAGCGTTCGGAGGCGGAGCTGATTTCGTGATGTTAGGAGGGATGTTTGCTGGTCACGACGAAGGGGAAGGCGAACTCATCACCGAAGCTGGCCTACAGAAAATGCGCTTCTACGGCATGAGTTCAGATACAGCGATGGAGAAGTACAGCGGCGGCGTTGCAGAATATCGTGCTTCGGAAGGAAAGACCGTCACGGTGACCTATCGAGGTGCGGTTTCCGATACCCTACGAGATGTTTTGGGGGGGCTGCGGTCGGCCTGTACTTACGTAGGGGCGCGACAGCTTAAGGAGTTTTCCAAGCGCACGACTTTTGTACGGGTTGCGGAACAGGAAAACCAAACATTTAGCAAATCTTAAGTTAATACAAGGGGTTGGAGGATTTTCACGAGGGCTTTGGGATCGTCAAGTCCCACGATACAGCGCGCTAGTTTCGCACCCAACCCCAATTGTAAAGCCAACCCTCCGCCGTCCAATGTCAATAAAGCCGTGGGATTTCCCCCCATTGCGCCAATTTGGGGCAAACCCGAAGTACCTAACACCAATTCAGTGCTCCACTGTTGATCAATGAGACGGTGACGCAATGGCAACGGGGGATTAGGCGAAGTGCTGCTACTGACCCAGGCTTGATTACCAAGCCGTCTCAACCACCAACTGCCCTGAAAGTCGGCGTTAATGAGACTAAAGTCATCGTTTTTTCCATAGGATTGCGGGAGAGTAAGCCAAAAATGCTGGTTAACCCGTCGAGTTTTCCCGCGAAACCGTTTCTGATGACGGATTGGAAGTTGCGGAAAATGCCAGAGAATTCTGCGGCTAAACAAATTAGCATGTTCACCGCTCACACGATGCCACCCTTCCAGACAAACCCATGCCGTTATTGTCCCCAGATTTAGAATCGACACGCCACAACGCTGCCCCAGGGACAGTAATGCGTGCCAGAGCGATTGCGGCGATACCAAATGAGAAGCGTTTTGAGCCAATAAACTACGGCGTTGCCCCCAAAATCTCGGGTAATGCAAATAGCGCAATACGGTGTGCGTGCTGGTGACCAAACCGGTTTCGCTTAAATGCGTGATGAGATCAAGGCCTAATTGCTCGATGGCATATAGGGCGTCAGGGGAATGATAAAATCCCGCGTACCCCAAATGCCGTTGATCGAGCCGATGCGGCGGAACGACTAACGCGGTCTTTACGCCAAAATCTCGGACGAGATGCAAAGCAGTCGCAAGCTGCAACCAACTGGCCCCCACCAAGACGGTATCTACCATGAAGTCCTGCTTTGTCGGTTGAGCATTAAACTTGAGAGGATGTGGTGACCAATGATCACGGGCATCGAGGTCAGCAAACACGGGAAATCGCCCAAAAAAAACGCCGAATGTCCTAGAGACACTCGGCAAAAACAGCACAGGAGACCGTTACAACGATGCGAATTAGAATGTTTTTTTCAGGGGATTTCATTGATCTGAGTCAACCTTTGGTCGGTTTGCGAAAGAGACTAATTTTGAGATATGGACAGCGGGCCTGAAAGCTATTGCATTGGCCATTCTTAGTTAAAATGCCACGCACTTAATCATGAGGCAAAAAAATGCAAATTCGAGTTAATAAGCGCTTTTTGGGGGCGACGATAGCCGTAGTAACGGTGTTTATTATGAGTGCCGTCGAAGCGGCGCAACGCGTACGTTTTGCGCGGGGCACTAGTGGAACCACGCTAGAGGCGTCTATCGCAAGGGGCGAAACCCGAAGCTATCTATTGGGGGCAAGGGCTGGCCAAACGATGGAAGTAAGCTTGGTTTCAAGGGAGGATAATGCGGTTTTTCAGATTTACCGTCCCAATGGGCGGGCGGTTCCTGGGGCGCGACCTGGGGATGACACGACCTTTTGGCGCGACACGCTTCCCCAGAGTGGTGATTATCGGATTGAAGTGGGATCGGTGCGTGGCGGTGCGAACTATGCCCTAAGCATTTCGATTATCAATTAAGCAAGCATAAAAAAAGCCGAGGGGTGAACCTCGGCAAATAACCACCAAAGGAGGAGTCGGTAAAAATTCAGGATAAATCTAAAGAGTACAGCAAAGACGTTGCGTTGCATCAAGTCGCGATTTGTAATCTTTACTTAATGCGAGGAATTAAAAAGGCCGAGGGGTGAACCTCGGCAAACAACCACCAAAGGAGGAGTCGGTAGTAAGATCAAATGATCTTGTGTTGCATCGCAATATAGAGATCTTTGTGCACTGCGTCAAGACTTTTTTAATCCCTTTTTTGCAGCGAGTTTTTAACGATGACATTCAAAGATTACCTCAAAATCTTAGCTTTCAAAGACGGCTCTGACTTGTATCTCAGCACGGGAGCGCCTCCAAGCGCTAAATTTAGCGGTGCACTCAAACGGTTGGAGCGAGAGGCGTTAAGCCCCGGTCGGGTTAAAGAAATTGCCTACGAGGTAATGAATTCTGAGCAGCGTAAGGAATTTGAGGAGAAGTTGGAAATGAACCTGGCTATTTATGAAACGGGGGTGGGACGGTTTCGCGTTAACATTTTTCGGCAACGCGGGGAAATTTCAATGGTGGTGCGCAACATCAAAACGGAGATTCCCGACATCGGTCAACTAGGACTCCCCCCCGTATTGACCGAAATTATCATGGAAAAACGGGGACTTGTACTGTTTGTCGGCGGAACGGGTTCGGGGAAATCGACCTCTCTAGCGGCACTGATCGACTATCGCAACAGTAATGCAGGGGGACACATCATCACGATTGAAGACCCGGTAGAGTATGTACATCCCCATAAAAAATGCGTTGTTAATCAACGGGAAGTCGGCGTTGATACGCTGAGTTATGCCGATGCGCTCAAAAATACCTTGCGACAGGCCCCCGATGTGATTCTCATCGGCGAAATCCGTGACCGTCAGACGATGGAACATGCGCTGCAATTCGCAGAGACGGGGCACTTGGCGATTTCTACATTACATGCCAATAGTGCCAACCAAGCTCTTGATCGAATCATCAATTTTTTCCCTGAAGAACGTCGTCCCCAGTTACTTCTCGATCTTAGCTCCAGTATGAAAGCGATCATTTGTCAACGGTTGGTACCGACCGTCGATGGAAAACGGGCGGCTGCCGTGGAAATTTTGCGTAATTCACCCACCGTCGAAGCGCTCATTAAGCGTAATGAAATCGGGAATTTAAAAGAAGTTATGGAGAAATCGGGGAATTTTGGGATGAAAACCATGGATGGGGCATTACTCGATCTATACAGTGAAGGAAAGATTGATACCGAAATTGCCGTTAAATTTGCAGATTCTCCTAATAATGTGCGTCTCCGCATTAGTCTTACTCAGGATTTGGCAAGCCGTAAATCGGCAACGGGTCTAAGTCTTGTGGAAGACGAAAAACCCAAAGAAGAGGAAAAAGCGACTAGTAAACCCAGTCCCGAACCCGTTGGTGGAATTAATTTGGTCGCTCCTCCGCCACCGCAGCCTCCCGCTAAGTAAGTTATTTGGTCTTTATAGCCGCGTTCAACTGCTAAACTTTACTTGTTGAACGCATTTTTATTTTCCTTACTAAAATTACTCCAGAATCATCCCACTGCCATTGCCTTGGACTTCCCAACTCATCGACATCTGCGGTCGCTGCAAATAATACCCCTGCGCGTAGCGAATGCCGCAGCTCCAAGCGGTGTAAAGCGTTGGCGCATCCTCAACCCCCGTTAAAATCACCGTCGCGCTCGTACCCAGTTGCTCGACTAACTGTCGTAACCGTCGTTGCTGCTCGGGTTGGTCAACGAGGCGATGCGCAAATTGGGAGGATAACTTGACATAATTGATGGGCAACTCTTGCAATCGCTGTAAGGAATTTTTATGTAAACCGAAGCCATCCAAGGAAAGTCCAAATTCCTGTACCCCCATCGAGAGTAAAAATCGCTCCAATGGCATTTTGTAGGTTTCAACGAAAGATTCAGGAATTTCAAAAATAAGATGACGGGTAGGAATTTGGATTTTATCTAACCCTCGATACAACCATTGACTAAACGCGGTCTCTTCCAAAGTTGCTGCGGATAAGTTGATAAATAAGTACGGTAATGACAGTCGCCGTTGTTGTCGCTGTTGCATTAACGACAAGGCATGCACAATCACCCAACGATCCAAACGTGTCCCAAGTTCATGACGCTGCGCAACCTCAAATACCTCCAGCGGGGGTAAAGGCCTTCCACAGCGATTGTGAACCCTTAACAGCACTTCATAGCGTTCTGTGGTCTCTAATGGGCCTAAACCCACGACCGCTTGAAACGCCAAACTCAACTGCTGTTGCTCGAACGCTCGGCGAATCACCGGTAAAAGTTGGTTGGCTGAAGGGCCTTGCATCGGCGACAGCGCCACCATAGGCGTCTGTTTCATCGCGGTTTCAAGCGCTTGCTGAGCTTGGTGTAACCACGCGATTACCGCTGCCGGGGCATCTTTAGTGGACACCACGCCTATCGCCAAACTCAACCGCAACGGCACCCCGTCAATCGACAGCGGGAACGACAACAAAGCCTCATGAAGCTGCTGTGCCTGTGCCAGTACATGCTCGGCCGCCGCCTGCGGGAGTAACAAGCCGATATGGGCAAAATCCAACCGTCCCCCAACACAATAATGGCCCACCACCCGCCGCAATTGATGAACCACCAAGCTCATCAGCAACTCCCCCGCTTCCAAATCCGCCAATTCAGGGTCGCGCAAATTGTTGACCCGCAACACTACTAAAGTTTGCGGTTGATGCGCCCACTGTTCTCGGTGAAATTGCAAAAGGGATCGAAATCGTTCAAAAGAAAGTAGCCCCGTCATAGGATCGCGGTCTTGCCCCTGCCCAATCTTCGCTTGTTGGCGATGAGACTGCTGTAGTATTCCCCGCATCGTGGCGAGCAGTATGGGCATTTGTACTGGTTTAGGCAGTAAGTATACCCCTAAAGCAACCAGTTGACTTTCCAAAACTGCCGCTCTATCTGGTGAAATCAGTATAATACAAGGATAACGATCAAAATCAGGGTGCCCCCGCCAAACTCGCAATAAAACAATGAGCGGTGGATCTTCCAGGTTATCGTCGATTAAAATTAGCGAAGGTGGGCGCTCATGTAGTGCTTCAAGGAAACGCCGCCCTTGTGTCAGTATTTGAGACGAAAATCCGTTAACTTCCAATTTTTGGCTTAATGTACCAACTTCAGCCGTGTTAGGACTCACTAAAAGGACAGGCGGTCGAGTTTCGCTTGGTAAGTAAGGAATTAAAACCGTTGTCAAGTGAGATGCGGTTATCGGTAAAGTTAAGTAGACATTCACCCCTAATTGATCTGCATCCAGACGGGCTTGCAAATCGCCGCGCCGACTCAGCCAAATGAGCGGTAATCGATTACCTAACCGATGGCGTAAGGTTAAAAATCTCTGCCGATCCCCCAATTTATCGCTTAAAAATGCGTCGCCATCTACAATAGCAACCGTAAGTTCATCACCCGTTGGTAAGGATTCAACTGATTTTTCCAGGATTTGCAAGAAAAATCCTGCAAGCTCAACCGTTCTTGCGAGGAGAGGAGGTGGGGATCCTATCCACAACGCAATGGGTGGCCGACTATTCGTGACGGATACGGCCGCTGGGGTCGGTAAGCCAAGACGGAGAATTTCGTCGAGATAATGCAAAATCCGTTCGCGAGCCATAAGGGAATCCAGCGTTCCTTGGCGTTGGTGAACTTGTAGCGTTTGGGCAAGTTGACTGACTAATTCTCGTAATAAGCTATCCGACCTACCGCTCGGCGCAACAAGTAAATCCAGTAAGTCGGTGAGTAACCGCCCAAGCAACAAAAGGGTTTCGGGGTTCCAATGAACAAAGGTGAGGCGCTGTCGTAACACTTGTAACAGGCGCAACTTAGCACTCGTGGGTGTCTCGTTACCGCTGTTCAAAAGATTAGGGACAGCCATCGCGAAAGGTTGCCTCGTAGATGCTCACAAAAGGGGAAAGACCACGTGATTTCAGCTTCGTCGTGGTCGGGCGGAGGGGCAAGGGATGCTGGGCGCAACAGGTCAATGTTGTATGATATTTTGCTGAACGCCGATAGCTTAGTTGTGAACGATTGTGTAGGCGGCGGGGGAAAGTTCGCCCATCGCCACGGGAAATATCTCGGTGTTTACGTCCACCGCTCCAAGATGGCGTAGGCCGAATGGTTGTGAATAGATTCGAAATTTTCGACCTCTACTCGGTAGTTTCGGATGCGCTCGTCGCGCTGCAACGCATTGGCAACATCTCGAACAATATCCTCGACAAATTTCGGGTTTTCATACGCTCGTTCCGTCACATATTTTTCGTCGGCCCGTTTCAGCAACCCGAAAATTTCACAGGATCCCTGCTGTTCTACCAATTGAGCCAGTTCGTCGAAACTCACGGCGGATTGGAATTGCACCGTTACGGTAATGTGCGAACGCTGATTGTGGGCACCATATTGGGAAATTTCTTTGGAACAGGGACATAGGCTTTTGACCGGCACCACCATTTTGAGTTGGAGCGTCGTTTGCCCTTCCTTACATTCACCGTGCAAAGTCGTTTCGTAGTCTAAAAAGCTTTCAATGCCCGAAATCGGTGCTTTTTTACGGATAAAGTAAGGAAATGTCAGGGTTATCATGCCATGACGCGCTTCGAGACGGTCCGTCATATCCCGTAGCAACGCTTCAAAACCCGCTAGTGTCAACGCTTCTCCATATTCATTGAGCAAAGCAACAAACCGCGACATGTGCGTACCCTTCTGGTCATGGGGCAACGCTACCGCCATCGTCACCTGCGCAACGGTAGGCTGGGGGCCATTTCCGCCATCAATGAACAACGGATGGCGCAAGTTGCGAATCCCCACTTGGTCAATCGCAATGCGTCGGTCATCAAAGCTACCTTGCACATCGGGCATCGCCATCAGGTTACGGTCTAGGGGTTTCATAAAATTCCTCGTGGATTGGACTTGTAAAAGGCATTGCAGTGAATCCTACAGACCCTCAGTTGACATTTAGCTGTCGCTTGACCGACGCGGCGTCGAGACCCGCTGCGGTTAACAATTCGCCACGCTCACCGTGCTCTAAGAATATGTCGGGTAATCCCATGATTTTCAAAGGAATTTGCAATCCGACTCGTGCTAGAAACTCGGCAACAGCACTCCCCGCGCCGCCCATGATGGCGTTGTCTTCCAAGGTGACGAGTTGTTGATGGTTTGCGACGGCTTCGCGGATCGTTGACTCATCGAGGGGCTTTACAAAACGCATGTTGATGACGGAAGCATCAAGCTCATGCGCCACTTGTTCCGCCACCTCCACCATCGCCCCAAATGCCAGCAGGGCCAACCGTTTCCCCCGTCGTCGCCATTGCGCTTTGCCGATTTCAAGCGGCTTAAACTCGCGGGTCAAGGCTGTCCCCACCC
>CAZTIH010000024.1:0-27480 GCA_964613675.1 uncultured Candidatus Competibacteraceae bacterium
CACAATACTCTGCGCGTACAGCGGTAGCGCCATCAGCACCAGCAATAGCCCCCATAATGATCTTAGTAAGTTCATAGGAACCTCCTATCATCGGGCGAAGAAACGCGCCCCCAAAGCGCGTCGCAATTGAATTGACTCATAACCTGACTCCTCGCGTTGAAATTAAACAAGACAACTGCAAACTGTATATTTTTAGCAACTATGGCAAAGCTGTTGGGAAATCACCACATTGCGGCCATTAACGTCTTTAATCGACCACGCGGTTGCGTAAGTAAAGGGGTTGCAATCCCAAAGCCGTCGTCGTGCCCCGAGGCCATTCTCGCGCCGCTAACGTGACAAGCGCCGCCGCTAAGGAAGTCGGGGGCGTCAAAACCGTTACGCCCGCCAACGGATATGCCGTAAATCCATTGCCCACTCCAACCCACGGCTCGGGATGCGTGGCCCACCACTGCGCCAAATCGTCGGGGCCAGTGAGCTGATCATCCTGCACCGGTCGCCACTGCCCCTCAGCGCGTGCGTAGGCCCCCCAGTAAAGTTCTTGCTTACGGGCATCCAACGCCACCATGACGTGATCGGCCGCAATCGTGCTGGCTAGGGCACGCAAAGTCGAAATCCCACAGACCGGTCGCCCCAGTCCGTAGGCCAGCCCCTGCACAAACCCCACCCCGATCCGTACCCCCGTAAAGGACCCCGGCCCTCGACTCACGACAAAGCCGTCTAACTCCGCTAAATCGCTCTGGCCCATCGCCAACACTTCGTCTAGCAACAGGGGCAAAACCGCACCACTGGGACGTTCAGCAGATTGGCGAGTCCAGACGGTGCCCTGGTGCCACAAAGCGACCGAAGTAAGCTCCGTCGCGGTATCAATAGCCAATAGTTTCATGAAGTTACTCGTAAAAATGCGAGGACCTCGTCGATCTCACGGGTGCGGCGCATCGGTGGGAGACTGTCGAGGAAGGTGCGTCCGTAGGGTTTGGTCAACAAACGGGGATCCCCCAACACCAGCACGCCCCGATCCGTCACATCGCGAATCAATCGACCCACCCCCTGTTTTAGGGCGATGACGGCGTGGGGCACCTGTAATTCGTTGAAGGGATTGCGTTTTTGCTGCTTTAACGCATTGGATCGCGCCGTTAGTACGGGGTCGTCCGGGCTAGCAAAGGGCAGTTTAGCGATGACCACACAGCTCAACGCCTCCCCGCGCACATCCACCCCCTCCCAAAAGCTCGCCGTCGCCAGTAACACGCCGCCCCCGTTACGAAATTCGTCGAGTAACACCGTGCGCGGTCGGCTGCCCTGACAAAGCAGGGGAAAGGGCAAATCGCTTAAAAAACGTTCGGCTTCGTTGAGGGCGCTGTAGCTCGTAAACAAAATCATCGCCCGCCCACCACAAGCCCGCAAAATTGGCTTGATGTGCTGCATCAACTCGCGGTTGAAGCGGTAAACCGAGGGTTCGGGCAGTCCCTTGGGTAAATAGGCGAGGGCGAGGTTGGCATAATCGAAGGGGCTGTCGAGACGCAAGGTGCGTGCGGTCGTGAGTCCTAGGCGTTGGGTGAAGTGGTCGAAATCGTTTTTAACGGTCAGTGTCGCGGAGGTGAAAATCCACGCTTTTTGCTGCGTTAACGAGGTAAACACCGCCGCGATTTCTAAAGGGGTTAGGCTCAGTAAAAAGCTCCCCCCGCGCCGTTCGACCCAGCCAATTTTTTCAATATTTTCATCGACTTCCAGTTGGGTGACCTGTCGCCAGCGCCCCCGAATGACCCCGGCCCGTTGCCAACAGCTCGCCAACCCCTTGCTCCGCTCCTTGACCCCCTCCAACGCCTCGATTAGTCCCTTGAGCCAATGGTCGATTTCTTGAGCGACGGGATGTGCCCAGGGCTTGACTGTGTCCCAACTGACCCGCCCATCTTCGCCCAACGCTTCGGTAAACCGCTGTAGAGATGGCAAAAATGCGTCACAAAGCGGCACAAAATCGACCCATTCGGGCAATTCACGGCGTTGTTCTGCGAGGCTGTCCCGTTGCAATTCAAGGAGCTGGCGACTGCTGACGGTCACACTTAAAAATTGACTGGCTAATGCGGGCAACTGGTGCGCTTCATCGAAAATCACGCCGTCCACGACCGGTAAGAGTTCGCCAAACCCATCCTCTTTCAGGGCTAAATCTGCGAAAAACAGATGGTGATTGATGACCACAATATCGGCTTCTAACGCGGCGCGGCGGGCCTTAAATGCAAAACAATCCCGCAAACGAGGACATTCGCCGCCTAAACAATTTTCACTATTGGCCGTGATTTCGCCGCGCAGGGACCAATTTTCAGGGACATCGAGTTCAGCGAGATCGCCGTGTTGCGTGACTTCAGCCCAGGTGCGCACTTGGGCAAAGCGTTGATCGCCCAACATCACCCGTTCAAATCGCTGTAAACACAAATAATTGCTACGTCCTTTCAGCAACACGGCCTGTCGGTGGGTGGACAGCGCCCGTTGCACGGTAGGGAGATCGCGATGAAACAGTTGATCTTGCAGATGCTTCGTACCCGTCGAAATCAAGAGACGTTGGCCACTCAACAGCGCCGGTACCAAGTAACCAAAGGTTTTCCCCGTCCCTGTCCCCGCTTCGACGACCAAAATTCGCGGTTCAGTCAAACCGCCATCGTTTTGTAAAAGCTGCTCGACCGCCTCGGCCATTTGTTGTTGGGCCAGACGGGGCGCAAATCCCGCGATAAATTGGGCGAAAGGGCCGGTCGCACTGAGAAGTTGGGACGCCAACACGAGCAGTTCCTAGCGTGAAAACAATCGCCATAGAAATAACAGATTTCTGCAACTACGACTTGAGGATTAACGGTTTGCCCCAAGGTGAAATGCCGAGAATCTTTTGCCGTTTTGAGATACTAATCCCCTAGTTATTCCATTCATTTATTTACAATGAGGTGTTTTTATGGCTGTCCATCCGCTATTCCTGGCGCTGATTCCCCCCGCCGCCGTCTTCAATATTGCCCACACCCGTGCCACAGCTGGCCCGATTGCGGGATTTTGGTTGGCGGGCCTCCTCATGGTGATGTACGGCGTGACCTCTCTCGGAAGCTCTTTGGGCTTGAGTTTTGTGGTATTTGGCGCGTTTTTCTGGTGGGTGAGTTACTACTGCGCAGGATTGGTGATCGAAGCGGCAAAGGCCGATTTGCACCACGATCCCCATAGTCCTTTGGCCCATCGCGTCCAGGATGACGACCACGACCCCCTCGACACGCTCCCTCACTAAAACGATTTAGCCCCCGTGACCGATGATTTAGCGCATTGGTTTAACCGTTGTGGTGAAGCGGCCCCGTTCACACAACAAAGTATTCTCGACCCCCAGAGTCCGCTATTGGGCGATGTAACGAGTCTGCATCAAGAGGCGTTTGATGGATTAGTGCGTTTGTGGTCGCGGCCAAGGAGTCGGTTAGGACGACGGGGGGCGTTGGTTTTGGGCGAAATCGGCAGTGGCAAAACCCATCTGCTGGCCCGACTCGCTCAGTATGCCAAACGGCGAATGTCGTTAACTTGGGCCGTCGTCCCCTTGGACACCGATCCAGCGCACAACCTTCGGCGCGCACTTTTAGATGCGTTGTTGCGGGCAGCACCTGGAGATGTCGCGCCGATTGACCAAATTTTGCGGCAACTGGGGACGTCCCTGTCGTCCTTGGGATACGTCTCTAACGGTACAGTGACGGTCCCCCCCACGATTTGGCAGGCGTTTGAGGGGTTACGTCATCCAGATCAGCGTTTAATGGTCTTGAGATGGTTGCGCGGACAGGCCGCCAATAAACCCACGACGGACTCGTTGTTCACCCGTTTAGGCGAGATGCCCGATGCAATCGCGGTGGTTGCAGCGATTGCGCGGTTGTTGCAACACCAGAACGCCTTGGGAAGCGGCTTGTTGCTGGCCTTTGATCATCTCGATGGTCTCTCCGACGCTGCTTTGCATCGTTTGGATACGCTCTTGTCGTTGATTGAAACGCATTTTCCAACGGCATTTGTGCTTTTACTGGCGTCACCGACGACTTGGCGTCAACGATGTCGGCGACAGTTGCAATCTTCACGGGTGTCGTGGCTTGAGCAACATGTCTTTGAGCTAGGAACCTGTCGGCCTGAGCAGTCCTTACAGCTCATTCGTGCGCGACTTAGCGCCGTTCTGGAGGTCGAGCCCGATGATCTTTACCCCCTAGACGAAGCGAGTTTGCGCCAACAGGCGAGTGGCGTGACCCCGCGCAAAGTGTTGCAACTCGCGCAACAGGCCGTGGAGGCGGTGACCCAGCTGAATCCCTCGGCGGGTGTATTCCCTCAACTCGATGCCAATAGTGTGTTGCAACATGCTTTTAATGCACGACGACGGGGTTTTTTAGCCAATCCCGATGCCCACCCCCCTAACAGTGATCTCTTGTCTTTGGGGGTCACCCTATTTTTGGAAAACCATGCCCCACAAGCGACGGTGAAACAGCGAGAGGACGGCGTTTGGATGTGGCGGGCGGATGGTTCGCCGTGGTTGATGGTGATGATTGACCATGCCCATTACCACAGTGCCGTCAACGCCAATCTGCAAAAAGCGATGAGTTACCAGGACGAGTATTGGACTGTGGCGTATGTGCGCGATAGTCGTTGGCCCATTCCCCAGCGGTGGAAGGCAAGTCAAGATCTACTCGTCGAGCTAATCGAACGGGGCGGGATGGTGGTGTCGTTGTCGTTGAACGAGGCGGCGGATTGGTACGCTTTAGCTCACTTAGATAATGCGGTGGCCGAGGGCGAAGTGACGGTACGCGCTCAAACAGAACCTCGCCCCGTGACACATCGGGAATTTTCCACCTTCATCGCGACCTTAATTGGGTTACTCGAAGGATTTTCGGCCCTCGACGCACCTTTAGGGATTGTCCACGATGCGGCCCCCCCCCCCTTGGAGACGACCACGCAGGTCATTACCGATCTACTGCGCGTTGCCCCAGGCGCGGCGTTATTGCTCAACCAGCTGACGAATCAGTTGGCGGGGATAGAGGCCGAGGTATTGACGAGGGCATTGGCCGATAAGCGCTTTATGCAACTTGAGAGTCGCGAGGGCACCGTCGTGCTATTGCGGAGGGTCATTGAGGCGTATTAGGGGGCCAAACGAAAAAAGTCCCTCATTTGAGAGACCTTTTGGGAAAAACGAGACCGAGCCGTCGTAAATCAATCGCTTCTCTAACCTCGACGACGGCGACCACATCCCGGCGGTGGGAAGGGACTAATCACCGTTGAGGACATAAAGCCACGGCGTCCCCCTAAATTCACCACATACCAACTGGTCCCAGGCATCTGGCGCACGACGGGGACCGGTTGGCAGTAGTCGAGGCGACCGATGATGCGGGCGCTAGTCGAGGGGCCAGAACGCACATTTGCCGAGCTTGACGATACATAAAACACGTCGCGTGCTTGCCGACGTTGGGCGTCAGCGGGCGTACTGGCGAGTAAACCCGCTAAAGTTAAAACGGTGGCAATGGCCAGAGATTTCAACATGGAGACATCCCTAAGTTTGAGGGTAAAAGTAAAAGGACGACGCGATGCTCGAAGACCATAGCTAAATTTCCCATGAATGCGGTTTGCTACATTGTCGAACCAAGCAAATGATCTTAAGCAACTTTTAAGCGCGAGTGCATCCATCTATGTCGAACTTCCTCGATGAATTGAAATGGCGGGGGTTATTACACCAAACCGCCGGCGCCCAAATCCAACAACATCTTCAACAATCAAGAGTGGGTTACTGCGGCTTTGACCCCACGAAAAATAGCCTCACCATCGGGAATTTCATCGCCATCAAGCTCCTGATGCACTGGCAACGGGCGGGGCATCAACCCATCGTATTGATGGGCGGCGGGACGGGTCTCATTGGCGATCCCTCGGGGAAAGATGTGGAACGCCAACTCATCGGTCGTGACGAAGTAGAGGCCAACATTCAAGGTCAGCGGCGTGTCTTTGAGAAGCTCCTCGACGGCGTGAAAATCGTGAATAACGCCGATTGGTTACTCAAATTGGGGTTTATCGAGATTTTGCGCGATGTGGGCAAACATTTTTCGGTCAACGCCATGATTCAACGGGATGCGGTGCGAGAGCGGTTACAGAATCGCGAACAGGGCATCAGCTATACGGAATTTAGCTATGTCCTAATGCAAGCCTACGATTTTGTGCACTTACGCCGTACGTTGGACTGCACCGTACAGCTTGCGGGTTCTGACCAGTATGGAAACATTGTTGCTGGCATGGATTTAATGCGCAGAATGGATAATGCGGAGGGTTTTGGCATTACTAATCCCCTCGTGACCAAAGCAGATGGCACCAAAATCGGGAAAACGGCGGAGGGAGCTATTTGGTTAACCGCAGACCGCACCTCGCCTTACCGTTTTTACCAGTATTGGCTGAATGCAACGGACGAAGATGCCCTGCGATTCTTACCGTGGTACACCTTCATGTCCCAAGCTGAAATTGAGGCATTGCAGTTAGCCCATCAGCAACAACCCCAGTTGCGATTGGCACAAAAGGCCGTGGCGAGCCACATGACCCAGCTCATTCACGACGACGAGGCGCTAAAACGTGCCGAACTCGCGACCGAGGTTTTGTTTGGCGTTGGGGAGGTGCGCGACCTCGATGCCGCAACCTTGAACGACATTTTGGACGACATCCCCCACTCTGATCGACCCCGTGAGTCCCTTGCGACGGAGGGGGTGTTATTGAGCGAGTTATTAGCTGAAACCACTTTGGCCAGCTCACGGCGACAGGCGCGGGAGTTTTTGAACAGTGGCGCCGTCCTCGTAAATGGTCAGAAAGCCGATGTCGAGCGGCGACTCACTGTCGATGACCTTCTGGACGGGGGAATCACGCTGTTGAAACGCGGCAAAAAGCAGTGGCACGGCATTCGCTGGACGTCTTAGCTCGACGCATCATCATAGGTACGGCGACGGCGAGGCGTATTGGGTTTGAGGATAGGCGTTTTGACTAACGTAGTGCCCACCGGCATCCCACGACCGGCATTCGTGCGCAACCCCCCTAACAACCAAGCAATACGGCGTTCAAGACTTGCTTGGGCTTCGGGGGTCAGGTCGCCGTAAATAATCAGCATCATGCCGATCAGTAGAGTGAGGCCGCCCACTAGAAAAACCAGTCGTTCCAAAAAACCGATGATGAGCACGACCATAAGCATGAGTAAGTAGTGACGTAATTTCATAAAGCAGCGTTTCTCGGGGGGACGGTTTACAAAAATTGGCCGCCGTCAAGCGGTAAAACGACGCCCGTCATAAAGGGTTGCGTTAGCAAATACTCGACGGCCTGCGCGACCATTTTAACCTCGCCGGCCCGTCGCAACGGCACTCGCTCCCGCGCCAACGCTTCGAGATAGTCCATGGACTGCTCGGGCGGAGGCAAAATCGCCCCCGGCGCAACACCATTCACCGTAATACGTGGGGCCAGTGCGAGCGCCAACATTGGAGTGAGGGTGTGCAAGGCTTGTTTCGTCAGGCGATAGACGATGTGATCGGGAAGCGGGCGACGCAAACGCGCATCGAGAATATTCACAATACGACCTTGGCAATCATTGGGGAGTTGTTTGGCAAACTGCTGGGCAAGAATAAATGGGGCATGGAGGTTGATGGCCATAAGGGCTTGCCACTGGGCATCGTCGTCCGTATCCCATTGATCGTTTTGGGGAAAAATAGCGGCGCTGTTGATGAGAATATCGAGTTGACCCAACGCTTGTTGCACGGTGGGAATCAGATTTCGTACGGCGTTGGCATCCGTAAAATCAGCACGAAACGCATGACCTTGACCGCCCGCTTCGCGAATGAGATTGAGCGTCGTTTCGGGGGAGGATTGGCTATGATGGACCGCGACTGTGACGCCACATCGGCTCAAATGAAGCGCGATCTGTTGCCCCAATCGCACGCCAGCGCCAGTGACTAACGCAACTTTATTTTGTAGGTTCAATGGTTTCTTCTACAGGCTAATGGATCTCTCTACAAAGAGAGGTTCTTCACTTTTCGGTTTCGCGCCCAAGGAATTTCGCTTGAAAATAAATGTTTTCTTAGAAACGGTTATAGAAACAGCAATTTTTCAAAGTCGTTGGTTATTAGCACCCCTGTATATTGGGCTAACGATGACGTTGTTTCTGATCATCATTAAGTTTTTCCAGCGATTTTTTGAGTTACTGCCCACCTTTCTCGACCGCTCCTATACCCAACTCATCGTCGATACCCTCACGCTCATCGACCTCGTCCTCGTAGCCAACTTGATTTTGATGTTGGTGCTGAGTGGTTACGAAAGTTTTGTATCGCGGCTCGATATGATTGAAGGCAAAGAAGATTTGCCCCCGTGGATGAGCAAAATTAGTTACAGCGACCTGAAATTAAAAGTTTTGGGGTCAATTGTGGCAATTTCGAGTATTGAACTGCTCAAGGTATTTATCGCGATTCAGGATGGTCGAGCGGCGGCGGCGGACTTATTGCTCGTGGAGGAAATGATCGCGGTGCAACTGACTTTTGCGGTATCGGGGGTACTGTTTGCGCTCATGGAGCGATTGCTTCACGAACCTCCCACTGCCGTTTCAAAACCCGAAGATCCCCCACCGCCCCCCTAGTCGGATGGCTTTAGTTCGACTTTTCAAGTCGCCAACAGCGGTGAATTTTGGTTTGTCGCTGGAAATCTAGCGGGATCGTAGAGGGCGTGATTTCTGTGACAGTGAGGTTTGCGGGCAGAGACGCCGTAAATTGGAAGCGACGATAATTGTTGGAAAAATACAACACGCCCCCTGGTGCCAGTCGAGCGAGTGCGAGGTTCAATAATGCCTCGTGATCGCGTTGAATCTCAAAAATATCGTGCAATTTCTTAGAGTTAGAGAAAGTCGGCGGGTCAACGAAAATTAAATCGAAGGTCCCTTGTGACTGGGCAAGCCAACGCATGACGTCATCACACACGATGTGATGGCGCGAAAGTTCAAGCTGATTGAGCTGAAAGTTACGTTGTGCCCATTGGCAGTAAGTATTTGATAAATCAACCGTTACCGAACCTATGGCCCCTCCGATTGCTGCATGAACGGTCGCTGTACCGGTGTAGGCAAAGAGGTTCAAAAACCGACAGTTTTGGGCGGTGGCGGCCAAGTGGAGTCGCAAGGGACGATGGTCCAAAAACAGCCCTGTATCTAAATAGTCGTGCAAGTTGACCCATAATTGGGCCTTCCCCTCGCGCACCGCAAAAAATTGTTTCGCCTCGCCCTGTTTTTGATATTGCTCCGTGCCCCGCTGACGTTGACGGGTTTTCCACACCACCCGCTCAGGGGGAACATTCAGAGCGGTAGGCAAGATTTGTTCGACGGCTTCTCGACGTTGTTGCGCCCGTACAACATCCACTTGAGGAGGAGGGGCATACTCCTGCACACACACCCAATCTTCATAAATATCAATTGCAAAGGCGAATTCGGGTAGATCATTGTCGTACAAACGGTAACAATAAATTCCCTGTTTTTTGGCCCAACGCCCGATGTGACGCGCATTTTTCTGGAGGCGATTCAAAAAATCTTGTTGTCCTGGCAAAAAAGATACAATTGTCATTTTTGATAATGCTCTCAATAAGTTAGCCCTGAAAAACGGCTTCTTTATCCCCGCAAAATTTGGGACATATTTCACAAAATCTGGGTTTACTTTTGTAAGCCACTGTCACTAAAGTCCGCGTCTGTAACGCTTTTGCAACCCACACCCTTCGCAAATAATTCAGGTGATTTATGGCTTCAACAATGAACCGTCGTGGTTTTCTGGCAGGTGTCGCGGCGCTCTCCACTGGGCTGTTGTGTCCTGATCTCGTTAAAGCGGCCACTCGGCGGGAACGCATCCTCACCCTGTACAACCCCCATCTCGGCGAGACGCTAAGAACGGTTTATTGGACCCCCAGCGAAGGGTACATCAGCGAGTCAATGGGACAGATTTCCCATGCCTTCCGCGATCGTCACGACAACTCAACGATGGCCATTGACCCGCTGTTAATCGACCAATTGTTTTTCATCCAAGGGCAAATTGGGGCCCGTCAGCCCTTCCATCTATTCAGCGGTTACCGTTCGCCGCGCACCAACGCCCGTTTACGACAAAATAGTTCACGGGTTGCGCGCAATAGCTACCACATGAGAGGCCAAGCTGCGGATATTCACTTCCCCAATCACTCAACGGCAGTTATTCGCCGCGTGGCCGTTTCATTGAACGCAGGGGGCGTCGGACATTATTCGCGTTTTGTCCACGTCGACACGGGGCCGGTGCGCACTTGGTAAGTTAATCTGCGTGGGGTTTGGTAGGTACCTACAGAGGTACCTTTCGCATAAATGCGTTATGAAACAGGATGTTATGGCGTGATAAAAGTGGGTGACCAGCGGTAATTTGGCCATTGATCCCACGCTAACCCCAAGGTCCCCAACAACGGCAATTGCAGTTGATCTCGATGGCACACCGGCCGACCAGCTAACCGCTCCTGTTCCGTAAAGGCGGCAAAGCGTCGCGCTGCAATGCTCGTCTCCATCAAGGTTACCCCCGCTCGTTCAAAAGACCACAAAATGGCCTCTTCTAGCACTGTCAACGCCTTCATCCGCCACAAACTGGTTTCCCGTTGGGTATCTAGGCGCAAGTAGCCCGCGATCCGCAGTAACAACGACTCGCCCTCCGCTTCCATCAACACCGCCGCCACCGCACGACTCAACTGTACCCCGCTCACCACAACCCCTCGGTAATAATGGCCCCCGATCATTAAATGACGGTCGCTAAAGGCCGTTAACGCGCTCCACCGTAGATTCAATGTCTTGAACCACAGGTAATCGGGGTGAACCAACGCCACCGCCAACGATTTTTCAGGGGGGATCGGGTAAATCTGCGGTGCGTATCCCGCACATTCCACCACCAGCGGTAACACCTCGTAATGATCCCCCTGGGTCCGCCATCCCATCCGGTTCAACGAATTGAGCAGGTTCATCAACACCGCTCGCCGTTGCCCCGCATAAGTGGGCAATTCTTTGTTCCATAATTGCGGGCCGACTCGATCCGCACGATCCGCTCCAAAAATCGTTACTAGAGGTCGAACTGTCCCCCCGTTGTACGACAGCTCTAAATGGGTAAACACCGCTTGGGCAATGTCGTCGGGATGGTCGAGATGACGCACGTCCCGCACCGCGATTTCGGGCCAAAAAGGGCGTTCAAAAGCCCCTCGGCTCTGTCGCCACGCCAACCGCACCCCATACAACAATTCTTCAGAGGTGGGTTCGTAAGGATTTCCCTGGGCCATCTGCTGTTGTACCTCCTCCCAGCGTGGCCCAAACGCATTGGGAACCCGGTTTTCGACGAAAAATCGCTGTAAAAACCGCTCGGCATCTATTTCAGGGGAGGTTGTTTGATCGAGATCGTTGGGAACAAAGGTCAACTCCCCCAATGGCGGACAAGGCAACGAACGCATGGGAGGCAACGGTAAATCCATAAGCGGTTGCGTAGCCATCTCCAAACGGACGACCTGAATCTGAATGGAGGGCACCTGCGTGACCGCCTGTAAACACAAATCCGCCAAATTCGATGGCCCACACACGATGAGTTCGGCGTCGGGGAATTTGTTGAGATGCGTCACAATCTCGACCGAAGTCAACGGATATTCGGTGCTGTCGTGAAAATACAGTTCGACAAAATGCAATGACGCCAATTGTTTGAGTTCGGGCAACCACGCTGCCTGCGCAAGGGGTGTGCTGTACACCACCATCGTGGGGCGCAACGGTTGACAACGCGCCGTCGCCACCGCCACTACCGCCCCCGCATCCCCAACCAGGTAAATCAAGGGCCGTCGAGAGTTGAGGTCAATCGGCGTGCCCGTCGGTGGCGACACCCGCACTAAACTCCCTTCGGGCGCCTGATAGAACCAACTCGATAACGGATCGTCCCGTTCCCGCGTGACGGCAATATCGTAACGATCCGCCGCCCGAGGGTTAACCACCCAATACCGGCGCGCAATCCAAGCGCCATCACACAGCACCTCCAATTGTACCTGCTGACCAGCTTGGGCAGGCGTCAGAGTACCCCCCAAAGGCACTAAGCTGACGAGTAACGTGTGATCGTCCAGATTGCGGGGCGAAATGCGGCACAAGCTATAGTCTTCACGCCCAATCAGCAGCGCTAACGGCCCCATACATCCACTACACACCGTCCCTGCCCCCGTCACCTGACCGACGGCCTCCGCAGTGTGTGCGCCCATGCTGATCGCCGCCCGAACAGCGCCTACGGTTGTCCCCAAACAGTGACATACGCATTCATCATCGCGACCAAAGGACGGAGGCGGTGAAAGTAAGCAGGTGCCTCGCGTTTCAAAGGCAATCCGACGCCACGGCTCTAAGGTACGGCCGTCCAGTAGCCAACCCGCCATCACCCCGAGTTCGGGCCATTCAGTGGGAGCAGTGATGCCCACCACGACGTTGCGTCGCAAGCGCAGTTCTATTTGGCCGTCGGGGCTACGGATGACTTGGCTGGGATCGACGTCGGTGATGCTTAAATCGGTCACGGCTTGGCGTAACAGGCGGCGAGCAGCGGCACGGCGATCGTCGGGCAGTCGAAACGCACACACCACACAGGGTTCCCCTTCCCAATACCCACTATGCCGTACCACTAAACCCCGTTGCGGCAAGCGATATACGGCTTTAAGCGTGTCGGTGAGGGCAGCGAGATCGGGTAACTGAGCGATGGCGTCGCGAAATGCCTCGGCGGGGATCCCCAAAACCTCTGCGTTTCCACTCGCCAGTACCGTCGCCGAACGGGTTTGATTTTCGAGAATCGCCAGCTCGCCGACGAGTTCCCCGGCGCCCAAACGGCTCAATGTGGTCGGAATGCCGTCCTGATTGAGCTTTTGCACCAATAACACCCCGCGCAACACGACATACGCCGCATCGGCCCGATCCCCTTCATGAAACAACACTTCATTGTCGCGCAGATGGCGAACGATCAAACCTTCATGGGAGGGCAATGCTTCGGTGAGGGCTGATAAAAGGTTGGATTGACGGGTGAGTCGTCCGAGGGCCTGACGACGCCCATCGGCATCGAGGAGCGCGGTGAGTTGAGGTTGACGACTCAGCAGTCCCCGAAAAATTCCCGCCGGAATCGACCACACTTGGGATTCTTCCGCCGAAATCACCGTGGCGTTGCGCTGAGAACGACCAGGCAACAGGGCTTGTTCCCCAAATAATGTCCCCGCCTCCAAACGCGCCACCACGCGCGGTAACCCGGCACTGTCGCGAACCTGGACCTGTAAGGCACCGCTGGCCACCACATACGCCGCCTCGGCTTGATCGCCTTCGCGAATGACAACGGTTCCCGGTGGCGTTAAACGCAGCGAGGCGGTAGTGACCAAACTGGTGGCTTCTTCTTCAGAGACCTTAAGGGCCTTCATAAACAGGGCCGTAGCGGAATCGAGGTCGGTCATAAAGGCTCCTAGTTCGTCTTAAATGACAAAAGAAACAAATGCGCATGAAAGTAGGCAACGCATAGATACATTGTAATTGACAAGAATAGCTGACCGAAATGCGCGACAAGCCCCGTCCTTCAGGGCGGCGAGGATGTCAAATTGAAGTCTTTAGAAATCCATCGCACCTTACATATGGTCGTGAATTAGCATCTTTTTGCAGAATTACCTCAAAGAGCAGCTTCAGAATTCAAAGTGCCTTGAGTTGCCATTTTGGCGTGCTGCGTCTGTCGCTTGAAGTCCGCGCGTCCGTGTTGCGATAGCGCGAGTAGGGAAAGTGCGGCGGTGTATCTGGAATCGCTTCGCCACACAATAACTTCTGAATCAGCGTACCAACAGCCCGCCCTAAACCCGACGGCACCGCGTTTCCGAGTTTCCGATATTGCGCCACTAAAGGGCCAGCAATCCGCCAGGAGATCTTTTCACTAAGACTTTTTGCGCAGTTTGACCACTTCACGCAACAACCCGTCGAGGCCCCCAAAAACTGACAGATGTTCGACCTTTTCCGCTAATTTCTCTAAGGATTCGAGTTCTTTCAACCGCAACGCCACGGGATTTTCTTCCATTACGCGGGCGGTGTTGAGCAGGGAACGGGTAGCCGCTGTTTCTTCGCGCCGACGAATGTTATTGGCCAATGCCGTCTTCTCCGCCGCCACCACGCTACGCAGTAACTCCCGAATCTCGCCGGGTAAAATCAGGTCCTTCACACCCACACTATCCACTTCAATGCCTAAATGACCCGTTTTTTCGACAATTTGGGCCAAAATACGCTCGTCAATCGCGCTTTTGTCTTCGAGCAACTGGTCGAGTGTTTGCGTTCCAATCGCAACCCGCAACGCAAACTGCAATTCGCGGTACATCATTTGGGCACTATTGGTGACGGTTTCGCGCAATTTAAGTGGGTCCGTCACGCGATACACACAGGTTAAATTGGCCCGTAACTCCAATTTATCCCGCGTTAACAGCTCTTGACCGTTCACCTCTAACGCCAACGTTCGCAGATCGAATAGCTCGATTTGCATTTGGTGATACAGATTCCAGAACACATGTAACCCCGGCGCCAGCGATTGGACGGCCTTTCCGTCCACCAAGAGCAATCCCAGGTGAAAATCGTTAATCACCCGATGTAACACCCGTGCCTGTACTTGGGCGTTTAATTGACGATCCGGCGTGTTTAGGAGCTGTCGTGCTGTTGGGGGATCAATCGCTACGGGAACTTCGGTCGCGATCTCGCGCAATTCCACCGTCACATTGACGACCCCACGCGCAAATAGTTGACAGTCATTTGGGGGCACTAATCGGCTCAATCGCCCGTTAAACGACACCAGGGCCACTTGATTCGCCGCCGTCTCTACGATCACAAATCGCGCCTCAACTTCGTTGCGGTGCGCACTTAACAGGTAATTTTTGAGCGGATGATCGAAATCGGGGGTGTTGAGGTTGTGAAGCTCGAGCCGTAAATAACGTTGGGGATCAAAGAAAAATTGGGTGCTGGGGGAAACAAATCCTTGAAATTCATCGAATTTGAATAACATCCCCAATTCATGACGACGAACTTGAAAACGACGCAACATTCAAAATGGCTCCCAAAAAAGCCCTCGATGCGGCCCAACGGAGAAAATCGTTCTGGAATCAAGGCGCAAGGTACCCTTAACCACCTGAGTATCGCTTGGGCCAAGACCCGAGAGCGAATGCTGGCGCGGGACAAGGCATCGAGGGGAGCTACCCGAGGGCAGCGGGAAAAACAAGGGATGAAGGACTCGAACCTTCACAGCAAGCACGAGGCGTCGCCGTTACCAGAGGCCAGACCAGGAGGCCGGAAATCCCGCAGCGCGAGCGTTTCCGTGGAGCAGAAGACATCACCGCAGGAGTTGGGGAATACGTGCACCGCACGCGGGACGCACCTGATTGGACTCACGAGCCAATCGCCTCCCCCCACGGACTGTCATTCCGCACGCGGTAAATTAATCCATTGCCCTTCTCGCGACTAGAACGGTGTGAACTTTGTGAGGTTCGAGTGAGGCATTGCGGCGCACCAACATCTCATCTTGTGGTGAACCCAACGCCCCCTCCGCGAGGTCTTCGCCAAGTCACCTGTCGGAATTCTGCACTCTATGAACCTTATCTACTGGTTTCGCCGCGATTTACGTCTGCAAGACAACATTGCGTTGTCAGCGGCAGCCCGTTGCGGTGCTGTGTTACCCGTTTACCTTCTGGACGAGACCCGCACGAACGATTGGCCGTTGGGGGCGGCAAGTCGAACCTGGCTCCATCACAGCCTTGCGGCACTCGATCAGGCGTTGCAGTCTCATCAGAACCGTCTGATTTTATGCCGTGGGGAGACGATTCAGACTTTATTGACACTCGTCGCGACCACAAACGCCACGGCCATTTATGCGAATGCTTTGCCGTTTCCCGATGAAATTGAGTTTGATCGACACGTCAAGGCGGCCCTCGCTGAACAGGGCGTTTCGCTTGAACTCTTTGACGACGATTGGGGGGCGGCACTTTACGGGTTGCGAACCCAGTCGGGCGGCACTTTTCGGGTCTTTACGGCTTTTTGGAAATCGTTCTCTCAACAGAAAGTCAACCCTCCACTCCCCGCGCCGTGTAATTTGAGGGCGTTCCAAAATCTCCCTCAGTCGCTATCCCTCGAACAGCTCAATCTCTTACCCACTATTCCGTGGCATCAGAATTTCTGGACGGTTTTTGAAGCCGGCGAGCAGGGGGCGTGGGCACGTTGGGAACAATTCGCGCCGACTGGATTGCAGAACTACGCCCGTCAACGGAATTTTCCGGCGGTGGAGGGGGTATCCCGACTGTCACCGCATCTTCATTTTGGCGAGATTACTCCACGACAACTGTGGTATGCCATTGAAAAACAAGTAAATAATCCGCTTTGCCATGAGGGAACCGAAGCCTTTTTACGGGAGCTGGGCTGGCGGGCATTCGCGCAATACATTCTGTTTCATCATTCTGATACGCCCAACGAACCTTTAGATAAGCGTTTTAACCACTATCCTTGGGGGGAAAATCTGCACCTTTTAACGGCTTGGCAACGCGGTGAGACGGGAATTCCCCTTGTAGATGCAGGGATGCGCCAACTTTGGCAAGAGGGCTGGATGCACAATCGTGTGCGGATGATTACGGCTTCTTTTCTGGTGAAAAACGGACGTCTGCGATGGCAACTGGGCGCACGGTGGTTTTGGGACTGTCTCCTCGACGCTAATTTGGCGAGTAACACCTTAGGTTGGCAGTGGGTAACGGGTTGTGGTACGGACGCGGCCCCGTATTTCCGCGTGTTTAATCCCGTGAAGCAGGCCGAGGATTACGACCCAGATGGTCTTTACATTGCCCGTTATCTACCCGAATTAGCAGATTTACCGCCAAAATGGCGTCGTCAACCGTTCGCTGCCCCCTTTAAGGAATTACAGAACGCGGGGGTGCGTCTGGATCAGAATTATCCTCGTCCGATTTTGGATTTAGGCACCAGCCGCCAAGCTGCCCTCGCTGGGTTTGCAACGATTAAGAAGTCACTAAAGCTTGATCTGTAATCCGAGTGGGTAGGGGCATTCATTCTTCACCTTAGAGTTTTGTCGATTCGACTGTGGGCATTTGCTTGCGGAAAAAACACGGTCTGCCCGTCGATCTGAAAGCTCGCAATAGTCTGTTGCCCAATGTCACTCATCAACCAGTCAATAAACCGCTGTCCCAACGCCACTTTGATATGGTGATGTTTGTTGGGGCTGACCAAAATGACACCGTAAGGGTTGTGTAATAATGGGTCGTTCTGAAGTAGTAGAGTGAGATTTCGTGGGTTTCTGAATGTAGCCCAAGTAGCTCGGTCAGCGATGACATAACCGTCTAAAGCGGCCGCTATGTTAAGCGTCGCCCCCATTCCAGAACCCGTTTCGCGATACCAAGCCTCCCCCACTGGCGAGATTTCTGCTGATTGCCACAAACGCAACTCGGCTTTGTGCGTCCCGCTATCGTCGCCACGCGAAAAAAACAAATGCTCGGTCTGCACAATATTGTGTAATGCTGTTTCAATATCAGGAGCATCCATGACCGTTGCAGGATCAGAAAGCGGACCGATTAACACAAAATCGTTATACATCAATGGAAATCGCTTTACCCCAAAACCGTCAGCAACGAATTTTTCCTCTGAAGCGGTATCGTGAACCAGCAGAACATCGGCATCTCCCCGTTCTGCTAAACGAATTGCTTGTCCCGTCCCCACCGCAATGACGCGAACCTCTATTCCCGTCATCATTCGGAACTTGGGCAAAATATGGTCGAACAGTCCAGAATCTCGAGTGGAAGTTGTTGATGCAACTGTGATAAAGGGTTCTGCGGCTTGAACAAACATCATCAACAACAGATTCAAGATCAATGGAATGATAAGTCGCACAACAGACATAGTTTAGCCTCTATAGAGCACATTAAAATCAAACATAATCAAGGAGTTGCCCCCGCAGAAAAGCCTGCGCGGCAATGGAAACGGGTTGAATGAAAAAAGTCCGCGCATCGGTAATTTCTAACAACTCACCGTGATGTAGAAACATCACTCGGTCTGCAAGCCGTCGCGCCTGTTGTAGATCATGAGTTGCTAACCACAACCCCACACCCGTGGCGCGAATTCGCTTTAACTGTTCTTCGAGATGGGCAGTGGCACCGGGATCCAGATGATTGGCTGGTTCGTCTAGCAGAAGATTTCGAGGGCGCAACATCCATGCCCTTGCTAAAGCCAGTCGTTGCTGTTCGCCGCCTGACAAACGCCGTGCACCATCCCGTGCTCTCCTTGAAAGTTTTGCAAATTCAAGCGCTTTTTCAATGTGTTGTTGCTGATCGACGAAGGGAACCCCATTGATCTGCAACGCATGACGTAGATTACTCTCAACAGAACGACGCAATAAAACAGGTTTCTGTAAAACAAATCCTAGTGCACGACGACAACTTTGCGGACTCTGATCATCCCAAAAAATCTGCCCAGTCGTTGTTGTCAATAACCCCTGACACAGACGAAGCAATACGCTTTTACCGGCGCCATTAGGCCCGAGAAGCACCGTCAATCCCGTGCTGGGCAACATAAAGTTTAAGTTCTGAAGAATTTGTTTCCCAGAAATTTGGTAGTTCAAATTCTGGACACGAAGCGCCATGCCTAAAGCCAATTCACTTTGCAAATCAAGCATTTGCATCTCCCAGCTGTCGCAATACTAAGACACCAATATTGACCAATAAGGCGAGGAAAAGCAGCAGAAATCCTAGTGCCAGGGCCAATGGCAGATCGCCACGACTAGTTTCTAGAGCGATTGCTGTTGTCATGATACGGGTGTGATTAGCAATGTTGCCGCCCACCAGAATGACCGCTCCCACTTCTGATAAAGCCCGCCCCAACCCAGCTAGACAAGCGGTTAAGAGTCGCGAACGCCCTTCCCACAACAAAGTCGTCATCGTGGCCCAAGTTGAAGCATTAAGCACCCGAAGTTGTTCGTCATACTCTCGTTGTAAATCTCGCAAATGCTCATAGCTGATGACGGTAATAACGGGAAAAATCAGAATGGTTTGCGCAATAATCATTGCATTTGGCGTAAATAACAGTTGCAATTCACCCAGAGGGCCACTACGCGAGAGCGCTAAATAAACAAATAGTCCCACGACCACAGGCGGAAGTCCCAAGGCCGTACTCAACAGGGCGACCAAGGCGCTACGCCCAAAAAAAGGCCGTAATACCAAAGCTGCCGCAATCGGTAATGCTAAAAAAGTCGCAATTAAAAGGGCTGTAAAACTCACATGTAGCGATAACCAGATGATCTGCCAAAGCTGCGGATCACCCCTTAGAAGTAAGTGGCCTGCCAGTAAAAAGGCATCGGAAATCTCGTTCACAGTATCAGCGGATTCATGATTTTGTTACGGACTAAAATTGCAAATTTTGTAGTTACCTGTCTATTTTCGTAAAAAATGCAGATTAAAACTCTTTTTTAGAAAACTCTCTTTTTTGTGTTTCCTACAAGGAGTGCCCAATAGAATGAGAAATCACTAAACTGCACGGCCTTTTTGCGGCCCCAATAGTCGGGTTCGCGGCATTTTTCCTGCTTTGGCTGTAGCCAACTTGTCTTGAGGACGATTTACATGAGCGATTTGCCAACCTCTGCGACTAACTCTGCCGCCGAGCTGCCCCTTGCGAATGAACTACCCGAACCTTTTACCTCGTCAGATCAGCCCATCGCCAATCAAATCACTGAGACATCTGAACCGATGGCCGTCGCAGAAACGGCAGAAACTTCGGAACCCTCGTCTGAAGAGGAAAAGTCCGATGAACCCTCGTCCCCTTCAGCTCATGAGCAGCGACATCAGCGGGCGAGGGTTTTATTACACAAACTCTGTGAAACCTATCCACAGGCTTTTTTCCCGCTCTATCAACGAGTGATCAAACCCCTAAAGATCAACATTCATCTGGAACTGCTAGAACAAATTTCAGAATGGGGATACAGCAAGGCGGATTTGCGCTTGGCGATGGTGAAATATACGCGCACCCGACGCTATCAACAGAGTTTGATTCATGAAGCACAACGCATTGATTTAAAAGGCGAATTAGCAGGCGAAGTCACTGAAGAACAGCGGCAAATTGCTCGGGATAATCTTCCTAAGTTCCCGTTGAGAAGATCGAATAAACCCGAACAGACCACTGATGAATCAGAAATTCATTCTGAAGTGACAGCCGAATCTCAGTCATCAGATGCGTTAGTTTCGGAGAAACCTAAAATTAATCGTCAGAGAAAACGACATTTTGTGCCAAAAACTTCAGAGCCCCGAGAAAGTTCGGTAACTTCTCCTTCGGAAGATTTGCGGCCCGCTTCGTTACCTCATACAGATGCTGCTCCCAACGACTCCTCGACTAAACCCATTAAACTTGGCCGTCCCTCCTGGCGAAAACCGCAATCTAAAGCGACGCATGATTCTGATGGTGCCCCAAAATTACAGAAATCCTCGGAAAAATCCGTCCACACAGTTCCCTCAACCGACAAACCTCGTCGTCAGCTCGATCCTAAACTCATTGCAGAATTGCAAGCTAAAATGAGCCGTAAAGCGAGCGTTGGCAGTACGGATGACGTCGCTTCTGCTATTAACCCCTCTTCTGATAGTGACGAGACTTCATAAAATAGGGAAAAGAAAGGCGCTCGACCTCATCTCACTCGACTTCTAATGTCGCGATAACGGGGGCATGATCGGAAGGGCGCGGCAATCTCCGTGGCCCTTCATCTATTTCGCAGGTGTGACAATGTTTTGCCAAAAAATCATTTAATAAAATCAAGTCAATTCGCAATCCGCGATTCCGTGCAAACCCATTGGTACGATAATCCCACCAGCTAAAACGCTGGGCTACCGAATTAACTAAACGAAAAGCATCGCGCATTCCCAAATCAGCTAATTCTCGTAATGCCTGACGTTCTAATGGGCTACAATGCAGCTTATCTTTCCAGGCAATGGGGTCATAAACATCGCAGTCATCCGGTGCGATATTAAAATCTCCCAGAATAGCGAGTTGTGAATGGCGTTCTAATTCGCTTGCTATTTGGCGATGTAATGCTTTTAGCCATGCTAATTTATATTCAAATTTCTCGCTATCCAATGCCTGACCGTTGGGCACATAAACATTGTAAATCCGCAAGTTACCAATAGTCGCCGCGATAATCCGCCGTTGGGGATCCTCAAAATGAGGTAAATCGGTGAGGATATTTTCACCCGCTAATTTTGTTATTAATGCAACGCCATTATAACTCTTTTGCCCTGCCCAATACGCCCGGTAATTCAGCGCCGAAAATGCCTCAATAGGAAAATGTTTCTCCTCCATTTTAATCTCTTGTAGTGCCAAAACATCGGGTTGGTTTTCAATTAGCCAATGTAGGACCTGTTCAAGACGAACTTTTAGGGAGTTCACATTCCACGAGGCAATTTTCATGAGCGCCATATTTGATCTCTTAAACGACTTAAAAAATTGGCTTTCGAGTTGCGCGCAGTTTTGCGTGTTGGGCGTAAAGTCTGAGGAGAATGGTGTTTAGCTCTTCAGATAAGTAGTAATCGAGCTTTTCGATCCACTCATTCGGAATACCAAAACGCGCTTCGGCAACCGCTCCGGCAATTGCCGCTTGTGTATCTGCATCTCCGCCAATAGATACGGCGTTACGGATGGCATCAATGAAATCGGTGGCTTCTAATGCACAAATCAACGCTTCAGGGACGCTGATTTGGCAGGTTTCGTTGAAAGTACAGACTTCTCTTACTTCGTCTACAGAACGACTTAAATCGTAATTATATTTTTCTGTGATGAATTGACGAATTTCATTGCTGGACTTTCCTTCAAACGCCCACCAAATAGCGGCAGTGGTTGCGTATGCCCCCTTCAATCCTTCTGGATGATTATGCGTAATGGCGGTAATGAGAGAGGCATTTGCAATCGCATCTTCAAAACTAGTCGCTAATAGGGCAGCATTACTTACTCTCATGGCGGCTCCATTACCAAAACTGTGGTAAGGCTGAGGGTCATCACTTCTAATCCAACGCCGAAACATTCCGCCATAACCGCGATGCGGATAACGTTTGCAAAAATCATGAAGGGTTTCTGCTGGATTGAGCTGGTCGAGCAATGCCAACCCTAAGGCCACCGTGCAAACAGTGTCGTCGGTAAAATCGGAACCTTCATTGAAAAGCGGAAAATCCTTACTTTTATAAGGATGAAATTCGTAAGTTGAACCAATAATGTCACCTAAAATTGCGCCACGCATTGTTCTCACCTTTGGCAATATGATTGTCGAAATTAAAGCCATCAGAGATTATGACATTAAGATGTTTTATTGACAGCCCGTTGGCGGTTCAACAACGGCTTGAATTACCAGCGGCGACTTATCATCACGCCCTCCGTGTTAGGCGACTGCAATTAAATGATCAGCTCATCCTATTTAATGGATTAGGGGGCGAATATATCGGGCAATTAGTTGAAATCACTAAAAAAACAGCTCAAATTCATTTGCAGCAATTTATTCCCAAAGATACCCAATCCCCTTTGGGTATTACCCTAATTCAAGGGATTGCGAAGGGCGAAAAAATGGATTTTATTTTACAAAAATCTACCGAGTTGGGCGTTCAAGCGATACAACCTCTGTATTGTCAATACGGTGTCTGCTCGTGGTCTTCAGAACAAATCGAACGCAAGATGAAACATTGGCAGCAAGTGACAATTTCTGCTTGTGAACAATCAGGACGTTGCGATTTACCCATTCTGCATCGCCCGCAGTCTCTTGAGAATTGGTTAGCTAATTCATTGAATAAAAAAGATTTTAATCACAATCGACTGCTCTTAAGTCCCAAAGCGCATCATTCTCTAAACACTTGCTCAATCGCGCCTCAGACACCGATCTATCTGTTAATTGGTCCAGAAGGGGGCTTGCATGTAAATGAAATGGCGCTTGTAAAGCGTGAGAATTTTACAGAGGTTCGCTTAGGGCCCCGCATTTTGCGCACAGAAACGGCGGGTCTTACAGCATTGGCTATTCTGCAAGCAAAATTTGGCGATTTAACCTAGTTTTTCTTGGGGCTTAGTTACGCCGCTCGCGCCATTCACAGCGTTGTTCAACTAATTCTGTAGTTTCAGGTTGACCGATTCCCCACACCATCAGATCAATCACACGCGGATCGATTTCGTAGTCGTTATGAGCGTTAATTGGGTTCGCGATGCCGCCCACAATCGGTAGTGACTGCACTGGCGCAATGTTAATCAGAACATCTGTGAAAGCAGGGCAGACTCGTGAATCCACAAAATCATCTGCAAATCGCGGTGCAACGGGGTAGCTTAGAATGTCATTGGGATCGCTGAAAGCCATAATAGATAATTGCCGAAAATGTCGATGTTCGTACTGCCGTCCTTCTGCACGACAATAATCGTCTATTTGACCAACAACTGGAGGTCGATCAAATCCCATCTGTAAGAGAGGCAATTGATTGGCTAACATGTAAATTGGAATGGTGGTTTGCTGCAATGTACGCCGTAATGACTGCCGATTTTGATCGTTTATTGGATCATTATTACGGGCAATAGATTGTAAGGTATCTAAGATAATTCGGCTGCCCAAACTATGGGTAATAATCGCAAAATGATCTTGGGCTAATTGATGCGCCGAGTTTGGGTGATAGGGATTACAAAATTGGGTAACGCGATCGGGTAAATCGTCCCAATCTCCTTGGGTCATCCAACACATGGCTTGACTTACTGCCGATAAAATGTGTGGTTGATATTGCCCTAAATAAATTAAGGGATCGGGAATACTATTGTTGAAAAAAGTTTTCAAACTAGCGTTAAGTGGTGCTCGCCTAAAGGAAAATTCGTAAGAACTATCGAAATCAAGCTGTCGTTTTTGAGCCGCAGTAATCATGGCCCATGTAAGTTCGTAAAATAATAACTCTTGCGTTTCTTCTCGGTTTTGATAGCGATGAACTCGCAAATGCCCTATGGGGCCTTCAAAATCTTGATGTTCCCAATCGGAAGGCAACGGTATTTCAATTTCGCGAAATTGCCCTGCAATTACGGATAATCCTAACGCATCCATTAACTTGCTTTGTAAGCGTGCCGAATAGCCTGGCAACTGATTGCCAATACCATGCACCATTAATACTTTTAATTGAGCATTATTTCTGGCATCGCGCTGGGCTAATTCTTGACCCAATCCCGTCTGTTGTCGACCATTAATCAGACAAATGGGACGATCTACCCATTCATCTGCTGGGCGGTTTGCAGACATAATCCCTTCTGTAATTCCCCGTGCAATATCTGCACATCCACTCAAAGTTACCATCAACACATTGATCGAAATCAGTAAAGTCAGTTGATTTAACCTCATTACAGATACCCCTCGAAAAGTTAGCCCGTCGGTTAACGCGCTAACTCAGTCTATTATGGATTTCTTAATGAGCGTGAAGGTTTGTTGGAGATAAGTTGCCTTCTGAGGTGTCTTCCAGCCAACGACGCAGTGATTCAATTTCTTCATTTTGTGTTGCGATAATGCGTTCTGCAAAAGCTCTTAGTGCGGGACGTTCCGTAACTTTCAACACGGACTGCGCCATCTCAATAGCCCCTTGATGGTGCAAAATCATATCCTCCATGTATTGCTGATCTAATACCCCTCCTGTTTTATCTGTTAAAGGGCGCATCATGGGTTGATACTGCTGTTGATCTACATAATCCATCAGAAACCAGGTTCTGAACCACTCCTTCATTTGGTCGATCTCAGCAGTCTGCACTGCAATCACGGCTTCAACAAATTGCCTGATTTCTGGGCGAGTGGTTCGGGTCATCAGATATGCCGAAGTCTCGACTGCTTCCTGATGATGAGGGATCATTTCTAGCAAAAATGCTTTGTCATCAGAAATCTCAGAATGATGTGTGTGGGCGTGGTCATCTAAAGATGTCGCGATCACTACATTGCCCCAGCTTCCCAATAATATGAATAAAAACAGCGTATTAAGACAACATAAAATCTTCATCGGATGATCGCTCATTACTCAACCAGGTTAGTTAACCAGAAAGATTGTTGAAAGCACGCTAATACAACGCTATGTACGCACGCCCAACAACCATTTTTGCCCCAAAGACTTGATTTGACTCAACATTCTGCCCGCAAAACTCGGTTGGCGCGCTTTAATAGGTTCAACTTGATGACGAACCAGGAGCTTCGGATCATGGCAGTGGCGTTGGTAAAACTGCATTCCCTGTTGCAGACTTAATCGTAACCAGTTATCGCCAATGGGTCTTCGCAAATAACGGAATACTTGACCTTGATTAATAAGTTCTACTGCCGTACTGGCATCCATCTGATGCGTCAAAACAATTGTCATTACTGCAGGATATTCAGCCTTTAGAAGTTTGATAAAATCCGTCGTATCTACCGAATTAACTTCAACTTCAGAAATCACGACCCCTATGGGCGACGTATTCAGATAGGCCAAAGCCGATTCAACGCTATTCGCGCCGTAAACGGGAATTGCAATTCCCACAAGACGTTGTACCTGTTGCAGAATCTCTTCACCATCATCTAGTACCAAAATTCCCGCATCTAAAATTGGATCGAGAACCTCTTTTTTGGGCTGAGCAGAAGAGATAAGGCCCAAATGATGTGCCGCCGAATCGTCTAACACGATAGCTGTCGTCTGGCCACTTGGTTCGCTTATATCCCCGGTTTCAATCGCCGCACGCATCGCTAAATCTACTAAAGCGCGTAGTGCATCATTATCCCAAGGTTTATTGATGAAGCGGAACACTTCGCCTTCATTAATCGAATCGACAATAGCTTTCAGATCAGCATAACCCGTTAACAGAAGTCTTAATGTATTTGGAGAGATCTCTTTAGCTTGTCGCAGTAGCTCAACCCCCTCCATACCCGGCATCCGTTGATCGCTTACGAGTACCTGAATATGCTCGCGTTTCAGAATCTCAAGCGCTTCTGGGCCACTGTTCGCTAACAAGATACGATAACGCCCGCGAAACAAAGCTTTTAATGAAATCAAGATGTTACGTTCGTCATCGACGAATAACACTGTAGGTTGTTCAGACATGACACATTCTCCTCAAAATAGATGCGCCACAAGTTTACGCCGCAACTCGCTGGCTCGGCGCATTCTTCGGTAAAGTCACAGTAAAACAAGTACCTACATTCACAGTCGATTCTACTCGGATCTCACCACTGTGAGATTGAATAATTTTATAGACAATGGATAGCCCTAATCCGGTACCTTGACCCACGGGTTTAGTGGTAAAAAAAGGATCGAAGATTTTTTGCAGAATTTCTGCGGGAATTCCTTTTCCGTTATCTGCAATTTGAATCTGTACTTTATCGCCAAGATCAAGACTTCGCAGCGTGATGGTCCCACCACTCTCGGGTAAAGCCTGAGCCGCGTTCATGATGAGGTTTAAGAACACTTGGTTAATTTGTGACGGTGCACACCGAACCATTTCCAAAGGCGCTAAATCGCGAATCACTTCCGCTTTCTGCTTAAGCGCGTTATTAGCGATTAACAGAACGTCTTCTAACCCCTTGTTTAAATCGACATTTTCAATTCTTTCTCGATCTAAACGACTAAAATCTTTCAAACTTTTGACGATCTGCGCAATGCTATCCAACCCTTGCAGACAGACTTGACTTAGCTCCACCATCTCTTCCACTAAACCATCTTCATGCAACGCCTTTGCCTCTTCTGTCATTGGCCCAAGTCGCTCAAGTAGTTGAATTAATTGGGAAACAGGGCCAGCCGCCTCATCGCGTTCGTCGAGTTTAGCCGCATGTTCAACTACCCCCGCCACTTGTGGTAACTGCTCGGCCATCAGCGCGATATTGCTACGGGTGTACGCCAACGGTGTGTTGATCTCGTGAGCCACGCCCGCAATCATCTGTCCCAAGGAGGCCATTTTTTCAGATTGAATAAGCTGCGTTTCAGATTCTTTCAGATCATGTAACGCCTTAGTTAGCTCTTGGGTACGAATCTGCACTCGCTCTTCTAATTCTTCGTTGATGTGGGAAAGCCGCTCGTTCGCAATGTCCAGAGCAAAGTAGCTACGCTGTAATCGGTAGCCCACAAACAACAATCCCAAGGTTAATAATCCTGCCAAACCCACTAATGGCGGTCCCATTGCTTCGGTTTGTGCCACCCGCGCCTGATGGAAGTCACTGTAATTGCGCAATAAATTTGCCAAGTGTTCGGCGGTCGGCAACGCAAGCAGAGTCTCTAACTGTTCATCTGCACGGGCTTTCTGACGCAAAATCGTCTGTGCATGATTCAGAACAATGGTTAATGGTAACGAACGCTGTTCTATCGAACTCGCATTTAACTGTTCTCGCAACCATTGCAAGGTATTTGTTGCGGCATCCCGTGCCGACAGTTGCCCCAGCAAATTGTACTCAAGTAATTGATCTTTCAATA